>JAFNJB010000051.1 GCA_017601245.1 Candidatus Brockarchaeota archaeon
GAGAATTGTAGGATAATAAGCTATACTTATACTGAGCCAACGATATTCTTCGAGTTCGCTTATGATACTGCCAAGCTTGCTCATGAAAGAGGTATTAAAAACACGTTTGTAACAAACGGTTATATGACGCCTGAAGCCGTTAGAATGATTGCACCATATCTGGATGCAGCTACCGTGGACTTTAAGTGTTCAGGAGACCCTGATTGTTATAGGAGGATAATAGGTGTACCAGATGTAACACCTATATATGAATCTCTACTTGAAATGAAGAGGCAAAATATTTTCATAGAGATTACAAATCTGGTAATTCCAGGTTTTGACGAAGACATGTCTAGTTTCAGAAGCTTAATCAAATGGATTAGAGAAAATCTGGGTGACGAGATACCCATACACATACTCAGGTTCTTCCCGACGTACAGGTTTTCAGATATTCCAGACACTCCTTTGGAGAGTCTTAGGAAAGCATATGGAATCGCTAAAGGAGAGGGTATGAAATTCGTCTATTTAGGAAATGTTCCTGGTCAGTTTGAGGATACTTACTGCCCTAGCTGCGGTGAACTCTTAATTGAAAGATTTGGGCTGAGGATGAGCCGTAATAGGCTTAAGGGAGATAAATGTCCGAAATGCGGAACGAAAATACCCATAGTCGTATAGTTTATTTTTCCAGATATAACTCGTTATTCTAACGTCTTAAAAATATTTTTAAATACTTTCAAGAACAATTTATCGAAGCATTGAAGACGATAGGGGTAATCGGTATTGGTAAAATGGGAGGTACGATAGTTAGGAACATTGTTAAAACAGGAGAGTATAAAGTAATTGTATCCGATGTAGACCTTGAAAAGAGGATTACTGCAGAATCTTATGGAGCAGAGTTCTTTGAGAGTAATAAGGATGTTGCCAAGAATTCCGATATAATTATCCTGGCGGTTAAGCCGAAGGAGGTGCCGATTGTATTGAGGGAGATTAGAGATTTTGCAGACGGAAAAATAATAGTATCTATAGCAGCGGCTGTAAAACTGAAGTATATGGAGAAGATTATCCCCAATGCGAGATTTATAAGAATAATGCCAAACATATTGATTGAAGTAGGAGAGGCGTTTATAGCTGTCTCACCCGGTTCGAAAGCTGATGAGAAGGATGTTGAGATTGTCTCTAAGCTCTTCAAAACCATGGGCGAGGTTCAAAGAGTTTCTGAAGAATTGATGGATGAGATAACTGGCTTCTCTGGAAGCGGTCCTGCATACGTTTTCGTACTTATGGATGCCTTGGCTGATGCCGGCGTGAAAATCGGCTTGCCAAAGGATCTTTCTCTAAGGATTGCTGCTAAGATGATGCTTGGCTCAGCTAAGATGGTTCTCGAAGGCAAGGGTAAGCCTGTAGAATTAAAGGATATGGTTGCTACACCGGGTGGAACGACAATAATGGGTCTTTATGAACTTGAGAAAGGTGGTTTAAGGGCGACGCTAATGAATGCTGTAGAGGCTGCTGTCCGGAGGGCTAGGGAAATATCTGAATATTTTTCAGAATAGCATTAAATATTTGAATGGGAAAAACATGGATTGTCAACTTAGCTTTTGAAAAACCCTTATATCTCTCAAAAAATTCCGCCGTTTTTCAATACGATAATTAAAAATGAGCGTTGAGAAGCCACTGTTGGAGTATATTTATTCGCTTAAACCTAAGAAGAGCTTCTCAGAATCAGTAATAGCTTTCAAAAGGCTGATTAAATACCATAAGAGGTATATTCCCATTATAATTCTCACCATAACCCTGTCCCTTGTAAGGACATACTTATTCGTACTTGAACCGTTGTATACTTCTCAAATAATAGACGAGGTCTTAATTGGCGGTAAGCAAGACAGGCTCTTGGAATACCTCATGTTGATTCTGCTCACCGGCGCAGGTTTTGCAGCAGTAAACTTTTTTGTAAACTATCTCAATGGTTTATTGGCGCTATTCATAATACGGGACATAAGATCAGATTATTACGCTTCACTACAAAGTAAATCGTTTAGCTTTTATGATTCAATGCCCGTCGGCGATCTGGTTTCCAGAGCCACTACAGATTTACAAGCCGTAGACGCCTTTTTAAGAACTTGGATAAGTATTCTTTGCAATGCGGTTTTCTCAGTAATAGTATTTTTCTCAATAATGTATTCAGTAAGCCCTTCAATGACTCTTATATCTATACTGCCGATGCCTCTAATCTTCTATTTTACAACAAGGCTCTGGGTTGACACTATGCCTCTTTTTAGAATAATGCAACTGATACTTGGCAGGCTTAGTTCCTATATTCAGCAGAACATCGTCGGAATGAAGACAGTTAGAATATTTAGGAGGGAAAAAGACATGGTTGAGGGATTTAAGAAGGCGGAGCAAAAATTCGTCGAGACAGCAATAATGGCTGGTAGGATACAATCAATATACATGCCCCTGCCCACGGCAATATTGACTTTATCGATAGCAATGGTCTATGTTTATGCTACAGTTTCAATTTTTAATTTCGGCGCTGCCATAACCGTAGGCAGTATAATACTATTCGCGAGATATATGATGCGTTTAAGCTTTCCGCTGAGAGACTTAAGCATGCTGCTTGGAAACTGGATAAACGCCTACGCGGGGCTGGAGAGAATATTCGAAGTAATTGATACTCCAGTATCAGTTGAAGACGCTCCCGATGCTGAGGAAATAATCATAAGGGAAGGGTCTGTTGAATTCCAGAATGTAACTTTTCAGTATGCTAACGGGAGGCCTGTTTTAAAGAACCTGAGTTTTAAAGTAAATCCTGGAGAGAAAATCGCCATACTTGGTGCAACTGGCTCTGGGAAATCAACGCTGATTAACCTAATCCCAAGGTTTTACGATGCGACTTCTGGAAGAATATTGATAGATGGCATAGATATTAGGAAGTTCAAACTTTCCTGCTTAAGGAGACAAATAGGCATAGTGCCTCAGGACGTATTTCTCTTCTCCGGGACAATTAGGGATAATATAGCATTCGGAAAACCAGATGCTTCCATGGAGGAGGTTGTTAAGGCTGCAGAATTAGCTAAGATTCGTGACTTTATAGAGTCGTTACCAGATGGTTACGATACTTTTGTTGGTGAAAGAGGTGTAACGCTCTCGGGAGGTCAAAGACAGAGGATAACTATAGCTAGAGCCATACTCACAGATCCTAAGATATTGATAATGGACGACTCGCTTTCATTCGTAGATGCCAAGACCGAACATGAAATACAAACTGCAATAGAAGAGGCAATGAGGGGGAGGACAACCTTCATAATTGCACAGAGACTTTCGACTATCAGAAATGCTGATAGAATAATGGTCTTAGAAGATGGCGAAATAGTTGAATTTGGAACTCACGAAGAATTAATGGCTAGAAGCGGTATATACAGGAAGATCTATGAGACCCAATTCCTAAGCAAATCTGAAACACCATTGGCGGAGGTGGACAGCGAGTAATGTCAGGTCCTTGGCGTGCTTTCTCTGCACAGGAAGAGGAAAGAAAGAGGACAGTGTCAGATAAGGTGTTAATCAGAAGATTGTATAATTATGTGAAGCCGTTCAAGAAGAATCTCATAATAGCAATTATTGCAATAATTCTATCTTCTTTAACGGGATTGATGGCTCCCTATATGCATAAGATCGCAATAGATCAGATAATACAAACCGGAGAGTTGATTAACTTCTTATGGTGGATTCCTCTATTTGCCATTGTTGTACTATGTAACTTCTTATTCCAACATATTCAAATATTTCAAATGAGGATTATTGGTGAAAACGTCGTTTCAGCCATAAGAGATGAAATCATGGAGAAGCTTCAATTTATTTCCCTCAGATATTTTTCGGAAAGTGAGATAGGAAGAATAATCTCTAGGCCCATAAATGATGCTAACAATCTCAGAATATTCCTTAGGATGGGTTTTACGAGCATACTGGTAGATACGTCTTCAATACTGGGAGCATTTATAATAATGTTCATGCTTGACTTAGAATTGGCTTTAATAGCCCTTTCCTTTGTCCCCCTGGCAATAATAATAGTTTGGATTCTCGGAAAGTATTCGAGAAGGGCGTATAGAAAGACGCTCTCTACCCTAGCTGGGTTGACTGCAAGGATGCAAGAAGACATTTCAGGCATAAAGATTATACAATCATTTGTACAGGAAGAGAGAGCTAAGAAAAGATTTGATGAAACACAGGAGGAAAATGTTAAAGCAAACAAGAATGCGCTATTGGTTTCATCACTCTACCAACCAGTAGTTATTATGGTTAGAATAATTGGTACCATAATAATCCTATGGCATGGCTCGGTTTTCGTTGCAAACGGTGCAATAACAGTAGGGACTCTAGTAGCGTTTATAGAATACCAGTTTGCATATTTCATGCCACTCATAGACCTAGTCAATGTTTCAGATCAATACAATTCTGCAATGGCTGCAGTAGAGAGGTTATTCGACCTGATAGATGCTAAAATAGAAGTAGTTGATCCTCCCCCTGAAATAGCGGTTGAGTTAAAATGATAGAAGAGGTAAGGTTTGAAAACGTTACATTCGGATATGATCCTAATATCCCCGTTTTGAAAGGCATTAGCTTTACACTAACTCGAGAAAAGAAGCTGGCTATAGTTGGTCCTACGGGCGCCGGTAAATCGACTATAATAAACCTCCTTGCCAGATTTTACGATCCTGACAGTGGGAGAATACTTGTAAACGGTCAAGATTTAAGAAATATACGGATCCAGTCTTGGAGGTCTAAGCTAAGTATAGTTCTTCAAGACTCTTTCCTGTTTCCAATGAGCGTAAAGGAGAATATCAGATTCGGCAAGCCCGATGCTTCAGATGAAGAAGTTATTGCCGCCGCAAAGGCTGTTGGCGCCCATGAATTCATAATGAAACTACCCAATGGTTACGATTACATGATTCAAGAGGGAGCTTCAAATATTTCAATAGGGCAAAGACAGTTGATAAGCTTCGCAAGAACATTATTGGTTAATCCTGAACTGCTCGTCTTAGACGAGGCCACTTCTTCAATAGACCCATATACAGAATTACTAATACAAAGAGCTTTGAGAAAACTCCTTTCAGGTAGAATGGCAATAATAATTGCCCACAGGCTTTCAACAATACGATTATGCGACGAGATAATAGTCCTTAACAATGGGGTCATTGTAGAAAAGGGTACGCATGAAGAGCTTATGCGTAAGGGGGGATTATACAGCTCATTCTACAAATTACAATTCATAGAGGAAAGGGGCATTTAAATAGGGAAAACTCCCCCATTAGTGTAAAATTTTTAAAACCGTTTTTTTAAACTGCTCACTGGGGAGGTGCCTTGACTGGAGTTAGGGAAATATCTGAATCATTGAGGGAATGGGAAAGAATTGCAGCACATTCGCATATAACGGGCTTAGGATTAGACGGTTTGAAAGCAAAACCTGTCGGGGGCGGCCTTGTTGGCCAGATAGAAGCAAGAGAAGCCGCCGGGATAGTCGTAAGATTGATAAAAGAAGGAAAGTTCGCGGGCAGAGCAGTCCTACTTGCTGGCCCACCTGGCACCGGTAAGACCGCGATCGCAACCGCAATAGCTAGGGAACTTGGAAGGGACGTTCCATTCGTTCCATTAGCGGCTAGTGAAATATTCTCAACAGACATTAAAAAGACGGAGTTCCTAATGCAGACTCTTAGAAAGGCGATAGGCGCAAGAATACATGAAGTAAGGAAGATATATGAAGGCGAGGTTAAGGAAATCTCCATAGAAAAAGCCCCACATCCCTACAATCCATATCAGCAAATACCTGCGGGTGCAACCATAAAGATTGCTACTACTGATGAATCTAAAAGGTTAACAATGGATCAAAGCTTCGCAATCCAGTTAATACAGCAAGGAATAGAAACAGGAGACATCGTTCAAATAGACCCTGAAGGTGGGAGAATAGTTAAGCTTGGAAAGAGCAAGAAAAGCGCCGAAGAGAAGAAGGTTGACCTTTCTGTTGCTCAACTCCTAGATGTTCCAAGCGGCCCAGTTCTTAAAGAGAAGGAGTTTGTTTATCCTGTTACGCTTCATGCTCTAGACATGGCTGCAGCCAGACGCGGTGGGGACATATTCAGCATATTCTTTGGAGGAAGAGAATCAAAAGAGATAGAGCCCGAGACCAGGAGGGAGGTAGACGAGTACATTAAGACTCTAGTGCAGGAGGGTAGATGCGAACTATTACCTGGGGTCGTATTCATAGATGAGTGTAGTATGCTTGATGTCGAGACTTTTGCTTTTCTAAACAGAGCTCTAGAACAGGAGCTAGCGCCGATAATAATCTTCGCAACAAATAGAGGCTTCTCTACCGTAAGAGGTACGGATATGAAAGCCCCTCATGGAATGCCACTCGACCTTCTCGATAGGCTCTTAATAATAAACACTAAGCCATACACTAAGGATGAGATCAGGAAGATCCTGGAGATAAGAGCATCGGCGGAGAAGATTCCAATAAGCCAAGAAGCGTTAGATTATTTGACTGAAATAGGTGTTGAAACTAGCTTAAGGTATGCTGTCCAATTAATGGCTCCAGCCTACGAATTGGCTAAGGATAGGAAATCTGAGAAAATAGAGAAGGAGCATGTGAGTTACGTGTCAAAACTTTTCGTTGACGTTAAAAAATCAGTTGAATACTTAAGGGAATATGAGAAACAATTCCTAGACCTTTAGAGAAACGAGTTAACAATGCCTATTACATGGATACTAAACAATATCATTGCAGCGTCTCCAATAGCTAAGAGTATAGAGGATGTTGAATCATGGAAGAAGGCTGGTGTGAAAGCTATTGCAATACTAGCGGAGCCTCATGAAGTTGCTAGATATTGGGGAAGCCTTAACAATTACCTCAACGTTTTAAACAACAAGGGTCTTGAATATGTTTATAGTCCCATTAGGGATTTTCAAGCTCCAGAGCTTAATCAATTGAAGAAACTGATAGAATGGATAGAATCTAAAGTAGAAGCGAATAAGCCGGTGCTTGTTCATTGCCGTGCTGGAATAGGTAGGACTGGTACGATAATAGCTGCATACCTTGTTAAGAAGGGTTATGAAGCAAAGGATGCAATTACCACTGTCAGGAAGTTTATTCCATTAGCACTAGAGGTTGATGAACAAGTATCTGTAGTATACGAGTATCGCGATTCCCTTAAGGCTCTTAAATAATGGATTATTTTTTCTCTGTGAATTCTCTAATAAGCTCTTGAGCCCTATCAAACCTTATCTTACCCTCTTTAACCATTTGCTCAGCAACTTTGTCTATAAGGTCTCCGGTAGCACCAGCCATTATCGCTATGTTCCTTGCGTGAAGACGCATATGGCCTGCCTGAATCCCTTCAAGAGCCAGTGCCCTAAGTGCAGCGAGGTTTTGCGCTAGCCCTACAGCACCCATTATCCTAGCTAATTCAACAGCAGTCTTGACTCCAAGTATTTTAATAGCTATTTTAGCAACGGGATGAGTCTTAGTAGCGCCACCTACTATACCCACTGCCATCGGCATCTCCAGAGTGCCGACCAAGTCACCATTCTTGTCTTTCTCCCAAACGCTTAAGGGGAGATACCTGCCAGTTCTAGCAGCGTATGCATGTGCTCCAGCTTCTATAGCCCTATGGTCTTGTCCCGTAGCAAGAGCCACTGCTACAACCCCGTTCATTATACCCTTATTATGTGTAGCAGCACGATAAGGATCGCATGCTGCTAGGGCCCATGCAGTTACTATAGCGTCAACAGCCTCTTCTCCTCCCAATTCCTCCTTGGCCACTGTTGTCCTTGCTCTAACAAGCCTTCTGTCTGCAAGGTTTGATATTATCCTAAGGTATACTTTGCCTCCGGTAATTTTTTCTATGAAAGGAGCAACGGCTTCACACATTGTGTTAACAGCGTTAGCGCCCATAGCATCCCTGACGTCGACCAAAAGATGGGTTACGACCATTGGCCCTATTGGGCTTTCCAATACTCTGACTTCAAGGTCCTTTGCACCTCCCCCAAATTTTACTAGGACAGGATCCTGATCGTTCGCCAGTTTTAGTATCTCCTCCTTATGTTCAAGTATTTTCATCCTTGCTGAAAAAGGATCGTTAATTTTCGTAAGTTGTACTTGCCCTATCATCACCGGGTCGGTGGCTTCTGTGAAGATTCCTCCTTTGCTCCTCGTCATTTTAGCAGCATTACTGGCGGCAGCCACTACTGAGGTCTCTTCAATAACCATCGGTATAACGTATTCCTTTCCGTCTATGAGAAAATTCAGAGCAACAGAGAAAGGATAGGCCATCGTGCCGATAACGTTCTCAACCATTCTGTCAGCGATCTCCAGATTTAAATTACCCTCCTTAGAAAGTAATTCAACTTCCTCCGGAGTTAATCCGGCGAATTCAGCTATTTTACTCCTCCTTTCCTCTATACTCAGGTTATAAAACCCAGGGATTCTAGATGTTCTATCCATAGCCTTATTCGAAAAGCGGGTTATTAAAAACATTTCATTCAACTTTTTTGTTTATTTCAATCTAATTCAGCTACTATTAAAAACGGTTTAAAAACTCATTTACCCATTGATTTTTAAGCACTGTTTTTAATGCATTTTATACCTAAAATCTTAAATATTCTGAAGGGAAAAAATATTTCAGAGGTAGCCCCCGATGAGCTCCCCCTTGGAAACTGCTGTAGATTATAGAATGCCGGAGGTTAACGTTATCGGAGGGGGTGACATTGCAGAACATGATTTAAATATTCTTGAAAACATATTCAAAAGATTCTTTGAAAATGAATATGAAAAAATATTAATGCCTCCGCTTTTTATTTTGGACATTTCTGAGGATGCCGAATTATCAAAAGCAAAGAAGGAAACTAAAATAATTCCAGTTAACGAAAATACTGTAACACTGGCAGGGTACCCCTATATTCTATTGGTTTTAAATTCATGCGGAGCACACGGCATTGTTCACATGCGTCAACTAAGTAGGATAGAGATGATGCAAAAATATGTTGATGCTGAAGTCACCATATACTCTTTAATGTCTATACTTAAAGCGAGTATGGGTAGAGGTATTGGTTCATTAGTAAAATTTGACATAGAAGAAAGCGATAGAAATCTTATACTTGAAGGTACGGAATTTAGAAGACTGATTGAGAATATGAGAGAAACTCTTCCTTACACTCCCTTCAGAATCGATAGAGATAAATTAGTATTACTAGAATCCATGTCCCTATTAAATCAATTTTTAGCATTGGAAAAGCCAGAAATAAGAAAAATCAGAGGTTTAAGCAAGAATATAAGTGATGAGATTCATAATAGAATTATGAAGATTCTTATGGAAGATTCTGAGAAATCTTTATACTTAGAATCCATCGGACTGATTTCAACTTTAAGTGAAATACTTCCAAATACGTATCTCAATCTATTGTTTTACGCAAGTTTCTTGACTAATCTTGGCGCCCAAGGCCTCTTATCGTTAGCTAAGAGTATTGCTTGTGAGGAGAAGAAAGTCAAAGTATTAGCTATGGTGGAGAGGGAAGTGGAAAGTGGTGGGAATCGTTTAGAACTAATTTTTGAATACGATATTTTCGATTATGAAAATTTTGTTAAGCATAAAGAAAATTTAATTAGGATAATTGACGAAGGATTAGAAATATGTCGAAAGGGAAGGCCTTTTAACAGATTAAACTATGTGAGACAGAAACTGGATAGCGTCAAGACGCCTTCTGAGCTTCAGTTTTTCAGCGATTCTTTTTCACAAACAATATTTAGCAGTAGTCCATCATCTGATCAGATTCCAATTTACTATATTCATTCAAACGGATCTTCATGTAAAAAGGAAGAAGCAATGCTTTTCTCATCTTTCTTTGCAGACTACATTATCGCAACGAATATTTTGAATGCTTTATCTACATCAAAAGAAGGCAATATAAAAGGCATTGTGAAAAATGCAATACGGTGTCCCTTTAGGAGAGCACCTCAAATGAAATGTGTATGGAACCCAGAGTGTGAACATGAGAAAGCGTGGTTGGATTTTATCGGTATTTAACGTATCCCTCTTCAAAAACACACAAACGATTTATCTAACTCTGCTAATCCGGCAGATCTCAACACTGGCGTAATGAGACATTTTTACTCAAATCGAAATATTAAACATCGCAACGTCAACTTAAGATAATCATTAGTGGATAGCTTTCTAAAAATCCTGTCTATAAATGCTTAAAAAGAATCTTTCTGTAAATTACTCCATGTCGGATAGCGTTAATACCTTTAGAAGGTTTCTTGAGAAAAAATCTGAAGGTATCAGGATCGATAGGAAGGAGGGTAAAGCGTTTTGGGACGTTCCCGTAAATTCGAGCGAAGCGAATTACACCGGTTTTCTAGAATTTGCTTATTCCACTAACTTGTCTGGGGATTACGTATATCTCGATAGGAGCACGGCATTTGAAATCGTGAATAGACTCAACTGGATGGAGAGCAAGATAAAGAGACTGGTTAAAAGAGAAAGAATAATGATTTTGCTGCTCTCAGCGGTTTTAATAATAGCTGTTTTAGGGTGGTTAACATGAGTAGTCTAAGACCTCTAGTAAACAGATTCAAAGAGGAATTAGAGAGGAGATTTATTGGGAATGAGAACATCAAGTCTATTCTGATCCTTAACCTTCTCCATAAAAGGTCTACAATATTAATAAGGGCTCCAAGAGGCACTGGCAAATCAACGCTCATGCTTCTAATTCTCAAGGGTCTGTTCGGAGACGATTTTGTAGTCATTTCGGGAGCATCTGAAGTTAAGAGGGGAGAGGTTGTGGGAAGGCTTCACATACCGTCACTTGAAAGAAAGGGTATTGAGAAGGTGCTCTGGGCAAAGTTTGTTGAAGCGCGAGGTAAGGGCATAGACGAGGTAAATAGACTTAATCCCTATACTACCGCAAATATTCATCACCTCATGCAGTTTGGAGAAGTTTGGGCGTATGGACAGAAATATACTGTTGAAGATTATACTCTAATAGCTAATGAGAATCCCAATGACTCTACGACATTCATGCAACCCCCACCTTTTTACGATAGGTTTGACATAGCTGTATACCTTAATTCCCTTTCTATAAGCCAGAAGTTTGCATTACAAGAATTTAATGAAAAAAACGGATATGATTTAGTTAGGTCGATGCCTCAAGTAATGAGTTTCGAAGAGCTTTCTCAAATAAGGAGAGAGGTTGAGGAGACTGAATTAGACCCGGAAATAACTGGGTTTATAAACGTCTTGATTAGAGATTTTCAAATATGTGTCAAGGGTAAGGAACACAGTAATATGCCTTTACCAGTTTTATGCGAAGGTTGCCATTTCACTAGATTTATATGCAGCAGGGTTAGGGAACCTCCGAGTGAGAGAGCAACAATCGTCCTACTTCAATTAGCGAAGGCCAAGAAGTGGTTGGATGGAAACGTTGATGAAAAAGACATATTGGAAATGGCAAAGTGGGTATTAGTACATAGGACTGGTTTGCTAAATCCGGAAAAGCCATTGAAAGAAATAGATGAACTTATAGAAATGGAGAAAGAGAGGATGTTTGAAAGAGAGTCTAGAAAGCAGTGGTTTATCCTCAATGAGCTATACTCCGGCTTCAACCCGAGCCTATACAGGACGGCTAAGGAAATAGCTGCTGAAGACAATGTCTTTGCAGAAGAGCTTTTCCTCCTAGAGGAGAAATGGATAAAAGAGGGTAAGATAAGCCGAGAAGAAACTCTAAAGGCCGAATTGGGCTTAGAATGAGAATGAACGAGGAGACTATAAGGAGAATCTTCGCAGAAGTAAGAAGCGAATTATACTTTCCACCCTGCGAGCTTCAAATAACACATGACAATAAAGAAAGCCCCTTCTTCATTACGGGTTCAAAGATTTACATATCTCCAGAATCCATACCTAATGGAGTAGACAAGGAGGAATATTTAAGGTCCGTTATGAGACATGAAGTCGCTCATCTTCATTATTGCCCCTACGACGTAAGAACAGCCTACGAACTTATTAAAGAAGCATACGATTCTTGTAGGAACTGGGATATTGCCTACTTTTCTTTTTTACTTTTTTCAGACTTGAGTGTAGATTGTTTTTACCTTCTTAATAGATTTGGAGAAATACCATATCATGTTAATTACTTCGTTAAGAGCCGATTTGGAATAAATCGGTACATCCAAGAATCATACAGGCATTTACTGGGAATTGAGCATAAGGAAGGGAATTTTGAAGTAGAGAATGTTGCTAGACAGCTAAGCATGGTTATGAAGTCTGAGAGGAATTGGTTTAGTAAAATAAGGCTTTTAGCATTAATACTGGCGAAGAATAAGGTTAGGGTCAAGATACCCAAGAGGATATTCGGCGTAAGAGGAACAATCCCATTAAGGGAAGATTTGAGTAAAGACAGTATTGAGAGAATATCTCAAGTCCTCGGCGGGATAAAGAATGCGGAGGAAGCTAAGAAGTTCTACGAATACTGGATTAAGCCGAGGTTAAGGGGTTCGGAAATGGATGAAATAAGACTGAGAATTAAAAAAATGGTTAGGAAAAGTAAAGTTGAAAGCAAGCTTAAAAAAGACAAGAGCCCGCGGGGTAAGGCAGTTTCCCAAGTAGACCTTAAGATAGGCGAAGAACCGGAATTGCCGACAAGCCTCAGCAAACCATTTGGAGAATTATCAGAGAAGATGATCGAAGACACTCTTTGGAGAGTCTTCTGGTATAGGGCTAGAGCAAAGAGAACAATAATGCTCTATCTGGAAGAAGGAAGAATTCCCGAGCCCAGTCTATCAATAACAACTTACCCGACTGACTGGAATATTGAAGACGAAGTAGAAGACTTAGACATAGAATCCAGTCTTGACGAAGGCAGGTTAAGGGTAGAGATAAACACAGTTAAATGGGAAAGTAAGATTATGGGTAAGGGGTCGAGCATGATCATAGCTCGAGTACCATCTAGCCTAATAGTATTGGATGCTAGTAAGAGTATGCAATATATTTTTGATGATGCTGCAACCTCAGCATTCATAAACCTTCTCTCCGTTGAAAGAATTGGAGGAAGCACAGCGACTATAACTTTCTCAACAGAATACTACTATGCAGATTGGCATGATTCTACGCTCGAGAAGGAAATAGCACTAGCATTATACTTCGGGAAAATGACTATAATTCCCCTGAATAAGATTATTGAAGTCATTAGTGGAATTGAAAACAGGGTGCTCATAAACATCATAACCGACTGCGGATGGCAGAATATCGAGGAAGCCCTTCCAATCTTAAGCAGCATTGTTAAAAGCGGTCACACTATAAAAATATTCTACCTTCGCGGAGGCGAATATCCAGAAAGGCTAAAGAGGGTAAGTATGATTAGCGGGGTTAAGATAATACCTGTTAAGGATCCGGAGAGGGATTTACATTACTTAGTCATTAAAGAAACTACTGAAGAATATGGAAGCAGAGTAATGTCTTTGAAAGAAAGCGTTTCCGATAGCTTGAAGTAGTAGATTAGATTAGGAGTGTCCATATTTTCGAACAATCCGTTCGTACAATACGGTTAAAAACAAGGCTTCACATCTTAATTATAACATGGAGACTTTAAACAAACCGGTCCTCATACTGGGCATAATCGCAGTTATGATAATAGGCGTTAATTTAACCATCTTCATAGGATTCTTCTCTACTTCTATGCTGAGTCGCAGTACCCCCTATTATAAATCGGAAGACACTTCAATGCCAAAATTTACGATTAGTCCGTACGCTGGAGAACTCGCTACCATTGATGACCAGGGAAAGCAAACAATCAGCGTATCTGGAATTGGCATGGCTAAGGCGAAGCCAGATAGGGCATTAGTAAGCCTTAGCGTTATTACACGAGCAGATAATGCGAAGAACGCAGTTTATGAAAACGCTGAGAAGATGAGTATTGTTATAGGGGCTCTTAAAGCCATGGGTATAGCTGAGAAACAGATAGAAACATCTGCATACAGCTTAACTCCAATATGGGATTATTCTGATAGGAATACGCCAAGAATTACAGGGTATACTTGTCAAAACACAATTACGGTTGTAATTACAGATTTGAACAGGATAGGGGAAGTTATTGATGGAGCAATAACTGCCGGTGTGAATCAGGTTTCTCATATTCAATTTACAGTATCGGATGAAACCATGAAACGATTGGAGAAGGAAGCATTGAGAAACGCGGTAGAGGATGCTGAATCAAAGGCTAAGCTTTTAGCTGATGCTGCGGGAGTGGCTATAGTAAGGTTGATTTCAATAAGTATCTCGAGTCGAACTTTTGAATCAACTCGAATTACAAACCTATCAGAGGGGGCCGTTTCAACATTGATAATCCCACCTGAAGAAGTCAGTGTGACAATAAGTATCTCTGCATTATATGAATTCAGATAATGCTTTAATAATTCTCTTACGCGATGTGATTATTGCGATTGGACTCTGAAGAAGAGCTAGAATATAAACTGCGAGGTAAGACTCTTCAAGTTTATCTTCATTTAATAAAATCCGGTACTAATGAAAGCTATGGGGTCAGAGAGATCCAGAGGGCTTTAGGCTTTAAGAGTCCAAGCATAGCCTCCTATCACTTGGAGAAGCTGAGAGAACTCGGCCTTCTCACAAAAGATGATAAGGGAGACTATCGCATTGCTAAAGAGGTTAACGTCGGATTGTTGAAGCTGTACATAAAGATAGGCGGATTCCGATTACCCCGGTTCCTCCTCTATGCCTGTTTCATAACAAGCATGGTTTTCACATACCTTCTGGTTTATCCTCAAACATTAAGTCTTCACAATCTTTTTGCCCTAATGGTAAGCTTCTCGTCTTTAACAATACTTTGGCTTGAAACACTTCTAATCTTGAGAGAGACTAGGTTGAGGCCGATTAAAAAAGAGGTTAAAAACGAATCGACTTAGTCGATTTATACGAATCGGTGATTTTAAAAATCTTAACATTCTACTTTAATAGACCTACGGCAAATCCTATTAATAGTCCTATTGCAAAAAATTGCGAAGATTCTATCAGTGTTTTAACCCACTTAATTACTGGTAATAATACTCCTAAAAATTTTTCAATCTCGCTTCTTGAAACAACACTAATACCTAAGAGCATTAAGATTAGAATTATCAACCCAATTACTACGGCAACCTTCAATGCTTTTGCTATAATGTATCCTACTCCTATCCCTACTATTAACCCTAATATTGCTACTGGTTCTATCACAGTGATTCTGAATCTTGAAAACGTCATATAAATTTATTGTCTTAAGCTTTTTTGAAAACGCATAAATAATATTCCACAGAAGTAAAAGTCATGTGTAGACTCTTAGGAGCAATGTCCGTTGAGACATGCAGTGTTGAACATTATTTGTTAGAAGCCGAATGTTCTCTTTTCAAGCAGGCAGTTAAAGGCAGGCAGTCAGACGGTTGGGGAATAGGCTTCTACGTTGGACATGTTCCCATTGTATTCAAGTCTGAGAAAGCCGTATATGAAGAAGAGGATAAGTTTAGAGAAGTCGTCAAATCTACTAGAGGAAGGATAATAATTGCCCATGTTAGGAAAGCCAGTAATCCAAGGGGGTTACCGCGTGAGAAATTGATCTCTCCGGAAAATTCCCAACCCTTCAACCATTCCAAGTATCTCCTTGCACACAATGGCTCGATAAACATACCCGATGAAGCAATTAAGAGACTCAGCTCCTACAGAGAGTTCATAAGGAGCAATAATGATAGTGAAGTATACTTCTACCTCCTACTTGAGTTAATCGATAGGGAAAATGATGTTATCGTTGCTTTTAGAAAAGTGGAGAAAACTTTAAAGGAGATATTCGAAGAGGAAAAACCAAGTAAGTTCGAAGTCCCGTTTACCAGTTTAAATACAGTATTTTCAGACGGTGATAGGCTATACGCCTTTACAAGATATTTGATTGATCCGGGTAAATCCATATGCTACGGGGATTCTCCACTTTTCGAAATGTGTTTTAAGACGGATGGTAGAAATTTAATAGTGGCTTCAGAAAAAGTTGAAAAAGGGAATTGGATCCCCTTGAGAAATAACAGCTTGCTCGTATGTTGGGCCGAGGATAATAGGATAGAATATGAGGTTTTAGATTTCAATGAGTGAACCAATGGATTAGTAACTTTCTATTAGGATTTTCGGATTGCGGATAAGATCGCTTGGAGTAATTTTTCTCCTCGGCTTACTAGCCACTATTAAACCTCTGCATTGCCCCCTCTTACTATCCTCGTCCCTTAGAAAATCAATGTCTTCAAAAAACAGCCAGGTAATAGCCATTACTTCAGCCAACCCCCAGAAGTACAATGGTAATTCCGCTCTACTCTTTTTCACGAGATCGAACTCCAGCCTCTTAATCTCGCCGGTTATAGGATCGTAATCGCTATGCATACTTATTACAACCCTTTCCTTAGAGGCCTCGGGGAGTAGGAGCTCATACCCTTTTATTAGAAACATGTAAATCTTATCGATTTCATCGATTATGAAAACACCGTTTTCACTAATTGAACTCGATACCGACGCCAAGAGTCTAACTAGCCTCCAAGGATTGAAATGAGGGGTAGAATTACCGTATAAAAGCCCTATGTCATACTTCTTACCTGTTTCATGGATTTTGAGGGCATCTAACTGTTCAACTTTGACATCTACTCCAACTTCTTTACCGAATTTAATAGCTTTCTTTAAAGCAGATTTCCTAAGATCTGTTATAGTCAAGTCGATGCGTTTTCCAGATTCCGCAAAGGCCTTTGCCAGAGCTATTCCACCTATACCGGTTCCTCCGCATACATCTACCAAACTTATACAATCCCTGTTCGATATTAAAGAGCGTATCCACTCTTGGGCAATAAGTCTCTTAAACCTCTCCAATGCTTCTTCATACCTCGACCTCCCTTCTTCACTCCAAGGGTCCTCAGGCCAAGGCATAACCTCATATATTTCTTCTAATTTCTTATCCTCGTTCAACCTTTAGCATCAACGTCAATATTTCTTTTAAACCTTCTTCTGAAGAGCCTTTAAGCAAATGCTAAGAAAAGAAATTTAAGTTTAGAAATGGAAAATTTAGATATTCGCTATATTCAAAGGACTATTGTAACATTTTGAAGAATTCCATTATTCCTTCTCTAATAAAGCTTTCATTTAATATTCCTAATGGAGACTCTTTCTCCAGTATTCTTCTTGGAATTCTAAGTAAGTCAGGTTTAAAACCCTCTCTTATCTTAAATAGATACTTGTTCTTGAGGATTTCTACTCCTGTTTTTCTTAAAGACTCTTCTGTAGTATCTAAGCCTATGACTCTCAGAGTTTTTACAACTATCTCAGGCGTGTAGATCCCCCTCGCGAAGAAACATAAAACTAGGCTTGACAATATTTGACGCCAAGATTCCTCTCTGAAAAGGATTTCAGCTATTTCCTTAGGCGTTCTATTTACGCCAGTTTTAGCATCCTCTTCATCGATGCTGTATCCCGCACTATCGAGGTGACTATGTCTAGAGCCCGTTGAGAACGTTAGGTAGGCAGCCGGACCAGTGTGATAACCGGGCATCTCGTTTCCTCCAAAAGACAACGCGAAATCTAAACCACCATATTTTGAAGCAGCGTATTCAACTCCTCTGGCTAAAGCCGAGTAGAACTCGTTGGGTTGGTGAACTATTTTTCTAATAGCCTCCCTGTATGAATTTGAATCTCCCCACTTTAGCTCTATGCCCAGCGTTTCATTACTTGTTATGATCCCCCTCTCATATGCTTCAGTAGCCCAAGCAAGAGTAACGCCTGTACTTATGGCGTCTAATCCTTGAATTTCTACTTCATCCATTAGCTTAAGCCATTCGACCGGGTCGGTGACACCAAGCATAGATCCAAGAGCGTACAACGGTTCGTAATCGTATGGGATCATAGTAGTCTTGTAGAAGTATGGCTCGTCTTCATATGGTTCCCTTAAAGTAGCTAAATGTATGCATGCAACAGGACAGTGAGAACAGGCGATTCTCCTACCTAAATATTTCTGAGCCAGGTTTTCACCAGAGATATTCTCAGCGTTTTCAAGACTAGTTTCTTTCAAATTGAAGGATGGTAACGCTTTAAGTTCATTGAGCGGTAGGACGTTAGAGGAAGTCCCAATATCATGATACTTCTTCATCAATAGAGACTTAACAGCCAGATTGAATATCTCATCATACACATTCCTGTAATAACCCACATCCCTTATTTTAATCGAGTATTTTCCAGATATTACAATGGCCTTAAGCTTTTTACTTCCGAAGACCGCTCCAAGTCCTAATCTACCAAAGTGACGGTATGTTTCTACAACAACGCTTGCGTATGAAACCATTTTCTCACCAGCGCTACCGATTCTCATTATAGTCCTAAAGCCGGCTCCCTTTTCAAGCTCTCTTATCACTCTGCCAACCGTGTAGCTGTTCTCAACACCCCATAGTCCAGAGGCGTCTCTGAAGTACACTTTATCCCCATGGATTGCCAAGTATACTGGAGTCTCACTAGAGCCTCTTATTACGATTGCACCATAGCCCGCCATGCGGATGGCACTAGCAGTCCTGCCCCCCGCATGGCTTTCACCCAAGTTTCCAGTAAGCGGTGACTTGAACATTGCAATCGTTTTAGAAGCCATTGGGAATAAACCGGTTAGGGGCCCGACTGAAAATATTATAGGGTTATCAGGCCCAAGCGGATCAGTATTGGGTGGGCATTCCTCGGCAAGAAGCCTTATTGCAACACCTACACCACCTAAATACTCTTCAAATAAGTCAGGTCTATTCTCAACATGGAAACTTCTTCGCGAAAGATCTACGTAAAGCACTCTGTCAAGCCTCAATGCTCATCACTCCTTTAACTTTATTACGCCATAATGGCAATAATTTACGCAGTATCCGCAGTGGACGCATATATTTGGCTTATTTGCTTCATCATCCCAGAAGATTGCACCGAAGGGGCAGGCTTCAACACATCTGCCACAACCTATGCATTTAGAACTATTGAGTATTACACCTCCTCCCTTTCTTAATGTCAGAGCATCTGTTATGCAGACTTTCATACATGGAGGGGAGGGGCAGGCTCTGCACACTACTACTGCAAACCCTCTTTCAACTCCTCCAATGGATTTAACGTGTATTGCTGATTTTGCAAACCCTCCCTCGCCAAACCTTCTTGAACATGCGAACATGCATAGCTGGCATCCTACACACTTCTCGGTATCTAGTACGGTAAGCCTCTTAACCATCTTTCTCCAAATATCTAAGCCAACTTATAGTCTTTTCTAAAGACTTAGAATGTAATCAAGATGAACAAAAGTCTATGATTTAACCTTTAAACAGGAATGGCTTTGGAATATATTTTCTCAAGATCTTCAAAACTCCTCCGCGATTCCCGGCTAAGACCTCTATGTCGTAGTCAGCGTATGATATCCAGTTATTCTTAACTTTAACAGCAGGTTTGAAGTGTAATTCCAATTCTCCGAAGCAGAGATCAGGGCCTGAATTGTAAGATTGTACGCATCCCTTTGGACCCTGCGGATCCGCTTTCGCAACGTCTAGACATTCATCCTGGCTCTCAGGAGCCATAAGAGTCCTCATTGAAATCAGGAAGACCTCGTTTTTACCGTATTCAGCATAGTACATTATGCTTGAGCAACCGGGGTTGAGCATGTCTTCAGGCATAACCCCAAGCTTGTAAACAGCCATGCCGTCTATTTTGAATGATACGTGGTCTCTCGAAACCTTGAGCCTATTCTTCGGTATCGCTCCGAAATAGTGCACCGGCTTTGCCCTGGGATTTACTGGAACTATGACAGTGCCAGCCTTACCTGGACGTACTTGGGTAATGGACCAAAGGTTTACACCCTCCTTAACCCCGTTTCTAGCTATTAACGCGTCTCTGACTCTAAGCCTAATGCAACTTAGACCCTTAACACTCGTTTCCTGTAATGAAACTCGCCTCGATAGAGAGAAACCAATTTTAGTTTTATTCTTGAAGTCTTCCAGCTCCACGTCTTCTTCTAGAATTACGCTTTTAGCATCCGAATGAGTTATCTTCCAGTCTCCAGGATCTAGTTGGACGGGGCAGAACCAATCTTCAAAGCTATCTGGCTTTTTATAGAAGAAATTTCTCTCAGGCGAAATCCAGAGCCTATTCCCACCTATCCTCCAGTCCCTGTTAACAATTGCTTCTCGCGGATTATTAGCAATCCAGAATGGATTTTGCAATTTACCTATGAAGACCCCCAGGATCCTCGCACCGTATTCCGATATTATTACGGAACCGGTATCGCTCTTAAGCTCTACTATTTTCGAAACATCTTTTAAAACATCGATAAGCTGTTCCTTATTCACTATTGCTGACATTTCGTGAAGAAACAAGTATTCTAATAAATAAGCTTTTCCTGGCTTACTTATACTAAATAATTAGGTTTAATCAGGGTTCGCGGAATAGAGTGCTTATGAATGGGATTAATTGCTCAGAGCCTACTACTGTAGTTTTGCTTTCCATCTGCTTCTCTTTAACAAACTGTAATACTAAGTGCGTGTATATTGCACCCGGCCTAGTGTAACCGGCTACAATATAATGAGGACCCTTTTTGGTTTCTCCCTTTTCCTTCTCCAGCGTTGGCCTGACACTATCTGGAGTTATTAGGGAATTACCATGTTGGAATATGACTCTATCCATCACTTTGTACACTTCTTTACTCTCCCTGATCAGACCGTAGTAGTCTAGGAGCTGGGCGAAAACGTAGTTAGATGCGATATACACGTCTTTTCCCTGGTCTGATTCTACCGGTCCGCCGTTTTGAGTACGAGCAGTAGCCCATCCCATGGGAGTCCTATTGTTTCTATAAATTGTCCTAAGGATTTTTATTACCCTGTCTTTAGGAATGAAAGGTTCTTCACCCATTGCTATCCAGAACCATAGGCCATCGAGTTGATTAGTCCAAACATCCGTATTTACCTTACCCGTCTTCGGATCGTAGCATGTAACGTAATATTGTAGTCTAATTCCACGTTTATTCTTAGTATCTCTCCAAAGCTTCTCATAAATAGTAAAACATTTCTGGAATATCTCTTCATACTCCTTCTTTGCAGTTTCATCTTTCATCATTTCAGCCATTTTAATCATGGCTTTACAGGAGGCGAGGAAAACATTTGCACTGTACGAGTCTATGCCGAATAGGTTTATGTTGTCGAAAGTATTTTTGACTTCATTTGGATTACCCTCTGGAAAACCGTCTCCATCCAAATCTAGTTTTCTCAAAAACTCGAACCCAAACTTGAGCGTTTGCCAATTTCTTCTTAGAAAGTCGATATCGCCCGTGAATTTAACATTGCGAAGAACCCTTAAAGCCAGTTTCGGGAAAAGATCTGTCCAGTAATTCGGGTTATACCATGCGTATTCACATACGTTGCGTAAAGCATGTCCCTTTGTCATAGTCCCTAAATCGTGAAACACGCTCCCCTTGACTTTAGAAGCAGCTCTTATATGTGTCAAAGATTTGCCCTTGTATTCCTCAGGATGATCTTCAAAATGCTTTCTCATTTCGATGAAGTGCGCATGGAAATGATAGTATCGCTCTCTGGGATCTTCTTGCATAATCGAGTCGATTAAACGCTGGCAAATCTCCATTTCTACATCTGGAAACATCATTATGAGTATCATTGAATACCAGTCAACATCTGAGGAATCGATGTATGGGTAATCGAAGCATTCTAGAAACCTCGCTACATCCTTACCGTTTTCATCTTCAATCCAGGCAGCGGCATTCGACAAGAGGAAGTGAAATTCGTTAAATATCAGCCTTGTTAGTCGCATTGCGCCTTCAAAATCATCCTTATACGATGGGCTTTTTCTTATGAATCTAAATATCTTGTTCTGAATGGCAATAGTCCTACTTAACCACTGGAGATAATTATCTAAAGCAATTTTTGCCATCTCTTTAGCTCGGTTTTCCTCATCCTTAAAATACTTGACATATTTACGTTCAAACCTCGCGCCGTCACAGTACCATTGTTCAGGAAAGTCGAAAACTATAGCAAACGGTATTTTGATTTTAGCCTTGGGTTTCAAATCGAAGGTAACGCTAATAGCGGCGCCATAATCGTTATTGGCCTGGGGCCTGTGTTTTTCATAAAAGCTCCCGTCATTATTCAATACTAGATCCTGTTTCAAACTATTTAGTCTGAAGTATGGTTGCGTATCGATCATAACATTCTCCATTTCAGGTACAGCTATGACCATCCTCTCTCTACTCTCAGAACTACCCATTACAACCCCTCTTATGCCGGCGTAGCGAAATTCCTCATGGATATGCCCCTTTAATGGAGTTGAACATATGTATACGCTGTCTTGGTCGATTGGCCGATACTTCTTTTGTTGAAGATTGACGAGAGACGGTCTAGGTACTACCAAAGTAATTTTTTGAACCTGGTTAGTATTGTTAGTCACCTCATACTCCTCTACACCGATCGGCATAAAAGTTTGAATGTTTCCGGATAGAAGAGGAGAAATCAATCTCCTTGTTACCGTAATCTTCTTCAAATCATACGTTATTTCTGCAAGAGGCGGGGCAATGAGGATTGAAGTCTGTTTCACAGACACGGGCGGGTGATAGTAATTCTCGGAAACAGGTATATCGTCAGGGCTCTCTATAATACTAGGGTCTTTCGTAGTAAGCATGAAGTATTCTCCTCCTTCTAATACACCGGGCTTAGCTGAAATCTTGGGATTAGGGATACGGACGAAGGGTGCGGAAGCGAATTGAATTGCTTTTTGATTCAAAAAGACTAGTCTCCCGGCATCGTTAAGCCTATTGTATAATCCGTCGGGGGAAATGCCTACAGAGCATGTTGGAGCGCCTTGGATGAAAATGGTCTGGGGGAATTGCATTGTTTTAGACATTCCTTGAAAGTGGATTCCCATCTTATTCTTGACATAGATTTCAGTTATTTTCTCCCCGGAAATTTTAAACAGTTCAGGTATTTTCAAATCCATAATTACTGCTCACGCCCAAACGGTTGTTCTCACCTTCCAATAAATTTTTCTTCCCACAATATTCTCATTATTAGGTTTAGGTTGTAAAATATTCTGAGGCAAGAAAGATAGAAATAACTCCATAAAACTTTAAAAAAGAAATTTGTGCTTGAATATCACGTTACAGCTTTTTGTACTCGCCTTATGGAGCGTTACTTACAGGTAGCTTAGTCGTGGGTGAAGGCTTTATCTTTCCGAAAAGTAGATCGGCTGCGGCCCTTATAGAATCTGGTGATGCGCTGAAATTACACACTACAGCATCTGCCTCCTTTGTAACCCCCTCTATGTAGGGATAGTTTGTTACAACAACGACGGTATGTCCAGCTTCTTTGAGTTTCTTAACCAGATGCCAATTGGTTCCTTCCTTAACGATTCGCGCGTAATAATTGGTCATAACAACTAAGTCTGCTTGTTTAGCGAGTTCGAGGCATTCTGCCACTTCTTCATCAGTCGCATGGAATGCCGTATCAGTTAAAATCAGATTATACGAATGGTTCGCCATCGCCTCGCAGAACATGTGAGTGTGACTGTAAGAATCTTTCCCTAGAAACGCGTATGGAATACGCTGTTCTATCACTAATATTTTCTGATCTTTTTTCAGCGGTAGTATTTTCTTATCATCACGCAGTATCATTAATGCCTTCCTCGCAACATTTAAAGACAGATCTATGACTTTTTTGCTTCTTACTATA
This sequence comes from Candidatus Brockarchaeota archaeon, assembly GCA_017601245.1. GTDB lineage: Archaea > Thermoproteota > EX4484-205 > EX4484-205 > JAAOZP01 > JAAOZP01. The sequence goes on from JAFNJB010000051.1 coordinate 23,765, forward strand.
GCACGTGTTTTATTTGGATCCATCTTCCCCGCTTTTTCAAACAAACCCTGGTCGTATTTCATTGCCAATAGGTGTCTAACAGCATCGTCAAGTCTTTCCTTAGGCAACTCGCCGGTTTCAACAGCCTCTTTTATCCTGAAGAAGGCCTGTGACCTTGATTCATCATCTGCCTTAAGGAGGATAGTGTCAACTCCAGCCTTCAGTGCTAATACGCATGCTTCCGGAACAGGCCACCTTCTAAGTATAGCGGCCATACCGATAGCGTCGGAGACTATTACACCGTCGAACCCTAACTCGTTTCTCAAAAGGTCGATTAGAATACGTGGTGACAGTGTTGCAGGCATGCTCTCATCATAAGCCGGGTAGACGGTATGTGCCGTCATAATTGCCTTTATCCCCGCGTCTATTACTGCTTTGAAGGGGTAAAGCTCGACTTCATGCATTCTCTTTTTGTCCGCCCTTATTACATCCAATTCATCGTGTGCATCAATTCCAGAGTCTCCTCTACCGGGGAAATGCTTTGCTGTCGCCACTAGTCCCCCATCTTGAAGGCCCTTGGTCAAGGCGACTGCAAACTTTGCACAAACCTTAGGATCGTCGCTAAAAGACCTTACTCCAATCTCTGGATTCCTAGGATTCGTATTAACGTCGCAGACCGGTGAATATATTTGAGTAATACCCATTGCGCTTAATTGTTTTCCGATTGTTAGACCAACCTGGTAGGTTAGACGTACGTCGCCAATGGCTGCTAGACCCATAGGAGGTGGGAACTGCCTTATTCCTCCAGAGGTATAGTCGTTTTTGAAATCGCCTTCAAAATCGATGGTTAGGTGTAGAGGAATCCCGGAAGGCCTGCTCATAGCAATTTTCTGTACTTTATTCAGAGCCTCAGTATATTCTTCTGGAGTTATGCTGTAGCCGGGAGTAGTAGGATTGAAATATGTTTCTGCTATCTTAAAGTAACCCTTCGGCGGTTTAAAGTTCGGGTCTATTTGAGAACGTCCCCAGTAGAGATTCTTACAGGTTTCAAGAGTGTAGGGTTCTAGGCATAGGCCTCCTGCGTGTAGTTTTGTAATCATTTCATAAGTGCTAGGCGTAACTATATTACCACGCCATGTGAAGGTTAGGCATTGCCCCACTTTCTCCTCCAGGCTCATGCTCTTTAGCTTTCTCTCAACGAAGGCATCTCTCTTCTTAGTGTCTTTCTTCCTACCTGTTTTTGCCATTTTATCTCACCTCGTGGTGATTACCTCCTGTGGTTGCAACTCCCACTCCCATTTACCGCGGTTATTCGGTCCAACCCAGAATTCACCCTCTTTTCTCCAGCCCTCTTCATTGATAACCATGTCTTTAGTCTTCCACCCTGATTTAATCCTTCTCGTCAAGTCGTCAAACCCCTTATTCCATGAGAGCCCATCGGGAACAGTGACATTCATGCTTCCAGCCGCATTTCCATACCTTAAGCAGGATTCAATTGAGTATTTTCTGATGAATGCTGCAACAAAACCCGCGATTGCGGAATCGCCAGAGCCAAGTGCGCCGACGAATTTCTCCTCTTGGTAGACGGGGAACCAGAGTTCACGGTTAGCCCAGTTATCCAAGTTTGCACATTTTGCTGCTCCGAATTTTTCAAGGCGATCCTTATCAGCAGTCCTTATGTAAAGACCCCTATATCCGCATTTTATTAGAACTACCCCAGCTCCCATTTCTATCAATTCTTCACCCATGGTGGAGACTTCTTTAACAGTTATATGGTCGAGAACGCTTTCTTTTGGTTTAAGTCTCGCTTTCTTCTTGAGGAATTCATCTTTATGGAGGAAGTAAAATATCTCCTCTACACTCGGCGCCATAATATCCGTCAAAGGAACCCAGTTTTTAAGTATTGCTATCCAGTCAGCTTGACCCGCGGGGCTATTCTCATCTGGAAGCGAGAGATCAAGCATGGTTGTAGTATCTAATTCCTTAGCTTTCTTGAGTATTTTCTTCAACTCTTCCCCTTGATTTTCATAGAGTTTTCGCATCCATGGAGGATAGCCGAAGAGTAGAAGTTTTGCACGCCCCACGAGGTCGAAATCCATATCATCATAGCCAAAAGTATCGTTTGCACCACAGTGATGAAGGTAGAAACGGTCTATTCCCGGAATACAAATCGCAATAGTATATGAGGTTGATTCGCCATCTACCATTTTAATTCCCTTGAAACGCCCTTCGTTCTTTTCATACCAGTCTAGAACCAGTCTACCGAACTCGTCGTTCCCCACTTTTCCGATTAATTCTGTTTTTACGCCGAGTCTGCGAATAGAAACACCAGCATTAGTAACTGGACCACCAGCTGCGATGACGCATTTACCCATGTTAATCATTTTTCCGGGGATTAGAACGTCGGTGATGTTCTTCACCTCCCCTTCGATCAAAAAGGCCGGTATTATATCAAGGCAGAGATGGCCGGCAGACACAACATCAATATCTTTCTCCATCTTCATTATTTGCTCCCTCCTCAACTATTTTATTTTGCACATTGTGTTTTGTCATAGCAATGGGTTAAAAATCTGAGTACTTTATATTTTTTTCTCCATAATTAGCTAGGGGATAATCTCATAGGCTAGATTAGGGACAGAGAATCTTTTCTCCGAGTTTTCCATATTAAAACTTGGAAAAACGTTAAATTTGAGAGCTATGTTTTTACTCTGAATGTCAGAGGAACAGTTCTTTCAAATATTCCTAGAAAGGATACGTGAGACATTAAGCAGACTCAACCCTGTAGATTTTAACAATTCCATCTTTACAAACGCCTATTTATCCAAGTGGAATGCTTTTGGAGAAACAATTAAGCCGCAAGGTGCAATCGTTGCATGCGATGGAAGCTTTGGGGAATCAAGCTTTTCAGGGGGTTTGGTAGTTATTGTTGCAAGGGCAATCGCCCATATCTACTCATTGAACGATAATAGGATTACAAGCGTTTTTGAAGTCGACACTAAAGCGGGCTATAGGCTGGAGGGTAGAACACTATTCATGAAGACCCTTGAATTAAGGGTTTTAAGAAGGGCCCTTGAGAAAGCCCTTGAAGAACATATTGAAGCCTTTGGAATATTCGACGGCAGTCTCTACCTCACATTCCTCCACCATAAGGATCGTTTAAAGAAGATTTCTTCGGTTTTTGAGGATTACGTTAGAGAACTTTCAAACATTCTAAAACTTGCAGAAAAAGGTGTTAAAATAATCGGTGTTTCAAAAGATAGCGATATAAACTACCTGCGGGCAAAAGTTGTTACCAGTGTTTTAACAGAGCTATGCAAAGGGATGAGCAATGGAATAGCTCGTAGGAGGAGCTTGAAAAAACTGCTTAAGGACATTACGAGTAAAGGCTTAGAATGCTTAGACGAATCTTTAAGATCCCTTTGTTTAAGAGAATTAGAGCAGGATTTTTCAGACGAGGGTCTTTATAGCGAGTTAACATTAGAACCGGGTTTCACAACACCCCTACTACTAGCACCTCAGACCATTTTCCTGACAGGGGAATCTAAAGCAAACGGCTGGCGTGATACTAGTTTTAGGAGACACATTGGAAAAGACGAGGATTTATCAGGTGTCTTAAAGAGCCTAGACGAGTATTTTTCAAGCACGCCGATAGCACTAACCTACTGGAAGCCTCCCAATATGTCCGTGGTCTACAGGCTGGATGTGCCTGCGAGCCTCCTCGGATACTCCGGGAAATGCGAAGACTTAACTGAAGACGTTTTCTTAGAAGGACGTGATTACCTGGAGAGTATGAAGAATATAGTGGGCGTATTGAATTGGATGAGGCATGGGCCATATGCAGTATATCCGATTGTAGAAGTGGATAGTATTGCAAAGTTGGATAGGAGTCTTTACAAGAGTGCTTATGAACCTGTTATTGTTGAAGAGCTTAAGAAGAGGGGGTTTAAAGTTAACCCTAGGAAGAGAAAAATAAGAGATATTGTGCTGAGGGGATACTAATGGAACCGCTTGGAAGGGTAATAGAAGAATCCACACCATTTAGATTCGTCTTTAAAACGAGCATAGATAATCCAATAGCACTCCATGATTACGTCTACGTTGAAATCAACAATGTTGAAGATGGGAGGGTTAGTAGAGAGAGGGTCTTGGCTGAGGTCATAGACCTAGGCTCTAAGAACCCACTAGCTACCGAAAAGCTTGTAGCAGAACAGCAGGTTGCAACGTATTCTTACAAGCTTGTCACAGCTGAAGTCGTCGGCTATCTTAAAGATGGTAGGATAGTAAGGCCTAAAGTAGCTCCCGATCCTAACTCCCCGGTTTACAAAGCGGATGACGAGTTTCTGCAAGCCTTCTTCTCAGGCGTTGATAATAGGATACCTTTGAAAGTGGCGGCACTACTCAATAGGCCTAGGATAAGCGTTCCCATCCACCTTCAAGACCTCCAGTTCCACCTTGGAATTTTCGCCGCAACAAGGGCTGGGAAATCTTATTTCGCGGGAAAACTAATCGAGGAAATTCTGATCAACACTCCATTTCCAGTCGTAGTAATAGATATTCATGCTGACTATGTGATGATGGATAGGAAGCCGGATGGGACTAAACATGGCGATTTCAACGTTGTAGTCTACTACCCGCCTAAAGCACCTAGGATTAGTGGCGTGACAGCAGAGCAGAGAGAGCTCCAGTTAAGCCCGGAGAAACTGACCCATGAAGCTTTGGCAACGCTCTTAGGCGTAACATTGGGCGAGAGACAGAGAATAATATTGAGAAGAATATTGAAGAAGCTAAAATCTGAGAGGAAAGCTTTCGGTCTTAATGATGTAATTGCTCAAATAACTGAAGAGTTGAATAAAACAGATGAGAATGGAAAATATTTGCTAAAAGGAAATGAAAGAGCGAGGTATGAAAGCCTACTTGATAGACTGGAGGATTTAGGAGAAGATGTTTCCCTCCCCCCTACTGGAATGGATGTTTCCGAATTGCTCCAGCCTAAAACACTAAGCGTAATCTGCTTGAATGGCCTACGCTCTAAAGTCCAAGATGCGTATGCAAGCATAATCGTTGAAATGCTTTTCAAACATCAAGTTTCAAGTAAGGATGAAAAGAATTTCATGCCAGTTTTCCTCTTCATAGAAGAGGCGCATAGAATAGCATCTGGAGAGGGTGGAGGATATGCTGTAAGGACCATATCAACAGCAATAAGGGAGGGGTCGAAGTTCGGCCTCTTCATAGTTTTAATAAGCCAGCGGCCCAGGAATATCGATCCAGATATTTTAAGCAACGTAGGTAACTATGCAGTAATGCGCATTACTAATCAGCAGGACCAGAGCGTAATAGAGAATGCTAGCGAAAGCTTCTCGCACCGGCTTATAGAAGACCTCCCGGGGTTAAACCAGGGCGAGGCGGTATTGGTTGGACCGTTCGTACCCCTCCCGGTGCATGTTAAGACTTTGGAAAGGAAGACGATGCATCACGGGGTTACGCCGGAATTAAACGTTTTAATGAAGAGGATTAACGAGGCGCTTGAAAAGAGGGAGAAGAGCAGGTGGTAGAGTTGAAAATAGGTGTTTTTGCAGATACTCATGTAGGCAGGAAAATACCGATTGAAATAGGTGAGCTCAGGAGACTCGCATACCGCCATGCTTTCACGCAATCCATAAACATATTCATTGAGGAGGGTGTTGACTACATTATCCATGCAGGCGACCTATTTGAAAAACGCAGTATGACTTCCGAAGACAGCGTCTTTGTGAAAGAAGAGTTTCAGAGACTCGTGAATTCGATAAAGGAAAAGCATGGTAAAGATGTCTCAATATTCATCGTAAGAGGAAACCATGATGGAAGCTTTGATAACAATGCTATAGATTTCGTAAAGCACCCGCTGGCAAAGTATCTTAAAGTAGTGGGTGAATCCCTAATGAGAGGAGAGGAAGAATTTTATACGGACGGGAGAATAATATTAGCCGGTTTACCATATCACCCCCATATTTCACGTATCTTCAATGATGTTAAGCCGCTTATAGGAGAGATGTTTAGGGCAAGAGAATTGCCTAAAGTATTCTTACTGCATAATTTCATCCAAGGGTATCATGACGTCCCACCGGGGACACCTCCACATAATTTTTTAAACATGAGCGATTTTAAAGGATTGAACGTAGACATCGTTATAGCTGGACACTACCATATGAAAACCAAGCCGGTTGAAGAAGATGGCATTATCTTCCTAACCCCAGGTGCTACAGAAGCCATAGACCTTTCCGATGAGGGACCTTTCGGAGTATACATTTTTGAAACAGGGAGTATGCCAAGGTTTATTCAAATAAAGCCATTGCATGAGATACGTAATTCTAAGGTAGATTCAATGGGAGCGGTTAAGCCCAGGGAATGGTATGTGGATAATGCTTTGAAAGAAGCTAATGCATATTACTCTTACTTGAAGGAAAAAGGTATTGACGGCATATTAAGGATCGTGATATCGGGATATCTGGAAGAAAGAGACCCGTCGACGATAGATTTCGCTTTAAAGAAAGAGTTTTCGAAGCTAGTGGGTCAAACAGGGCTTTTACATGTAGACCTGGTTAATCGTGTTGAGGAGGTTCCGCAGAAAATAGCTTTTCCGAAAATGGGTACGAGTTTAGACTATGTAGCTACTGTTCTAAAGCCGTTGGGAGAAGACATCGATGAAGCGATGAGCCTCGTTGAAGAGATAAGTATTGTTCTAGAAGAGAAAGCAAGTCAGAAAACTGGATTACTAACTGGATTAGATCGGTCGCGTTATGTTAAGCGTTGGCTAGAAATATTTGAAAAAGTGAAGATTAAATGAGCGCCGTAATAGAGAAGCTGATTCTGAAGAATTTCGAAAGATATAAAAGGGTTGAAATAGATTTCTCAGCAGGGCTTAACCTAATAAAAGGTAGAAACTCCACCGGTAAGACCACTATTTTAAATGCTCTGACCTTTGCGCTTTTTGGAGAAGCCCCAGAGGTGAAAAACAAGCTGTTAGTATCTAGGCTTCCAGGGTCCAGCGAAATGGTTGTATACGTTAAATTCAGAAGCCCCAGGAACGGTCAAGTTGTTGAAATAGAGAGGAGGGGCAGCCTCGATAAGAATGGGGACTACAGAACTGAGAATAGAACTCTTAAGATAAACGGTAAAATTATACCGGTGGATAGTGAGGAGTCTTTGAAGGAGAAGGTCACAGAACTCTTAGGGATGAGTTTAAGGAAATTCCTAAATCTAGTCTACGTGAGACAAGGGGGTTTAAACGAAATACTTTCACCAAATAGGGACCAGATGGATTCAATACTGGGAATAACTCTTTTAAGAGAGATTAGGGAGCAGTTTGAAGAAGCACGCAGGGAATTAGAGAGATTTGAAGGCAGGGATGTCGTCACTGAATTACGCATATTGGAAGAGCAAATACCAAAATACGATTCTGACTTAAGCTTCATAAACAAAGATATTGAAAATCTTGAAAAAGAAGTAAAGGAATTAGATGAAGTAGTTAGGAAAGCTGAATCTGTAGAATTAAGCGAGCTTCTCGCCAACGTAAGGAGTAGAGACCTTATCGAACAGGAATTGAACAGGAATAATTCTAGGATTCAAGTATTATTGGAGCAATCAGAAGTATCGTCCGTAGAAGAGTTGGGAGAGAAAATGAGGCTTTACAAGAATAGGCTTGAAAGCCTGAGTAATGAGAAGAACAAGCTTGAGGAAGTTATAAAATACTACGAGGATAAGTGGTCAGTAACAAGAGCACAAATAGAAAATATCAAAAATCAGATTAGGGAGCGTGAAGGCCTTGCAGAAAAAGGCTTATCCAAGTGTCCTAAATGTGGCCAGGAAATCAATCCCTCAATCCTCCGGAAGATAATCGATGAAGACCGTGTTTTATTGGATAGGCTTGAAGAAGAGGAGAAGGTTTTAAGAGAGGCTGTTGATTCAAGCAGAATGAGGCTTAAACAACTTCTCGACGAGCTTAAGCAAGTTGAAAGCAGATACTTAAACTATAACTCTACTATGGATAAGATAAGAGAAAATCAGAAGGCTCTTGAGGAACTCTTGAATAAGAAGAGTAACGTTCTAAAAGCGATATCTGAAAAATTGGATGGTCTGAATCTCCCGTTTAAACCTGAAGATCCTGATTTGATGGTGAAGATAGCTCAACTACTTCCAATCCAACCGGAAGAACTTGCGAGAAAGAAGAAGGAGTTGGAGGATAGGAAGAAGACATTAGAAGATAAGAAGCGTAGACGAGACAAGCTCTTGGAAGAATTTGAAAAAGCAAAGAAACTTAGAGATAGGCTTAGGGAAAGATTTGAAAAAGCAAATCTAGTGAGAATGCTTGTCCAGTCGATTGAGAAAGCAATCGAAGATAGAAGACGTGAGCTTCTGAAGCGAATAGAGTTTAAAGCCTTGGAATATTATAAAACCATGACTGATCAACACGTTTATGATGCTATTAGGATAGACCCCGAGGATTATTCCGTGTGGGTTCATCCAAAGGGATTGACAGAGCCGATACCGGCAAACAGAGTAGGCGGAGGGCATCAGACCATAATATCTCTCGCATTACGTCTAGCCCTACTAGATTCATTAAACCTACGCTCCCTCCTAATACTCGATGAGCCTACTTACGGTGTTGATTCTCAAAACCTGCCGCAAGTAGCCAATTACATAGGCGAGGTCTCAAAACACCTATCACAAATAATACTCGTTACTCACCACAATATCTGTGAAGAAGAGGCGTCGAATATCATAGAAGTAAGCGTTCAAGAAGACGGGTCGTCTAAAGCCGAGATTAAAATGTAGACGACCAGGTGCCTAGGCCCCCATTATTTAGGTGTGAACATCCAGCTTGATCGATTTGTCGGGTAGAATTGCTGTATAGCGATTTGATCCAACAGGGTCATCAAGCGGGAAAGACCTTTGTCACTTGTTAAGGTTTGGAGCATTGAAACAGACCTATGCTTTAATTTCAGTCAAATCGTAAATCACTGAGAAAAATATTCCGAAATAGAAGGTTTTGATTATTAGAGACTGATTAACATTTCCTCCAATATCTTTATTGTTCCCTCTTTCTTAGCTTTAAGCCTCACTCTTTTAAGATCTATTTTCGTAAACTTCATTATCCCCTTAACGTCTTCAATATCCTTCGCAGCTTTGTCTTTTGATACTGTTGCCTTAATCATCCGTAGCTTCGCTAAAATCAATTCCTCAGGATCTTGGAAAAAAGTATTTACATCGAAAATCGTGCCCTTCCTCTTTTTAAACTTCCTTTCAGAAAATATTATGTCAACACTGTAAGGAGACTTCTCATCATTAATTGTTAGAATCTTATACCCAGATTTCAACACTTTCCTTATTGTTTCTTTTTCGACCTTAAGTCTTGCCCTTTTAAGAGCTGAAACAAGTTTGTCAATATCTTTTTCACTAGAAACCGTTACCATAATATCAATATCAACAGTAGTACGCGGGACTCCATAGAAACTAG
>JAFNJB010000059.1 GCA_017601245.1 Candidatus Brockarchaeota archaeon
AATGATTTTTGCCATATAATTGTTAATGAAAATTGAAAAAGAATATAAAGGGTTTCGAAGATTCTAATATTAAGATTTGTCGCTTACCGGGTTTGCTACGATGATGTTCGGCTCCCTGGGGGATGCTGTTGCAAAGCTCTGCGGAGACCTTGAGGCGTCTGGCATAAGGCTCTACCCCCGGGCATACGGTGCTCTGGTTCTATTCGCAACATTCATAACAGCCATAGTCTCAGTAATCCTATCGAGCTTCTTCGTAGTCGGCTACACGTTTTTCTCGATAAGGCTGGGTATCTTCGGGGAGATATTCGTGATACCGGCGCTGATCATGAGCCTTCCCGTCTTGGTCTTCCTCATAGGCATCGGCTGGCCTAGGATGAAGGTCTCAGGCATAAGCTCATCCCTCTCTTCAGAGGTTCCCTATGCTGCAGCATACACCGCGGTGATGTCTACTGGAGGAATCTCGCCCTATGCTAGTATTATGAGGCTTTCACGCGTACCCTTGTTGCCGACTTTCTCTAAGACTGCGAAGCTCCTCGACCTGATGGTTAGGGGGTTGGGCTATGACCCTGTTACTGCGCTGGAGGAGATTGGTAAGAAGCTTCCTTCGAAGGAGTTCAGGGAGCTTTTGCTAGGTTACGCTTCAACTCTTAAGACTGGTGGCGACGTTGTTCACTACTTGCTTAGAAGAACCGAGCTCCTCTTCCAGGAGAGGCTTGAGAACCTTAAGATGATCGGCGGCAGGCTCGGGCAGATAATGGAGGTATACATGGTGATAGCACTACTGTTGCTATTGGGCATCTACACGATTTACGCTGTCCAGCTTTCCGTCGGTGAACTATTGGGTGGCGGCGGGGGCTTCTTCGGAAGCGTATACGGCTTCATGCTCTTCAGCTACGTTTTCCTACCATTCATCTCCCTCATCTTCCTATGGATGATCGACGTTGTCCAACCTAAGTATCCGATGGAGGATAACTCCCCGTATATTGTCTTCGCAGCCACGGGATTGCCAATACTTGCCATACTGGTTCCAGGCTTCTACCTCTCGTTCATCATGCCAGGCTTGAGGATAATCCCCATTTTCGATATTCTAGCTAGAATAATGGAGACATTGAGGGCCAGCCTTAACCTTGAGAGGGGTTATGAGCCTACAATAGGGTTGACGTTAACGCTTATGATAGCAACAATTCCTGCAATGGCCTACAGGATTGGGATAAGCATTAGGGAGAAGGGTATGGATATTGGTTTCTCAGGCTTCTTGAGGGACCTTGTTGAAATCAGGAAGTCAGGCTTAAGCCCTGAGAAGTGTATAATCAACCTTTCAGAGAGGAATTACGGTAGGTTGTCTAAGCATATTAAGACTATGGCCACCCAAATATCCTGGGGGATAAGCCACTCTAAGATATACGAAACATTCTCAAAGCATGTTAGGTCTTGGCTGACGAAGATAAGCATGTTCCTCCTTCTTGACGCTATAGAAGTCGGCGGCGGAACGCCTGAGACGCTTGAGACGCTTGCGCAATTCAACGAGTCCATAATACTCATGGAGAAGGAGAAGAGGAGTGAGCTTAAGCCACTGCTCGCAATACCCTACATAGGGACAGGCGTATTGGTCATAACCGTCATAGCCTTGTTGACCTTCTTCAGGTCCATGCTTCTAATGGCCGGCAGGTCTATGGCTTTCATAGACATACTCCATCTATTATTGCCACCGGTGATAATACATGTTTACATGATGGGACTCGTAGGTGGTAAGATAGCATACGGGGAGGTTTCCCAAGGCTTCCTCCACGCATTCCTCCTATTGATCTTCACGCTCGTCACGATAATCCTCTCGCCCTACTACTCTTTCGCACCCATACCAACGGGCGGGGGGAGGATTGGCTAGGCTAGTCAAAGACGGGAGGGGAATATCTGATGCGATAGTGACAACCATACTTTTTGCTACGTTCATAACGATATGTGTTTCAGCGCTTTTCTACGCTCAGCTCAACCTCACTATACAGAGCGAGCAGGTTGATTTAGAGAATGCTAAGAGGAGCATGATCAGCCTAGCCGATACTATTTCAAGTTTAGGCAAAAAGGGTCAGGCAGCGTACGTTAAACTATCTTCGAAAACCGGAGGACTATGGGTTACTAGAGAAAGTAGGATAAGGATAAGAATCGGAGGTGAAACCTACGAGTACGATCTCACGTTATTAAAGTTCAGGAGTAACGCCCCCTCCGGAGGATTCCAGGTCTTCAAGGGTCTTCAAAACTACAATCCGGCTGATTTTTTAATAGTCAGCCCCGACTCACCAGGCCCCTTGGGGTGGGTTTACCTAAACCGCTCCTATGGAGCATGGATAATAGTCGACTTTGGAAGGGTTAGAATAGTGCCAACCGGCAGGATTAGCGTTCAGGGGAGTAACTACACGGTGGTTGACGTAACATACTTCAACATAGTTCCAGGTTCTCTCAGCGGAACAGACGTTTTCAACGTATGCGTGAAAGTAAGGGATGTTAAGGTTGAAACAGTATATACTGCCCCATCTGCTAGGATAACTGTTGAAAGGGGAGTATACAGTAAATCGTACGATATTCCTTATGAGAATGATGTTCAGGGAGCCATAGTTTTCCTAAACATTGTGGAGGTTGAGGTTTCAACGGGGTGACGTAAATGCTTCCAGAATCAAGATTTTTATCAATTACATCTGATGGAAAAGGAGTGTCTCAAGCAATAACCACTGTAATACTCGTCATGGCAGTAATGTCAGTGAGCCTCGCAGCCTTCTTCTTTACTCAGTTAAACCTAACTATGCAGAGTGAGCAGGCTGAGTTCGAAAACGCTAAGGAGGCAATGGTTAATCTAGCTCGGATTATTGAAAATCTTGAGGAAGGCGATGCGCATTACGTGACTTTTTCCATGAACAGTGGTGGGCTTGAGTTGAGGAAAGGGGTTGAGAACATTAGACTATTAGTCTGGGATGACGAACGTAGTGTAGAGTGGGATCTGGGCAAAGTTAACCTGATTAAGCTCAGAAGCGGCTCAGGAGTATCAGGTTCTTCGTTCCGGGTGTTAGAAGGTGACGTAAGAATCAATAATAAAGATGATCTTTTAGACCGGTACATTATGATCAGGCCTGATAATCCTGGTCCCATGGGTGTTGTATACCAGGAATGGGATAAAGGGGCGTGGGTTGTTATCGACTTCGGGAGGATCAGGGTTATGCCAACAGGTACAATCCCCCGCACGGACGATGGTTTAACATGGTACAGGGTTAACACTGTTGATATAGTTTACGTCAACATAACCTTTGGAGAAATCGGCGGTGGTGGAACATTCAACGTTTATGCTAGGGTCAAGGATGTTAAGAAGTATGCCCCGGAGACTTTCTACTCTCAAATTATTACTGTCAAAGTTGAAAGGGGGCCTGATAATGCTCCGACGCTTTACAACGATGAGTACGATGTGCCGGGCTTCAGTGGTGCGTCGATCACAATGGTCTACTTAACAGTAGTGAATGTGGAGGTCTC
>JAFNJB010000005.1 GCA_017601245.1 Candidatus Brockarchaeota archaeon
AATAGCACAGGTAACGTATAAGGGGAAGATATATGCCGTACCGTTTGTAGTAATGTTTGAACCAATAATTTACAACAAGGCTCTATTTGAGAAATATGGCATACCCGAGCCGACTGACAACTGGACATGGGACGATTTCGTGGAAATAGTACAGCAAATAAAGGAGAAAGCTGGTCCTGATGGTAAGTATCCTATAGCGCTTGGGAACAGGGATTCTTGGACTGGGTTAATATATATAATGAATTTTGTGCTCAGATCTGCAGGGGCAGACTATTTAGATAAGTCAATGGTGGATCCCAATGTTAAACTTAACAGCGAGGCCGTGGTTAAAGCAATGGAGTATGTGCAGAAAATAGTTGATCTAGACCCCTTCCAACCAGGGTGGCAGGGAATGAGCGATACAGACGTAGTTCCATACATGGCGAATGAAATAACTTTCATGGAGGCAATGGGTACTTGGCTTTTCGACCAAGTATCAGCATTGAATGAGACTACTGGTTCAAACCTCAGAGTAGTTGGATGGCCAATAATTCCAGGGAGTATTGACACAGTTAACATAATAGGAGGAGGTGACGCATATGCGATTGCAAAAACATGTAAGTATGTTGATGAGGCTGTTGCCTTCTTGCAATACTTAACATCTCCGACAGTGCAGAAGAGGCAGTTGCTCACCCCCACTATTCAACTAGTACCAGGTATTAAACTAGAGTACTTAAGCTTGACAGAGACAGAGCGTAACAGCATAGCACCTGGTGTCAAGAGACAGATAGAACTCATATCTAAAGCTACTTACATAGGTAACTACTGGGATCAGGGGCCGCCGCCTCAAATAGGTAAGGTCTCAATAGAGATAGTACAGCCACTCTTTAGCAAGACAATGACACCGCAGGAAGCAGCCAATAAACTTGAGGAAGCTCGTCAAGAATGGCTTAAAGAAGCAGGCTTAGTCAAGTAATTCAGGGGAGACAATAATTGCTAGAGAAATACTTTCCCAGAAAGAGTTTTTTCCTAGTTTTTCTAATTTTTATGGTTCCATTAATTGTTACATACTTATTGTTTAGACTTTACCCACTTGTTTTTACAGTTTATACTTCACTTTTAAAATGGGATGGTGTACGTACGCCCGTTTTTGTGGGATTAGACAACTATGTTAAACTATTCAATGATGCTGTTTTTTGGAATGCATTAAAGAATAATTGTCTAATAGCTATTACAAGTATAGCAGTAGAGATTCCACTAGGTCTGATACTTGCCTATTTGCTTGTTATAGAACCAGGAATCAAGTTCAAGTCTTTTTTCAAAACAGTTTATTTCACACCCATGATGATGGTATCCTCTGCATTAGGATTATTGTGGACTCTTTTGTATGATCCAACATTCGGACCGATTAACAATTTTCTGAAAACCATAGGACTGGGTTTTCTAGCTAGAGAGTGGCTTGCAGACCCTTCTATAGCCATTTGGTCTGTCATATTAGTTATAGTGTGGCAATGGACAGGATGGTATTTTATACTTAATTTGGCCGAAATATCTTCTATTCCCACCGAAATAATAGAGTCAGCATTAGTAGAAGGAGCTTCTAAATGGACTATATTGAAGGAAATAGTAATACCTATGATGAAGAGTTCGCTGTTTATGCAGATTACTTTAGCGTCAACTGGTTCATTCATGTACTTCGACCTAATCTGGGTTATGACTAGAGGTGGCCCAATGCATTCTACGGAAGTAATATCGACATGGCTTTACAGAGAGGCCTTCTTCTACAGCCAAGTAGGGTACAGCTCAGCTATGGCTACAGTATTAACAGTCATAACGCTTACGATAGGAGCATACTGGATAATCAAGGTGAGCAGGAGTGTCGGCTATAGATAGCGGTAGAATAAAGAGGCTGATAACGCTTTCATTAATATACATATTATTATCGTTTTTCGCATTAATCTACATATACCCGTTAGTGTGGATCATATTCAATTCTCTTAAGGGCAGTGCAGGCGAAATATTCTCAAACCCGTGGGCTCCACCTGTAAACCCAACTTTCAAGAATTACATAGATGCATGGCAAATAGCAAACTTTGGCAGGCTATATATTAACAGCATTATTGTTACTTCCGCCACAATAACAATTCTCGTTCTCCTTGTCTCTCTTGCAGGATATGGATTCAGCAGATTCCGGTTTAGAGGGCGTGATGCACTGTTCTTAATATTCGTCAGCGGGTACATGGTTCCCTCAGCCTCTTTGGTTATACCTCTATACTTTATGATGAGGAACTTCGGCTTATTGAATAACCTGTTAGGCTTAATACTTGCCTACGTTGGCTTAAACATCCCGCTACCATTGTTTATCATAAGGTCTTTCTACAATAATATACCGGCTAACCTAGAAGAAGCAGCGATTATCGACGGAGCCTCTCCTTTCACGGTCTTTTGGGAAATAGTTTTCCCGCTTTTGCGACCGGGTATAGCATCAATCGGCATATGGATAGCGTTAAATACGTGGAACGAATTCCTCTACGCTCTAACTTTCCTAAGTTCTCCGGGTACCTTTACTGTTCCAATAGGTCTGCTAAGCTTTTTCGGATTATACGCAAACGCATGGGGGCTTATATTAGCTGGATTCGTAATCGTTCTAGCTCCGCTTGAAATAATATACATAATATTCCAGAAGCAGATAGTAAGAGGGCTTACAAGGGGGGCGATAAGAGCCTGATGGATAAGATTTACTTAGAGGTTGAGAGGTGTATTATTCCATGACTAGAGTCGTCTTCAAAAACGTTACGAAAAAATATGGTAATTACATTGCCGTCAACAATGTGTCTTTTGAAGTAGAGCATAAGGAGTTTGCAGTATTACTTGGTCCAAGCGGATCCGGGAAAACTACGATATTAAAACTAATCTCTGGATTAGAATTTCCAGACAAGGGGGAGATATGGATCGGAGACAGAATTGTGAATAAACTGCCTCCAAAGGATAGAGACGTGGCCATGGTCTTTCAAAACTATGCACTATATCCCCATAAAACAGTCTATGAAAACCTAGCTTTCCCATTAAAGATTAGACATGTCCCTAAGGATGAGATAGATAAGCGCGTTAAAAGCATTGCAAAACTTCTTGGAATAGATCGTTTGCTAGAGAGGAAACCTGGGCAATTAAGCGGAGGGGAACAGCAGAGAGTTGCACTAGGCAGGGCTTTAATAAGAGAGCCCAAAGTATGGTTGCTCGACGAGCCACTCAGCAACCTCGATGCCAAGTTGAGGACCTATATGAGGGCAGAGCTTAAGAAGCTTCAACGAGAGCTAGGAATAACAACAATATACGTGACTCATGATCAAGTGGAGGCAATGACTCTGGCTGACAAGCTTATAGTCCTTAATGAAGGAGTAGTTCAGCAAATAGGTAGTCCCAGAGAGCTTTATGAGAAACCAGCTAACGTTTTTGTTGCAACATTCATAGGGTCGCCTCCTATGAATATTATGAAA
>JAFNJB010000001.1 GCA_017601245.1 Candidatus Brockarchaeota archaeon
AATAGCACAGGTAACGTATAAGGGGAAGATATATGCCGTACCGTTTGTAGTAATGTTTGAACCAATAATTTACAACAAGGCTCTATTTGAGAAATATGGCATACCCGAGCCTACTGACGACTGGACATGGGACGATTTCGTGGAAATAGTACAGCAAATAAAGGAGAAAGCTGGTCCTGATGGTAAGTATCCTATAGCGCTTGGGAACAGAGATTCCTGGACTGGGTTAATATACATAATGAATTTTGTGCTCAGATCTGCAGGGGCAGACTATTTAGATAAGTCAATGGTAGATCCCAATATTAAACTTAACAGCGAGGCCGTGGTTAAAGCAATGGAGTATGTGCAGAAAATAGTTGATCTAGACCCCTTCCAACCAGGGTGGCAGGGAATGAGTGATACAGACGTAGTTCCATATATGGCGAATGAAATAACTTTCATGGAGGCAATGGGCACTTGGCTCTTCGACCAAGTATCAGCACTGAATAAGACTACTGGTTCAAACCTCAGAGTAGTTGGATGGCCAATAATTCCAGGGAGTATCGACACAGTTAACATAATAGGAGGAGGTGATGCATATGCGATTGCAAAAACATGTAAGTATGTTGATGAGGCTGTTGCCTTCTTGCAATACTTAACATCTCCGACAGTGCAGAAGAGGCAGTTGCTCACCCCCACTATTCAACTAGTACCAGGTATTAAACTAGAGTACTTAAGCTTGACAGAGACAGAGCGTAACAGCATAGCACCTGGTGTCAAGAGACAGATAGAACTCATATCTAAAGCTACTTACATAGGTAACTACTGGGATCAGGGGCCGCCGCCTCAAATAGGTAAGGTCTCAATAGAGATAGTACAGCCACTCTTTAGCAAGACAATGACACCGCAGGAAGCAGCCAATAAACTTGAGGAAGCTCGTCAAGAATGGCTTAAAGAAGCAGGCTTAGTCAAGTAATTCAGGGGAGACAATAATTGCTAGAGAAATACTTTCCCAGAAAGAGTTTTTTCCTAGTTTTTCTAATTTTTATGGTTCCATTAATTGTTACATACTTATTGTTTAGACTTTACCCACTTGTTTTTACAGTTTATACTTCACTTTTAAAATGGGATGGTGTACGTACGCCCGTTTTTGTGGGATTAGACAACTATGTTAAACTATTCAATGATGCTGTTTTTTGGAATGCATTAAAGAATAATTGTCTAATAGCTATTACAAGTATAGCAGTAGAGATTCCACTAGGTCTGATACTTGCCTATTTGCTTGTTATAGAACCAGGAATCAAGTTCAAGTCTTTTTTCAAAACAGTTTATTTCACACCCATGATGATGGTATCCTCTGCATTAGGATTATTGTGGACTCTTTTGTATGATCCAACATTCGGACCGATTAACAATTTTCTGAAAACCATAGGACTGGGTTTTCTAGCTAGAGAGTGGCTTGCAGACCCTTCTATAGCCATTTGGTCTGTCATATTAGTTATAGTGTGGCAATGGACAGGATGGTATTTTATACTTAATTTGGCCGAAATATCTTCTATTCCCACCGAAATAATAGAGTCAGCATTAGTAGAAGGAGCTTCTAAATGGACTATATTGAAGGAAATAGTAATACCTATGATGAAGAGTTCGCTGTTTATGCAGATTACTTTAGCGTCAACTGGTTCATTCATGTACTTCGACCTAATCTGGGTTATGACTAGAGGTGGCCCAATGCATTCTACGGAAGTAATATCGACATGGCTTTACAGAGAGGCCTTCTTCTACAGCCAAGTAGGGTACAGCTCAGCTATGGCTACAGTATTAACAGTCATAACGCTTACGATAGGAGCATACTGGATAATCAAGGTGAGCAGGAGTGTCGGCTATAGATAGCGGTAGAATAAAGAGGCTGATAACGCTTTCATTAATATACATATTATTATCGTTTTTCGCATTAATCTACATATACCCGTTAGTGTGGATCATATTCAATTCTCTTAAGGGCAGTGCAGGCGAAATATTCTCAAACCCGTGGGCTCCACCTGTAAACCCAACTTTCAAGAATTACATAGATGCATGGCAAATAGCAAACTTTGGTAGGCTATATATTAATAGCATTATTGTTACTTCCGCCACCATAACAATTCTCGTTCTCCTCGTCTCCCTTGCAGGATATGGGTTCAGCAGATTCCGGTTTAGAGGGCGCGATGCACTGTTCTTAATATTCGTCAGCGGGTACATGGTTCCCTCAGCCTCTTTGGTTATACCCCTATACTTTATGATGAGGAACTTCGGCTTATTGAATAACCTGTTGGGCTTAATACTTGCCTACGTTGGCTTAAACATCCCGCTACCATTGTTTATCATAAGGTCTTTCTACAATAGTATACCGGCTAACTTAGAAGAAGCAGCGATTATCGACGGGGCTTCTCCTTTCACGGTCTTTTGGGAAATAGTTTTCCCGCTTTTGCGACCGGGCATCGCATCAATTGGCATATGGATAGCGTTAAATACGTGGAACGAATTCCTCTATGCTCTAACTTTCCTAAGTTCTCCGAGTACCTTTACTGTTCCAATAGGTCTGCTAAGCTTTTTCGGATTATACGCAAACGCATGGGGGCTTATATTAGCTGGATTCGTAATCGTTCTAGCTCCGCTTGAAATAATATACATAATATTCCAGAAGCAGATAGTAAGAGGGCTTACAAGGGGGGCGATAAGAGCCTGATGGATAAGATTTACTTAGAGGTTGAGAGGTGTATTATTCCATGACTAGAGTCGTCTTCAAAAACGTTACGAAAAAATATGGTAATTACATTGCCGTCAACAATGTGTCTTTTGAAGTAGAGCATAAGGAGTTTGCAGTATTACTTGGTCCAAGCGGATCCGGGAAAACTACGATATTAAAACTAATCTCTGGATTAGAATTTCCAGACAAGGGAGAGATATGGATCGGAGACAGGGTTGTGAATAAACTACCTCCAAAGGATAGAGACGTGGCCATGGTCTTTCAAAACTATGCACTGTATCCCCATAAAACAGTCTATGAAAACCTGGCTTTCCCATTAAAGATTAGACATATTCCTAAGGATGAGATAGATAAGCGTGTTAAAAACATTGCAAAACTTCTTGGAATAGATCGTTTGCTAGAGAGGAAACCTGGGCAATTAAGCGGAGGGGAACAGCAGAGAGTTGCATTAGGCAGGGCTTTAATAAGAGAGCCCAAGGTATGGTTGCTCGACGAGCCACTCAGCAACCTTGATGCCAAGTTGAGGACCTATATGAGGGCAGAGCTTAAGAAGCTTCAACGAGAGCTAGGAATAACAACAATATACGTGACTCATGATCAAGTAGAGGCAATGACCCTGGCTGACAAGCTTATAGTTCTTAATGAAGGAGTAGTTCAGCAAATAGGTAGTCCCAGAGAGCTTTATGAGAAACCAGCTAACGTTTTTGTTGCAACATTCATAGGGTCGCCTCCTATGAATATTATGAAA
>JAFNJB010000050.1 GCA_017601245.1 Candidatus Brockarchaeota archaeon
CCTGAATCATAATTAACTTCTCTGCAGAGACCGTGCCTGATAACGCTTCGTAAACAGCTTGTTCAGCCGCAATGAAGCATCCCGTTTTCTCATGTATTTCCTGGGCTATGGCAGCGTTGAAATGATCACTATGAACATGCGTGTATATCAGTAAATCCATCTCTCGAATATTCTTAATCTCCTTATCACTCAACAAGTTGGCGATATCTATACCTATTGTGAAATTTCCAGTTCTAAGAATTACACCACTATAGCCGAGATAGATGAAGGCTATCTTTCCTTTGGTCAATTCAACTGAATAAAGTTCCTCTACTAATGACTTGCGAGATAGTTGGAGCAGAGTAGCCGTCAAGATTATTGAAATTAGAATAGCCGTAAGAATTAGAATAGCAAGTATTACATATTTTCTCCTCAACTTACTCACTTTAATAATTTAAAACGGGTAGTATAAAGCTTCCGTCAAATCCTTGGAGCAAGATTCCTTGAAAAAGCATTTGTTAGATTTAAACTTCCGCCAAGGGAAATTATTGTCAACATGAAGAATAACCGTGCTATTACGCCTACTAATTAGCCTTAATAGAGAAAAATGTTCTTTATTCCGAATCAAGCGCACTTAAGTGATTCTCTATTGCTGTTATACGATTCTTTATTTCATTCAACAAGTATTTGAGATCATCAAATTCTCCACGTATTAGCATCATGTTCAACTTTTGAATCATAGTGGATAATTCCTCAGCTTGTTTCACAATCGGATCAACCCTATTAACATTTTCATCAACAGTGGTTTTTATTTCATCCTGCATTCCTCAATCATCCTCTTCACCTTTTCGTAAAAATCCTCAGAGATAAGATTGTCTCTAAAGCTCGTATTAAATGTTTCCTCTAAAGCTCTGATCAAAAGTTCATCGCTAACTACTTTTCTTCCTCGTGTTAACATGTTTATTATGAAGATAGCCTCCTCTTCGGAGGATTTGCTGAGTAAGCTTGCTAATACTCTCGATTTAGAGCTTATGCTCCCCTTGCCCCTTATTCTGCATGCTTCAAGTATGCGCTGATACACCTGCCCTATGCTCAATCCTTCTTCAGTTAATACGCTACTCTTCTTACTCACTATCCCGCTTATTCTTCCAGCTTCAATAAGCTCTTCAACTTCGCTCAGTTTCAGGGAGGTTATACTCGCAACTGCTTCTGAAACTATCTTTTTCATAAGGCTTGTTCCTAAGAGCCTCGAGGCTTCTCCAAAATCCATTCTTAATATTCTCAATAGGCTTTCAATATATTCTCTATCTACTCTCCTCAAGAGTGACGTTATGCTTTCAACAGCCTCGTTCTCACTTTCTAAGCTTATCCTGTTTAAGACTTTAACTACTTCAGAAAACTTGCTTACTTTAGGCTCATCTAAACTCTTCATAATAAATCTTCTCACTCTTGGGCGGTGGAGGTATCATTCTTGGAGTATGGTCGGAGTATCCAAGTGGGGTGAGCGAGACTGCCCTATAGCCACTGGGCGCTTTAACAATCTCTTCAACCTTCCTCTCATCAAACGCTCCTATCCAGCATGTTGAGAGCCCGAGACTAGTTGCTGCCAGCATAAGGTTCTCCATAGACGCACCTACATCGAGCAGACTATAGAGCTCAACACCTCTCCTACCATAAGCAGAGGCTTCTTCAATATTCACTAGGTAAACTATTACGATGGGGGCCTGCGCTATGAAAGTCTGGTTTAAAGCAGCCTCTGCTATTTTCCTTATCTTCTCCTCATCCGTCACTACGACTATCCTGTAGGGGTGTATGTCTCCAGCTGAAGGTGCTAATAGAGCGGCTTCGAGAACTTTATCAAGAGCCTCCTTTGGTACTTGTCTCTTAGAATAAGACCTTACACTCCTCCTCTTCATAATGCACTCAAACACTTCCAAGGTTCTCTACATTTATTCCTCGAACAGGGTTTAAAAGCCTATTGCAATCTAATGTAAAAACATCGTCTCATAGCCTTCTTACCTGGTATTCCGTTTTTAGATTATTGTTATGCTACTCTTAGAGAAACCGTTTTTCGTCAAGTAGTCGTAGACCTTGTGCCTGTGGTCTCCCTGGAGCATTATGGCATTGTTCTTAACGGTTCCACCGCATGCGCAGTATGTCTTAAGCTTCTTAGCCAATTCAGCCAGGTTAACTTCCTTAGGGTTTATGCCCTCTATTATCGTTAATTGCTTATCCCACCTTGTTGTTTCAAGCCTTATGGTTATGACCTGTTCCTCTTTGCTAAGTTCTTCGAAAACTTCCTTTTCATCAAACGGCTTTATCCTCTCTCCTAAAGCCTCTTCTATGCCCACCATCTAGTTCTTGTTCGAGAAAGAATACGTATGGATGCTTAAATCCTTTTTGGTTTCCACTTTCTTCCAAACAACTTTCTAGTCAAGTCTCCACCTTCGCCTCTTCGCTTTCAAACTCGTAAACTATGTCCTTGAGGCTTTCAACAACTTCCTTCAAACGCTCTTTGATAGGATAGTCCTTACTAACGTCTGCAATGACTTCCCATTCTGCAAGCTTCCCGGGTATGAGGGTTGTGGAACTCGTGGCGACAAGGTTGATCCCTGAGGAGGCTAGTGCACTGGCAACCTTCGCCAAAGACCCGGGCTGATCGGATATTTTGAAAACTATCCTAACGAAGTTTCCACCAGGCCTAACTGGCATCAACGTGAAAACATTCTTTTCGGAATCGTAAGTGCCTACTGTTTCAGAATGGGGCCTTAAGCCCATCATGTCCCTAACTGCCTGAGGTATCAGTATCCTCCCCCTATCGTCTATTTTTAACAAATATGTCTTGGGCATTTCTGTTCATTAAGCATAATGTTGGAAAGGTTTATAAATATGTGGGTTGTATTAGGGATATTGTTCCCATGACATTCCCACTAATAAGATTGGATACCAACGAGAACCCCTACGGGGCATCGCCTAAGGCTATAATAGCATACTGGAAGTATGCGAAGACAGTGAACAGGTATCCAAATTACGAGGAGTATAAGAATCTTTTGTCGAGTCACCTGGGTCTTGAGCCAGATAATGTACTGCCTGTTCCCGGTAGCGATAGGGGTCTGCAAGTCTTATTGCAATACCTATCGAAGTATTATGAAAGGGTCGTAATACCTTCGCCTTCTTTCCTCATGTATACAAGGTTTTCAAGGCTTTGCTTTAAGAAAGTGGAGCACGTGCCCTGCTGGCTTGGCAGGGATTGGAGTAGCGTGTTAAACCGATCTGGGAGTGATGCAGTATTGCTAATGGGTTCTCCGAATAACCCTACTGGCGAGGTCGTTGATGAGAATCTGGTTAAGAGGCTTCTGGAAGAGTTTGGAATCGTCGTCGTAGATGAGGCTTACTACGAGTACTACGGAGTCAGCATGGTCCCACTCGTTAGAGATTTCGAAAACATCGTGATAGTTAGGACTTTTTCAAAAGCCTACGGGCTTGCTGGATTAAGATCCGGATACTTGGTTGGAAGTCGAAGAATAGTTGGAGAGGTCACTGGATACACTGGTCCCTTCGACATTCCTGCTCCAGCTGTAGAGGCTTCTAAAGCCGCGCTTCAAGACGTGGATTGGCTTAGAATGGTTGTTGAAAAGACAAATGCTAACAAGGCTTTGCTAATCAAGGATTTGAATAGCATGGATGGTGTCTACGCTTACGATTCTAAGGCAAATTATGTTTTAGTGAGGGTTGGAGATGCTAAGAGTATTTTCGAAAAGCTTCTTGCAAACCGTATACTCGTACGCCTAGTAACCCCAGAGTGGGGTGGGACGGAAGAAAGCTTCTTAAGGGTCACGGTTGGGGCCTTAAGAGAGGTGAATCTATTCACATGTGCTTTAAGGAATGCGTTGCGGAATTAAGCAGTAGTACTGTTTTCATAGCTCTGCCCAGTAAGGGGAGGCTCTTCCAGCCTTCAATAGACCTTATGACCTCCACAGGCTTGATGCACTATTTCTCAAATGATAGGAGTTACCAAGCATGCTCCCGTATGAAGGATCTTAGAATAGTATTCAACCGCGCAGCCGATATCCCTAGGATTGTGGAAAAAGGCGTAGTGGACCTGGGGATTACGGGGAGAGACCTTGTAAAGGAGTCTAATGCTGATGTCGAAGAACTCCTCCCGTTAAACTATGGTCACGCTAGGCTCGTGTTGGCAGCGCCTGCTTCAAAATTCAAGGATTTAAACGATCTTCTAAACATGGGGCGTATTAAGGTTGCAACTGAGTTTCCAAACATAGCTAGGAGCTTCTTTAAAGAGTTGAATGCAGACGTGGAAATCATAAGTGTAGAAGGTACTACTGAGACCATGCCTAACCTCGGCCTCTCGGATTGTATAGTTTCCGTTATGAGCACTGGATCAACGCTTCTCCTCCACGGTTTAAAAGTGCTTGCGATAGTAATGGAATCTCAAGCAGTCTTAATAGGTAATAAGAAGAGTTTGGAAAACGCTGATAAGCAACCCGTTATAAACTACGTTAAATCGATAATCGGGGCGACTCAACTGGCTCAGGGTAAGAAGCTTCTCATGATGAACGTTCCCGAAAAGTGTTTGAAGGATGTTATAAGTTGCCTACCATGCATGAGCGGGCCTACCATATCTAGAGTAGAGGCGAAAGAGCCTATGTGGGAAGTTATAACAGTAGTCGATTCGGATAAGGTTTTCGAGGTTATTTACAACGTTAAGGAGAAGGGTGCTAAGGACATACTCGTCCTTAATATAGACAAGGTGATTCTCTGATAATGAAGATAATCCCTTCAATAGACTTGATGTGCTCTAAGAGGGTTGAAGTAGTTAGCCATGAAGTAGATAGGGTTTTCGGAGAATCGAATCCTGTTGAAACAGCAATACTCTGGGAGAAGTTTGGTGCGAGTATGATTCACGTTGTTGATATTGACGCTGCCCTGGGTACTGGAAGAAGGAACACTGAGGTTATTGAGAAAATAGTCCGCTCCGTCAATATACCGGTGCAGGTTGCAGGTGGTGTGAGAAATAGGAGGCAGGTCGAGGAATTCCTATCCATGGGTGTTTTCAGAGTAGTGATGAGGCCCAGGCCCTGTTCAACAAGCTTTGCGAAAGAATTCTCCGGCTTAAGGATTGTCCTAGGCATAGATTACTTGGGTAGGAATAGGTTTAGAGGCTTGGGCAAGGACATCGTTAACGTTGATGAAGACATTATCGCCTCATGGGTCTCCGAATCGAGTAGTTTAATAGATTTAGAAGGAGTCCTTGTTACGGATGTTGGTGTAGAAGGCTCTCTAAACGGGGTCCGTGGGGAAACATTAGACTTCCTGAAAACCCTAAGGAAAACCGATCTGGAGATAATGTATGCAGGTGGAATATCATCTATACGTGACGTTTTAAAGCTGAGCGACATTGGTGTCGACGGTGTTATTATTGGAAAGGCTTTATACAACGGTTTATTGAGCTTCCAGGAGCTTAGGAGGATAGTCGGAGAATGAGCAGGTTTGCTAAGCTTAAGAGGGAGACGGGGGAGACTATAGTTGAGTTAGAGCTGAACCTGGATGGTAAGGGTGAGCATGAAATCGAAACTCCTTATGCAATTCTCAACCATTTGATTGGGAGCATGGCACGGTTCTCAAGATTTAACATGAAGATTAAGGCGGTTAATAAGGTCGAGTGTGACGAACACCATTTGATTGAAGACGTTGCTTTAACACTCGGCGAAGCATTGAACAAAGCATTGGGGGATAAGGCTGGAATCAACAGATTCGGCTATTCGCTAATCCCAATGGACGAGGTCCTAGTCGGTGTTTCAATAGACCTAAGCGGGAGGTCCTTTTTCGCTCACAACATGGAGTTTGACCAGACAACCATAGGTAATATTGGAACAAGTATGGTTCCACACTTCCTCAGAAGCTTCTCAAACTCCTCTGAAATGACGCTTCACATCCTCGTCTTCAGAAATGGCGATGCACACCACTTGTCTGAAGCAGTGTTCAAAGCACTTGGATTAGCTCTTAAACAGGCTGTTTCAATTACTGGCTCAGGCATTCCTAGTGAAAAGGGGGTTTTAAGGTAAAATGGGTCTTGCCAAGAGGATAATACCGTGTCTGGATGTTTACGATGGGGTTGTAGTAAAGGGAGTAAGGTTCTCGAATCTTAAGAAAATAGGCGACCCTGCTGAGCTTGCAGTAGAGTATATGAGCCAGCTTGCCGATGAAATAGTCTTCCTAGACATTTCCGCAACGCCGAAGGGTAGGGAGACAATGATCGAGGTTGTTAAGAAGACTGCTGAAAACCTGTTCATCCCCCTTACGGTTGGTGGAGGGGTTAGGACAATAGACGACTTCGGGAAGCTTTTGAGGGCTGGTGCAGACAAGGTTTCGGTAAACACTGCTGCAGTACGGGACAAGAGCCTGGTGAAGAGGGCAAGTAGGATCTTCGGAAGCCAGTGTGTTGTAGTCGCAGTCGATGCTAAAAGGACTGGAAGCGGATGGGAGGTTTATGTTAACGCTGGGACTGAGCCAACCGGCCTTGATGCCATAGAGTGGATTAAGACATGTGAGCAAGAGGGTGCTGGCGAAATACTGTTAACTAGCATAGATGCAGACGGTACCAGGTTGGGTTACGATATAGAATTGCTTCAAGCAGCTAGGAGGGCTGTTGACATACCCATAATAGCTTCCGGTGGAGCAGGCTCTTTACAGCACATTTACGAAGCGTTGACGATGGGAGGGGCTGATGCAGCCCTATTGGCTTCACTACTACACTATAAGCATTACAGCGTAATAGAGATTAAGAAGTGGCTGATGGAAAAGGGGGTTGAGGTCAGGCTTTGACGCTTGAATACTTGAATGAGCTTTTCGAAGTAATTAAGAGAAGGGTGCGTGAAAAGCCCGAGGGTTCTTACGTTGCTAGCATAGTTAAAGAAGGCGTGGATAGGGTCCTCGGCAAATTCGGAGAAGAAGCTTTCGAATTCGCTTCAGCAGTTTGTGGTTCAGGCAATAAAGTATCTGAAGCTGCTGACCTCCTTTTCCACTATCTCATAGTCCTCGCAGCCTCAGGGATCGAGCTTGAAGACGTTGTTAAAGAGCTGGAGGGTAGACGTAGACACTGACAACGATACTTATACTCGACTGTGGCATTGGGAATCTCGCTAGCATAAGCGCGTCTTTGAGAAAAGTAGGTGCAGTCCCTAAAATAGTCTCGAATATTCCCGACCATGGTTTCGATGGCATTATTATTCCCGGTGTAGGAAGCTATTCTGGAGCATTCAGAAAGATCGACGAGGAAAAGAGTATTATTAAGAGGCTTGTTGAAGAAGGCTATCCAATCCTAGGTATTTGCTTAGGGTTGCAATTGATGTTCAAGTGGAGTGAAGAGGGAAATCCCGGTGAGGAGGGCTTAGGCTTTTTCAAGGGTGTGGTGAGGAAGCTACCAGTTAAGCGGTTACCGCACATAGGCTGGAATAACATAGAGGTTATTGACGGCTCCACTATCCTAGAGGGTTTAGAGAATAATTGCAGAATGTATTTCGTACACTCCTATGCTCCGGCAGATTATGATCCGAATGAGGCTTTCGCATTTTCAAATTACGATAACTACAGGTTTCCAGTCGTTTTCGAAAAGAAGAACATATTTGGAACACAATTCCATCCTGAGAAGAGTTGGAGTCCAGGCTTGAAGATACTCGGTAACTTCGTTAATTACTGTAGGAGGTGAATCATTTTGACTAAACTTTTCAAAATGAGCAGTGGGAATGCGAGGAAGCTTGTTTCTAAGCTTGTTTTCAAAAACGGGCTTATTCCTGCAGTTGCGAAAAATAATAGCGGTAAAGTGCTTATGGTTGGCTTCATGAACAGGAAATCTCTCTTAAAAACGCTCACCACCGGATACATGCACTACTACTCTAGGAGTAGAAGGAGGATATGGATGAAGGGTGAGGAGTCTGGATTTAAACAAAGAGTCTTAGAGGTTAGGGTAAATTGCGAGAATAATTCCCTACTTTTCACTGTAGAGCAAGAAGGGCTTGGCGCTTGCCACATGGGTTATGAAACATGCTTCTACAGGAAAGCATCAATTCGCGGCGTCTTCAAAAAAGTAGAAGAAAAGAAGTTTAATCCCAAGAGAGTCTATGGCCCGAGTCGATTAAAAACAAGTAAGAAATTGTTAAAGGAGTAAGCTTTAAGTATCGGCTATTGCTTAACTTTAACTCGACTATGGGCGATGAGTTGAATCCTTATCTCGATGAGCTCCTATCCATGGCTAAGCAATCGTCGATGAAGAGGATAATAAGCGACGTCGTCTTGGCGGACGAGCCCTTTGTGGTTTTAAGGAATTGGCGTGAGAAATTCGGAATATCCCAGAAGGCCCTTGCCAGCAAGATGGGGATTTCAGCATCCGTTATAAGCGACTACGAGACGGGGAGGAGGAGGAACCCCGGTATAAACTTCCTTAAAAACTATGTTCAAAGCCTCGTTGAAAGCGATGCTGAAAGGGGTGGTGCGCACATAATGGAGCTCCTGAAGATGGAGCCTATTCTCAAGGGTATAATCCTGGATATGAAAGAGTACTCCAAGCCTGTTCCAATGTCCAAGGTGATTGAGGCTGTGGAGGGCAAGGTGGAGACTTTTCCAGAACTCCTAGATGAATTCATATTCGGCCATACCGTGTTGGATAGCGTTAAGACAATACTGTACTTTAAATGGTACGATATGGTTAACGTCTTCGGCTACACTAACATAAGGGCCCTGGTTTTCACTAATGTTCAACATGGTAGGAGCCCCCTCGTAGGGGTTCACCTATTCCCCTTCAAGCCGCGTATGGTAATTCTCCACGGCCCAAAGAACCTGGATCCTATTGCTGCTGAAATAGCTAAGGTTGACGGTATAGTGGTAGCGTTGTCGAAACTGGGCTCTATAAAAGAGCTTGTAGAGAGGCTTTCCAAAGTGGGCTAGAAATGGGCGAAGAAGTTAAATAATAGAGCCATCCTTTAATGTCGAATTTTGACAATAGACGCGGCCGTTAAGGTTACCGTACTGGTTGTGTTGGCTGCGGCAATGTATTTTTCAAAATCGCTAACTCTCTCAGGGATAATCGCATCGACTCTCGTGGGTCTAGTTACAATATTCCTCGGCGGCTGGGATTGTTTCATAATCCTCTTAGTATTCCTCATACTGGGTGTTATATTCACTAAATACAAGCATTCGGAGAAGTCACCGGGTACTCTTGCACAGGAGAAAGGTGGAGTTAGGACGTGGATCAATGTTTTCGCAAACGGTGGGCCCGCAATAATACCACTAGTCTTAGAATACTTCTACGCCATGGAGGTTTTCAAGGTTTTCTTCCTTTCAGCAGTATGCTCAGCCACATCAGATACGTTATCGACGGAAATAGGCTTGCTCAGCAAGTCTAAGCCGAGATTAATCACAGACCTTAGGAAAAGGGTTGACAGAGGTGTTTCCGGTGGAGTCACTTTACTGGGTACTCTAGCCGGGCTCCTAGCCTCTCTGACCATTGCGATAATGCCATTGGTAACTGTTGCAACTGGGCTAACAGGATTGTTTGTCAACATTAAAGATGTTCTACGCTTAATCCTAGCCAGCGCTTCTGCAGGATTCCTCGGTATGATCGTAGATAGTTTACTCGGGGCAACGGTACAGGCCCTTTACGTCTCTAAAGAAACAGGCTTGTTCTACGAGGATCCTCGTAAATGCAATGGTGAATGCATCCTGGTCAGGGGCTTTAGGCATTTCGGCAATAATGCTGTAAACTTCTCCTCCTGCTTAATTGCTGGAGTCATTGGCGCATTGATATACATGCTCTAGAGGTTTTACTGGTATATTATAAAACCGGTAAAGGTTTTTATCCACGCATCCATAACCCACTAGAGGATGATTACACTTCTATACTTGATTAGATATGCCATGAGAGACCTGTGGGGAAAGAAGGTTAGGACGGGCCTCACAGCACTAGGAATCGCAATAGGAATAGCATCGCTAGTCTCGCTATTCATAGTTTCATTGGGTTTACGTGCTAGAGTGGGTGAGAGTATAAACACTCTCCTGGGCTCTTCAATAATAGTCAGGATGAGGAATAGTGAGCCTATTTCAATATACGTCGTCCACTTGCTTAGCAATATACCCGGCGTGAAAAAGGCTGTTCCAGTTATAATAGGCTCGGGCCTTGTAGAGTCTAATAATGCTTTCATACTTGCTGTTCCAATTGATGAAATACAGTCTTTCCAAACAATCATAAACGGGTCCAGCATATCGTCACCAAGAGCATTAGAGTGTTTAATGCCTAAAGAATCAGCTACTAGGATGGGCATTTCAATAGGTTCAACAGTCAGAGTGGTGACGCAATACGCTCAGGAAGGTGTTTCATTCAAAGTCGTTGGTCTATCGGAAGTGGGTGGGCTTCTTCAAGCAGCTCTAGCTGGACCAGCATCCGTAGTTGCAGTAAGCATCGAACAGGGTGAGAAGCTTTTAAACAAGAGGGGTGTTGCGGACATGATACTGATAAGGGTAAACGATCCTAGTAATGTGAGTCGTGTTGTTAACGCTATAAAGCTTACTTATCCCAATCTTGCTGTTTCAACTGAGGAGGATGTTTTAAACCAGGCTCAGTCGATACTTAACACTATAGATGCGGTAATATTTACGATAAGCGCAATAAGCATAGTGGTTGCCGGAGTGGGTACGATGAATTCGGTGACGATGAGCATAAGGGAGAAGATAAGGGAAATAGGCGTTTTGAAATCAATAGGAACATCACCAGCACAAATACTCTTCATTTTCCTAACGGAGGGGGTTATACTCGGTTTACTAGGCGGTTTCTTAGGGTCGGTTTTTGGAATTGGATTGGGGTATGTTGTTATTAAACAAGTCCTGCCCCGAATGTTCAGGTTTGAAATAAACCTTCCCTTCATCCTCTCTCCAGAACCCTTCATAAACGGTTTGGTTATTGCAATCGCAGCCAGTTTCCTGAGTAGCCTACTTCCGTCTCTTAATGCTTCCAGAATAAGGCCTGTGGAGGCGTTAAGGTATGAGTAGCCCCGCGTTAGAATGTGTAAACGTTTCTAAAACATACATTCTGGGTAGGGACATAGAGGTTAAAGCTTTGAGAAACGTTTCCCTCAGAGTTGATAAGGGCGATTTCGTATCCATCATAGGGCCCTCCGGCTCAGGGAAGTCGACTCTGCTACATATAGCTGGGACGCTTGACAGACCGACTTCTGGAAGGGTTTTGATAGACGGTGTTGATGTGACCGAACTCAGCGAGAGCAAGCTAACAGCCTTTAGGAAGAATAAAATAGGATTCGTCTTCCAGTTTTTCAATCTAATAACCAATCTCTCAGCCATAGAGAATGTCATGCTACCGATGTTGCTTTCAAGAAGATACACGCTTAGGGAGGCTAGGCTTAAAGCCCTTTACCTCTTAAGGCTCGTAGGATTTCCCGAGGATAGGTTGAGGAATACTCCTAATAGGCTCAGCGGCGGGCAGCAGCAGAAGGTTGCAATCGCAAGAGCATTGGCAAACAACCCCACGTATATACTTGCAGACGAGCCTACTGGAAACCTTGACGTCTCATCTTCGGCGGAGATTATAGCTACTCTCAAGCTGTTAAACAGCTTCGGCAATACAATAATCATTGTAACACATAACATCGAGCTGGCTAGGGTCACTAATAAGATACTATTCATGAGAGATGGTTGTATATACGAAGAGGCGCCGAGAAGCTTCTTAGAGCATATGCCCATGGACGAGTCTACTCTCGATGCCAAGAGGAAGATTCAATTAGAAATGTTGAAGCTGGAGAGGGAAAACATTGAAAGGCTTTTCAAAAACAGGCTAATATCCAGCGAGGCTTATGAGAAAGCTTTGAAAAGCATTGAGGAGAAGGAGTTGAAGGTTAAGCAATGAAGCGTCTACTCACTCTCATAATCATAACTATTCTGGTAATGCCAAAAATAATTTTTACGTTGCCAGATGAGCAGAAAATAAAGGTAAGCGAGATAGTTACATACGTTGCCGAGGTTAATCCTCTAACTGGAAACTACACGATAGAGTATAAGTCCACCATAACGTTGAAAAACGATGGTGCGCCCGTTGGGTACCGTTTTAAACAGAGATTGTTTAAAGTAGATGCTTCAACCCTTGAGCTACCGAAGGAAGCAAGGTTCATAGGCTACTCCGGGGAATTCTGCATTGTAGAATGGAGTGTTCAAGCTAATCCGGGTATTGCAGTTTTCGAAACACGCGGTAAGCCATTATGGACACCACTAAGTATTGATGTTGACATGACGGTTGACGGCATGGAGCCAGCGTACTCTTCAGTATACGGTATTTTCTTCGTAGAAGCTAAGGAGGATAGTGTAGTAGAGTGGAGGATAAGGCTGATTAACAATAACCCGATCCTCATGGATTCCATGACAAACATTTCTTCCAAACCCCCTGTCTTCGTATCCATTTCAATAACGTTGCCCGAGAAATATTTCAAAGATATTGTCTATGACCCTCCAGTCAACATGACTAGTTTCTTGGAGAAGGATACTGTCTCATGGATCTTCATACTTAAGAAGGATGTTGAGATTAAAGTTAAGGCGATTGTAAGGTCTTTCGACGATTGGGGTACAATACCGTTAACACCAATATCCGTGTCTTTCTCGCCCATGGAGGATTCTGTTAGGAGTTCGATACTTTCCCAATTGAAATCTCTAAATATGTCCATGAGTATGATGGAGATGATCCTCCTACCCTTAGGAAATTTCACAAGCTTCATCGACATTATGAACAGCATGCTTGGAAACCTTAGCTATGCTCTAGAGACAACCGGCAATCAGACTATTATGATAAGCGATTTGTTAAAGACAATAGGCTCTCAATTGGGCTATGCAGCTTCTCAGCTTTCAGATGCCATCTCGATTTTCTCGAAAGCCATGGAGGATATTTCTAAAGTGGATTTCCAACGTATTAGACAGGTTTTAGAATCGTATAGGGAGACTGCCCCTGCTGTTTTAAACTCGACTCTCAGGGTAATCGCCGAGGCTGAGAATGACCTGTTGGAAATCAGAGGGCTTTTAATGGATTTGAGAAACAGTTTAACGGATCCTGATCAAATAGAGCTTGTGGATAATGCTATTGCGAGAATAGATAATCTTTACAACGGTTTGAAGAACTTTGAAAACCAATTGAGGACCGCGGGGTCTCAAATAGACTTATTGTTCAACAGCATCGAATCATTCATCAATATGCTTGAGGAATATCAATCTAAAGCTTTAGGAATAAGTTCCGGATTGAGCGCAGGAGTCTCAGCGCTTTCCCAGGTTTCCTCAGCATTATCTGAAGTCAGCTCAGCCCTGAGGCTTATTGGAGAGGCAAATATTATGATGGGTGGGAATATTACTAGCATAATGCCTATTCTTGAAAACGCTTCTTCAAACCTGAATAGCGTTAAGGAAGGCTTGGAGAAGAATATGACTTCTCTAAAAAGGGCTTACGACGAGCTCTCTACATTCCTAAGGTTGATCAACTACAGTGAGAATAGGATGCGGTTAATGGCTCCAGACGCTGGTTACGATGATACTCTACTCTTCAGACCAATATTGTCTGAATATGATGGTCTAACTAGACTAGAAGAGCTTCTATTCGAAAATGAGACTAGGATTGGAGTTAGAACAATCAAAGTTTTTTACAAAGGTGGTTTTCAAGGATTAATGCTGAACGATTCTAGGGTTGTAGAAGGTTTGCAAGAATTGGGTATAGAGGTCTCCGGCGATGTTATTACGATCAGCCAATTCCGCTTCCACAATGGAGGGAATATCCTAACCCTCTGGAATGGGCAGGAATTCAGCCTACTATTCTCGAACAATTCCCAAGTAGTTGTTGAAGTAGACTGCTCGATTTCAGAGGATTTGGGTGAGAGGTCTGAGGCCCTGAGCTACTCCATAATCCAACCGACTCTAGGAAAGGGTCTCAATATCGTCGTTAAACCTGGTGAAGAAACCCTGCCCTTAAAAACCGGTTTAAACATAGTCATGATCCTCCTCATCGTAGCTAGCATAGTGGCTATTATAGTACTGGTTTACGCGTTTAGAAGAAAGAGGGAAGTAATAGTAATCTGAATAATACTCCTAAAAATGCTAGGAAAGTTTATATCTTGAATTTTTAAGGCAGGATAATACGTCGGCCATGCCAATACAAGAGGTCAGTAAGATCTGGTTCAACGGTAAGCTGGTAAACTGGCATGATGCTAAGGTACATGTCCTCACACACGGCCTCCACTACGGCACCGGTGTTTTCGAGGGCATAAGGGCTTACGAGACCAAGAGGGGTACTGCAGTATTTAGACTGACAGACCATTTGAAAAGGTTCTACCGCTCAGCCAAAATATACTTCATGGAAATACCTTACTCCCTAGATGAGTTGAGGGAAGCCTGTAAAGCTGTTGTTAGAGAGAACGGTTTGAAAAGCGCTTACATAAGGCCCATAGCTTTCAGAGGCTACGGCGAAATGGGTCTCTACCCCTTAAACTCTCCCGTGGATGTTGTGGTTGCAGCATGGTCTTGGGGCACATACCTGGGTGATGAAGGAATTAGAAACGGGATAAGGGTGAAAACATCCTCCTTCAGAAGAATAGATGTTAACACCATTCCAGCAGGTGTGAAGGCAACCGGACAGTATATTAACAGTGTCCTTGCTAAGATTGAGGCTAAGATAGCTGGTTACGACGAGGCGGTGATGCTGGATTCGCGTGGCATGGTTTCAGAGGGGAGTGGGGAGAATATTTTCATGGTTAGAAACAATGTGATATATACTCCATCAACAGCATCCGGCATACTCGAGGGCATAACCAGGGATACAGTATTCCACATAGCGGAAGACATTGGTGTTAAAGTTGTTGAGAGGGATTTGACGAGGATAGACTTCTACTACGCCGACGAGGCCTTCATGACGGGAACGGCTGCCGAAGTAGTCCCGGTGATTGAAATGGACAACTATAAGATTGGAGACGGCAAGCCAGGGCCAATAACGAGGAAAATACAGGAAGAGTTCTACAAAATAGTGAAGGGAGAGTCCGAGAAGTATTCTCACTGGCTTGAAGCGGTTTAACGCTTTCTACGAAAGCCGGAGTACTCATATCATGCGCTAAAAGCTTGGCTTATCTGTCGAAGTAAGTTTTAAATAATCCAGGTTAGAAGTCATAGACTGTGTAGGCGAAATTGGAGGCTGAAAAAAGGATTTTTAAAACCATCTTCATCGCGATGACAAGCCTGCTGATGCTCGTTGTCCTACGAGCCGCCGGCCAGCCCCAGGGCTACACTCTAGTATACTCCCCGTCGCGGGCCTATGGCGTGGACTGGATGGAAATTAAGGCTGTATACGTGAAGACTGAGGGGAACAGGCTGTACTTCTACATCGAGTACTATGGGGCAATACCTAGCTCCAGAGATTATACGCGGAATATACACATATACATGGATACGGATAGGAACAATCAGACAGGCATGCCCTATAATAAGTTGGGGGTTGACTCCTGGTTCTACTTCAACCTTCTTGGCGACAACTCCAGCGCTTATGCATGGCTTTACTACAGGTGGAACAGCACAACCAGATCTTGGTTTGGCAAAAACCTAATGCCGAACATGAAGCGGGCACCTGGATTAGACCACATGGAGATATGGGTCGACCAGCAGGACATAGGCTACACCCCAGGTGGAATGAACCTCCGTATGGAAGCATGGTCTTACGTTGAGGCTATTCCAAAGACGGAGCTTAACTACGTCGTGGGCTCCTCGGCGAAGCAGATAACCGTAGACGGTGATCCTGGAGACTGGGGGACCATGCCTCCCTTAATTTCATTCACACCCAGATCCGTAAACCCGCCTGAGATGGAGGCTTCGGGCATTTATATCGCTGATGATGCAGAAAACCTTTACATCAGGCTGGATACGAGGGGTACTCCTACGGCAAGCCTCAGCACCGGGAGCTTGGCACGCCTCCTCGCGGTATATTTCGATATTGACAACAATGATGCTACAGGATGCTTTCTTTATGGAGGGGCTGAATTCCGCATTATGGCGTATTTCTACGCTGAACCGAAGAGTAATCCTTATTTAATATGCCACAGGTATATCGGGACCGGACGGGATGAGAAATGGGAAAACGTTTCAATAGAAGGGGCTATCGGCCTCAACAGCGTCCTTGAATTCAAGGCGCCCCTCAGCTCCTTAGGGTTGAGTTCTGGGCAGACGGTCGGCATCTATGTACCTAAAACATCTTGGAATCTATATCTTTCAACCCCTGTGTTGACTTTCCTTCCCGATACTACGCCTCCAGCGATAAGCGGCGCCTCACCCACGGGAAGCCTAAACGTTCTATATGCTCCAGCGTCGGTGACCTTCAGCGTGAGGGTTGAGGACTCTGGCTCAGGCGTCAAGGAGGTTAGGCTGATAGTCGACGGCGTCTCTCAAGGCACTATGAGCAGGGATGGCGACACCTACACTAAGACGGTGAGCCTATCGGAAGGGCCTCACACGTGGAGCGTCGAGGCCGTTGACAATGCTGGCAACGCGGCGACCCAGAGCAACACGCTCACGGTTTCAAGCCTACTGATATGGTTCTTGACAATAGTGGTGGTAGTGATAATCGCTATACTGCTCGCTGTACTCTTGCTCAGAAGGAGAAGATTACCGCCCCCACCTCCTCCACCGCCTCCAGCGTGAAGGATTCTTCCCTCTTTTTTATGCTCTTTTCATCAAGCATGAAGACTGTTTCAACCAGAATAGCCTACTGATAAGAATGGTAAGAGCGTGTAACGAGACTAGGAGGTGTGTGCCAGCCCCACTAGCCCCCTGATGTTGCTTAATCCTTTAGCCACCAGATACTCGACAATTCCCTTCTCAATCTCGCCGAAGATGTTTAGGCCGCTCCTGCTGCATGCTATTGCTGAACCAACTTGAATTGCTGAAGCCCCTGCTAGAATAAACTCTACGGCATCCCTCCAATCGTATATTCCGCCGCACCCTACAATGGGTACTCTAAGTGTCTCGTAAAGCTCATAGACTATTCTGACACCGACTGGGCGTATGGCCCTTCCTGAGAGCCCGCCGTAAACATTCGAGAGAACGGGCTTCATGGCGTTAACATCTATAGCCATGCTTTTCAAAGTGTTTATTGCAGTTATTGCATCGGCGCCGGCCTCTACGGCGGCTCTGGCTATTTCCACAACACTAGTCACATTAGGGCTTACTTTGATGAACAATGGTTTCGAAGTGTATTTTCTAGCAGATGCTGTAATTCTCCTGACCTTCTCAGGATCGGATCCAACCTCCAACCCCAGCTTCTCAGTATGGGGGCATGAGAGATTGAGCTCGAAGCCGTCTGAAACCTCGTTTAGAGCCTTAACCATTTCAGAAGCCTCTTCACTATTGGAAGGCCCTATGCTTACTATCAAAGGTATTTCAATTTTATCCCTGAGCTCAGCCAGCTCATTCTTATAATCTAAGTAGCCGGGGTTTGGGAGTCCCATAGCGTTTAGGAAGCCGAACCCCAGGTCTATGGCAGTGGGATTCTCGTAACCATTCCTAGGATTGTAAGTCACTGTCTTAGTCACTACTGCGCCCACGCTAGGGTTTTCAGAAACCCTCTTGATGAGTCCTGTTGAAGAACCCAGTACTCCAGATGCCACCATGATAGGCGACCTGAGGACTAGCCCAGCCAGCTCCACTTTCATATCCGGATGCATTGTTTTTCAAAACGGCGAGTCGATTATTAACCTTTAAAGGATTCAAAAATATCTGGGTAAGATGCTTAATCGGAACGGTTAATACCGCCAATTCCGTATATTTTCCCAAAGCCCCTCTGAACCTTTATCTCACCGTCTTGGAATACCACAACGCCTCTGATTACTGTTGCTTTAACCCTGCCTTTTAGAACCCTTCCGGCGAACGGTGAATACTTGGCCTTAGTGTAGAATTCCTCAGGCCTTACTTTCCACTCTTCCTTCAGGTCGAATACGGTCAGGTTTGCCAGATTACCCTCGGTTACGGCTCCGAGCCTCCTATCGCCTAAGAACTCGGCTGGCCCGCGTGTGAAAGCCTTAATAGCAGCGTGGATATTCAACCCCGTCTTGTGAAACATGTCTAGAATTGCTGGAAAAGCTGTTTCGAAGCAAGGTATTCCAGAAGGTATTTCATCGTAGAGTGTCAGGTTCTTCTCCTCCAGCGTATGAGGAGCATGGTCTGTAGTAAGTATTGTAATCATGCCATTGTTGAGGCTTTCAACCAATCTTTGTTTCTCCTCAGGGCTTCTCAAAGGAGGATTCACCTTGCATATTCCACCTAGCTTCAAAAGGTCGTTATCTGTTAAAGTTAAATGGTTGACGCTAACGTCGTAAGTAAAACCGTTCACCCTAGCCTTCATAATGCTTTCAAGGCTCGTTAAATGGGTTGCGTGCGCACTGGTCCCAAAGGATTTGTAGAACACGTCTAAGGCAGAGAGCTCTGCTTCCAGGGGCCTTATGAAAGAATGCTT
Organism: Candidatus Brockarchaeota archaeon; assembly: GCA_017601245.1. GTDB lineage: Archaea > Thermoproteota > EX4484-205 > EX4484-205 > JAAOZP01 > JAAOZP01. The sequence goes on from JAFNJB010000050.1 coordinate 18,521, forward strand.
CTCAACCCCCCTAAGCATCTCCGGATAGGCTTTCCTCTTCTGCTCTATTATCGAAATATCCTCTGGGTGGAAAACTATTTTCCTATTGCTTCTCTTAACTATGTTGACTATCTCAACAAGGCTCGGCTGAACTTTCTTAGAGTAATCCTCAGGGTATAGTTTAAGTCCTATTGCACGTGTTTTAACAAGCTTCTCCGCTTCAGAAGCTTCTTCAGGCCTGCCGAAATAGAAGCCCGTATCGACGATTATCTGCGTCTCAGCCTCTTCAACCTTCTCCATCATCCTTAAACGGGAATTGGTGGGAGGGTCAGTGTTGGGCATGTCCAGGACGAGCGTGAAACCGCCTGCTGCAGCGGCACATGTTCCTGTAAAGAAGTCCTCCTTATGCTTCAGCCTCACTCCCCTTAAATGCGCATGTATGTCTATTAAGCCAGGTATGATGAAGAGCCCTTTGAAATCTATCTTCTCATCGTAAGAAGGTGCATTGGCCTCCTTGCCTATGAAGGATATTATTCCATCCTCCACTCCAATGCATGCTTCTTTAAATTCGCCCTCGTAGTACACCCTGCCGGTGAAGAGTGTGTCGACACGAGTCAAAGAGTAACCTCTACTCTCCTACCCGCCTCATCCCTCATGTATGCTCCAAAGTCCGTGCCCAGTATTTCCTCAGCGTTGAAAACAGGGCCGTCCACGCATACTCTTAAGCCAACGGGGTCTAGAACGCATGAGCCGCAGAATCCTATTCCGCACTTCACAATCCTAACTAGAGAAACCTGGCATCTTATCCCATTCCTATGACACTCTTCAGCTATTTTAACCATCATTTTCTCAGGCCCTATCGTTAAGACGTTTTCGAAAAAGCTCTCGGCAATAATCTTCTTGAAGAACTCCGGTAGGGTACCGTGAAACCCTACACTACCATCGTCAGTGGCTATTCGAATGTTCGCATTAAGCTCCCTGAGCTTATTGACGTAGACAAGATTATCTCTATTCCTGCCTCCGACTAGGAAGAGGGTTTGAACACCCTTCTCAACCAGTTTTAAATATGCTGGTGTTAACGAGGCCGCGCCGGTTCCGCCTCCTACTAGAAGGTATTTACCGGGGTATTCTAGGTTGAAACCGTTTCCATAAGGTCCCCTCAGGAATACTCTCTCACCGGCTTTAAGACTAGCAAGCCTGCTTGAAGTGAGGCCGACCCTCTCTATAGTGAGACAAATAGTTTCCCCATTGGTTAGTGATGGTGTTATCGGTATTTCTCCATCGCCTGGTCTCCACACCATTAGGAACTGTCCAGGCTTAACCTCCATGTGTTGACCAAGTTTTAACACGAGGGTATTTACTCTACTGGTTTCGATTATGTTACTCACTACTTCTGCTTCAACATAATAATGGGTTTTACTGGACATTCATATCAAACCTTCTTGGGCTCTCTCAATGTCTGTGAGTATCATGCTTAGTATTGCCATTCTAACAGGTATGCTGTAGAAAACCTGTTTGAAATATGCTGCGTAAGGAGTATTATCTACTTCACTGGGCAATTCCCCAGTTCTCGGAAGCGGATGTAGGATCTTAAGGTCTTTCTTAGCGGATTCCAGCGTCTTCAACGTTAAAGCATAGCTTCCCCTAAGCTCCTCGGCTTCACGTAAGCTACTAAACCTTTCAACCTGGAGTCTAACGAGGTATAGCACGTCAAGACTGTTTATGACGTCTTCGATTTTCTCGTAATGCTTTAAACTTATCCCCCTCCACTCCATGCTTTTAACAAAACTCTCGTCTGGAGCAAGTTTCCCAGGCGATATTATGGTTATTTCCCTAATTCCGAAGATGCTTAATCCCTTTATGAAATCCTTCACAGTCCTAGCATGTCTAACGTCGCCCATGACACCGTACTCCAACCCTTCTATTCTACCCTTCTCTTTTAGAATGGTATAGAGGTCAACGAGGGCTTGAGTAGGGTGTCTGGCCTGCCCTTCTCCAGCGTTTATCACAGGATGCTCAGCTAAACGGGCAAACTCCTCCATAACCCCCTCGCCAGGATGTCTGACAACTATAACATCGCTATAAGTATCTAGCATTCTTATAGTGTCCTCTGGGCTCTCCCCCTTCTCCATGGATGTCCCCCTACTGGATGAAAAGCCTATGACCGAGCCTCCGAGCCTATGCATCGCAGCCTCGAAGCTGAGCCTAGTCCTCGTACTTGGCTCGAAGAATGCTACTGCCATTATCTTGCCTTCTAGAATCTTCAAGGGTGCTAGCTTTGCCTCTAGGAAAATATCTGCCTGTTTGAAAAGCCTCTCGATATCCCTCCTCGTGAAGTCTGTTATTTCTATAAGGTCCCTATTCCTCCACATTGCTCGACTCCTCCACGTATTCCATTATCCTCTCATATTCGTAATCCTGTATAAGCTTACTATCGAGTAATACTTTAAGAAAAATCTTAATATCGGTAACTGAGTAAACAGTTATCCCAGATTCTCTTAGCTTTTTAACACCATTCTGAAGCCTGTCTAAAAAGACAAGAGCATACGCTACTTTACCTCCCGCATTCCTTATGGTTCTAGCAGCATTATCTATGCTCCTACCCGTCGTAAGAACATCGTCGACAATAACCACTCTACTCCCCTCCCTCAATTCCCCTTCAACCATCTTCCCAGTCCCATGCCCCCTCTCTGTACCCCTAACGTAAACCATAGGTATGCCCGTCTTATAGGATATGAGCGTGGCTATGGGTATGCCAGCGGTCTCAACGCCGGCGACAATATCGAAATCTTCACCTATGCTCCTAATTTTTCCTATGTAGGAGTCTACAAGCCTTTCGAAAAGCCTAGGTCTGGATATGAGAATCCTAAGATCCACGTAGTAAGGGCTTAACCCTCCTGAGGTTAGTTTAAACTCCCCTATCTTGAACCCGCCTGCTAGGTAAATGTCTTTAACAAGCTCTGTCAGCGAGGACCCCGTCATGTTTCTTCTTAACCTCCAATACTGTTTCGATAGGATTTGGAGAGTACATTATGCTCCTACCGATTATCTCGAAATCAGCCCCTGCTGAAAGGCCTGACCCATATTCTGCTCCCTGAGCCCCAACCCCAGGCGTGAATATGAGGAGACTATCGCCAGCAATCTCCCTAACCCTTTTAACAATATGGGCCCTAGTTGCAGGGGCTACAACACCATCCGCATGGTGTTTCAAAGCTGTTTGAACAATCCTCTCCATATTCGGGTCTAAAAACTCCACGGAGCCAGCATGGCTCATGCTGGCTACGACTACAACGCCCCGGTTAAGGCCTTTAGCTTCTTTAAAAACTCCTTCTAAGCCACCTTCATAACCTATGAAGCCGTGTGCTATGACAGCGTCGAAACCAGCTTCGTAAAGCAGTTTTGCAATAAGGCTATTCGTATGAGACACGTCTGCTATCTTAACGTCAGCCATGAAGACGTTTTCACTACTAAACTCGTCGATAATACTCTTTAGCTCAGAGAGACCTGTCGATAATATCGTTGGATAACCTATTTTAACGCAAGCCAAATACTCGCTCAAATGCTCACAGACCCAGCAAAGCCTGTTTAAAACAGCGTTTTTATCACCATACTCGTCGAAAGCCAGGACGATCCTACTCTTCCTGTTAAAAGAGTTGTCGAGGATTCTCCTTCTAAACATGCTTTCAAGCATCGTTTCCAATGGTCGATGCTGGCTTATTTTCTTTACTTGGAGAATCTAAAAATATTAGGACAATCTTTAAATAACGGGGATGCTTTTTCAACGGCCTCGATAACACTAGTGGAGAAAAAGCCAAATGGTGGGAAGAGGAAAAAGGCTGTTATTGTTCTTGCAGACGGTACTGTTGTCCACGGCGAGGGCTTTGGCGCAGTAGGTGAAGTAGACGGTGAATTCGTCTTCAACACCGGCATGGTTGGTTACGTCGAGTCTATAACAGACCCTTCATACTGGGGTCAGATACTTATTCAAACATACCCTTTAATAGGCAATTACGGGGTAAACCCTGAAGACTTCGAGTCTGATGGGCCTAAGATAAGAGGCTTCGTAGTAAGAGAGTGTATAGATACTCCCAGCCACAAGACTTCGGTGATGTCACTGTCGGAATGGTTGGAGAAGGAGTCGATACCGGGTATTTCAAGAGTAGACACTAGAATGCTTACGCAGAAGATAAGAGTAAAGGGGACGCAACTAGGTATTCTGAAAGTGTATTACGAGGATGAGAGTATAGACTTAAATGAGCTCTTGGAGAGGGCTAAGATGGTTCAGGATCCTAACAAGAGAAATCTCGCTGCAGAAGTCTCAACGAAGAAGATTATTGAACATGCTCCAGTTAAAGAAAATGGTTTCAAGATCGTCTTGATAGATTTCGGAGTTAAGAAGTCTATTGTGCTAAACCTCTTGGAACTGGGTTTTAGAGTAGTCCAGGTTCCGCACGACACAAGCTTAGAGAAAATAATGGGTTTAGAGCCAGACGGCATCTTGGTTTCAAACGGACCGGGTGATCCGGCGATACTAGACTATGCTTTCAAAACAGTGAGGGGGCTTATTGAATACGGCCTACCTGTCTTCGGGATCTGTCTGGGGAACCAGCTGATTTCTCTAGCTCTTGGAGCGACCACTTACAAGTTAAAATTCGGCCATAGGGGTCAGAACCACCCGTCCATAGACCTTGAGACAGGCAGGGTTCTCATAACGAGCCAGAACCATGGCTTCGCAGTCAGTAAGGAGAGCCTCGGAGGCTCCGGGCTGAGGCTTACGCACCTGAACGTAAACGATGGGACAGTGGAAGGCGTTGAAATGGAAGGTAAACCGGTGTTCGGCGTACAGTTTCACCCAGAGGCTTCACCGGGACCCTTCGATGCAAGAATATACTTCGAAAAATTCCTAAAACTCATTGAGAAGAATAAGGGCAAAAGCTGAGCTTCCTGAGACTATATTTATTTTAAGTGTAGAATTCATGAAAGCGCTTTTTAAGGCGATCTCAAATCTTTGAAAGAATGCTTGAGTATTTCTCCATCCTCATCACTTTTCCTTCTGGTTGAATGAGCCACGTCATCCAGCAGAGCTCTATGGGCTTATATCCACAATTTAAAGCAACCTCTTCTACTCTCTTAATAAATTCCATGTCATCGTTTACAGGCTCTAACCCCGCTTTCTCCAAAATCTCGTTTATCACCCTCTTAACTATTTTATCGGGCATCACTGTATCTATGCCTCCCATCATCCTTAAGTATTGAAAAGTGACTAAACCAACTCCTTTGATGCTTCCAATAGGATCTTTCCTCCAATTTTCAAGCTTAGCATTCCTCGCCCAGCTTCTAAGGGCTATTTTATCGTCGTCGCTTAGAGTTGATAGGTAAGAAGCAATTTCTTTAGCAATAATCCATGACCTCTTATTTCTCCAGACCTTTATTAATTCACGTATGTTCACCTTCGCTAAACCTTTCAGATTCCTTATTTTCCCACTCTTAACGAATTTTTCGTTAAATTCCTCAACCTTTGGGACAACCGCCGTGAAGTAATTTAAGCCAATCGATGTGAAGGCCGCATCTACAACCATTAGGACTACGCTTCCTCCCCATCTCTCAGTCCTAAGGCATCTTTCACAATGATCTTTTAAGCCTGAAACCTTTTGCATGTATCTGTCAACTATATCCTTTAATGGAAGCATACCTATTCCAACATTCATCACCTAAACTAGATTTATATGTATAGAGGCAAGCCGGATAAGACGGTATGGATGCTGCGACTAGTCGGATGATGCGTCTTAAAAAGATGTAATGAAAAAAGTTAACACGCTATTACAATTGAGGTGGCAAACATAATAGCTGGATTCTCACAATAGTGTTCTGCTAAAATACTCCTGCTAGGGAAGGATTTAGTGAAGACTGCTAAAGAAAAGAAGTTATTAGCAAAAGCTACGGTGAAGCTTCAAAAACTACTTAAAGAAGAAATTTGTTCTACAGAAATATTTTTATACAGGATAGTAAAATTTTTCCCCATGAAATGAGAAGAAAAGTTTGCTTAAGTATATTTTTAGCTTTATTAATGCTAATCTCATCAATTCTGCATCTTACAAACCCTGTTAGCGCATCTCCCGCTATAGAAGATGATGTTGAACAATTCCTTCCGAATCTGAATTATCCATGGCTTCTTAAAGATGGAGATGAAGGGTCCACGCGTTCCTCCCCATCGCCTATTCCCTGCATACCACAAACAGCATATGAGTGTGATATTCCTACTGCACAAGGAGTTCTAGTTGAGGGAGGAATAATTTTCTCATTCGATCCTCATGGTAGGGGTGGAGATGCGTATGCTCTAAATGAGGCTACGGGGAAAATACTTTGGCGCACTAATGTATATGGCTCTTTCAACAATTTTATTACAGTAAACGCACTGGGCAAGTATTACTACGTGGGGACAACAGGTACTGAGAAAAACCTCTCTTTGCTCATAGCATTGGACAAGGAGAATGGCAGGGTGGTTTGGAGAGCAGAAATAGATGAACGAGGCATATGCAGGCTTATTACATGTGATAACAAGATATATGTGGGCACATGGGGTGGATTGGTCATCTGTATAGATGAGAACGGTAATGAATTATGGAGGAGTACTTTAGAGAATAAGATGGTTACGGACTTGGCTTATGGTAACGGTAGGCTCTATGTAAATCTTGAATGGAGCAAAACCCTCTACGCATTAGATGCTGAAAACGGTGAGCTCGTTTGGACGTTTAATGGCGACGACTATTTGTCGGGGGCTGCGTTCAAAAACAACCTTATTTTTGTCAAGGAGGGGGGTGAGAAGTTTATTGTGCTTTCTTCAGACGGGGATTTAGTCTGGAGAAAGAAAATAAGAATGGATAGTTTCTGCTTGGGAGAGGATAGCATTTATGTTATCGATAGTAAAACGCTTTCTATACTCGATTTTCAAGGAGGAGATATCGGCAAGTTTAATCTACCGGAAGACGAGGGCTTTTACTCGGGATATGGAGTTACAGTATTTACTAAAAACATAGTAGCCTTCCCAGTATGCGGTAAAGGCTATGGTCGTCTATATCTTCTTTGGAGAGGCATAACCCCCGTCTTTAACCTAACCTATTATGGAGATGGAGCTATTTCCCCGAGGGTGAGCGTAGCCTATGGTAGGATTTACGCCGTGTTCTATACTTACGAGAGATCCGTGCTTTACAAGCTTCACGATGTTGAGAAACCAGTGGTCGTTTCAGCTGAGGCGGTTGAGGAGGTATTTGAAGGTGAGGAACTTGCTGTGAGGGCAACAGTCTACGATAATAGGAGTGGAATCTATAGGGTTCTGTTAGCTTACAGCGTTAACGGTGGCAAATGGAATTATGTAGACATGGAGTTGGAAAGAAGATACGTGGTTGAGCCTGTATGCGGATACGGTTTCAGTGAGGAACCATACGTGGGTAAAGTGCCTGCTCAACGTGTTGGCTCACGAATCAGTTGGAGAATTATCGCAATAGATAATGTGGGCAATTATATCATTTCACAGGAGCATACTTGCCGAGTTGTTGAGAAAAGAGATGTTAAACCCCCGGTGACTAGAGCTTTATACGAGGACATATGGCATAATTCAGATTTCACCATAACCTTGGAGGCTACTGATGATATAAGTGGTGTCGCAGAAACCTATTACAGGATAAATAGCGGCATTATAAAAAGGGTTAGTATCGACGGCTATCCACTCGTAACAGTGGAGGGTGTTAACAATACTCTGGAATACTGGAGTGTCGACAATGCTGGAAACGAAGAGACCCACAAATTCATAACTGGCATAAAACTTGACAAGAGTAGGCCTGTTGCGAATGCTGGGCAAGATAGAAAGGTTAACGTCGGCGATACCGTAATCTTCGACGCCAGCATGTCTACAGACAACATAGGGATCGCCAGCTATGAATGGGACTTCGGAGACGGGGGAAGTGGAATAGGCGTGAAAGCAACGCATGTCTATAAGAAAGCTGGAACTTATACGGTAACGCTAACTGTAAGGGACCAGGCTGGGAACATAGGTGTCCATAGTGTAACTGTCACCGTCGTAGAAGCGTTCCCAACGCTGTTAATAGCTATAGTGACAGCCTTGGTAGTAATAGCAATCATATTGGTAATTCTAGTATTGCGTCGCCGCAAGTAACGGATCCACAAAATCCATATTTTTATTCTTAAAAATCTATAGAACTCTATAAAATCATGTTAACATTAGGTCTTAAAGCCTACTCTGTATTCATGAAAAGCGAGTAGAATAGGATTTACATGGAGACATGTGATGAGTTGGATAAATCTTTAGAAAGTCTTAAAAATGCATAAAAGACAGTAACAATTTATGATAATAGAGATAACAAACATAATAGCTGGATTAATACTTACAGCAAGTATTCTACCAAACATACCCTTACTGGGGGAGGATTTGGCTAAGCTCGCCAAAATATTGGGAGAGTTTCAAACAGTCATTGGAATCGTAGCCATAATACTCGGCATTTTACACCTAGGATTACAGGGTTTCGTGGCAATTATTGCAGGATTAGTATTAGCCTTAGGCATTTTGCCCAGCATGCCCCTCATAGGAAGAGATTTAGCAAAGCTCGCTAAGCAGTTAAGAGAATTCCAAACGTTGATCGGCGTAGTCGCCATAGTAATTGGGATATGGGGACTACTTGTTTGACGTGCTTGTGTGACTGAAAGTTTCTCTATGTGGGATAGCATTTATGTTATCGATAGTAAAACGCTTTCTATACTCGATTTTCAAGGAGGGGGTGTTGGCAAGTTTAATCTATCATGGGGAGGAGCTTAAAAAGGTTGGGAACTATGAGGTTTTAGATTCATAACTATGTAGAAATTGACAGGAGTAAGACTGTTACGAATGCAATCGCTATCTCATTTTAATTCCTGAATTTCAGCCGACAAGGGTTATTATGCTTTCTGGTGGAATAACTATTCTAAAAACGTTGCCTGATGATTGGACATCAGGTAAACGTACACAGTTCTCCGTGCTTGAAGTACGGTACTGTTCCATAGATGTTTTTACAATGTTATCAATGCTGAGTTCTGCATTAAACTGTCTTCTACCCCTGTTTATTATTACAACGGTTATTCTATTAGTGTTCTCGTCTAGAAAGGCGGATGTTAATATGTCTCCGTCAGTGGATAATGAGTATATTCTTCTCGAGCCTGGAGTAATAAACTTCGAATAGTGTTTCAAAGCATAGTATACAGTGTTAACCTTATAGTCTCCGGTGAAGGGGTTAACGCTTATTAAACCATTACCAATCCAGAATAATGCCCACACTAAGTATGCTGAAGCATTACCATAAACAAGCGTGTTGTGAATATGTTGAGCTTCTGCAAGAGCCTCCTCCAAGGTTCCTGCTTTAGCAAACTCTAGGTAGCTATACTCCGTTTCCCATAAGGGCCTTTTGTATTTTAAGCCGCATTCTGCAACCTTCTCAAGGTATATTATTTCACTGTCCGGGTTAAAGTAATCAATGTCGTACAGGTGGAAATTGAGCACGTCAACGTATTGGGCTGCTTCAGGATCGGACATTATCACCTCTATGTAATCTGGCGCTTTAGACACTTGAGCAACCTCGGGCAATAGGATCTTCGTCGTCAGGTTTAAAGCTCTGAATTTCCTACCCACAACCTTTACTACATCTCTTAATTGCTCGGGCGTATAAACACATGTCTCCCAATCCTCAGTCGAGAAGTCCGGCTCGTTCTGAATACTTATCCATCCTATTTCTATACCGTGGTGTTCTTTATAACCTATTACGTAGGCTGCAAGCCATTCTGCAAACTCCTCATACATCTCTGGCAGAAGGTAGCCTCCGCCATTCTCTTTACGAGTATTCTTCATCCACCAAGGCGGGCTCCAGACTGAAGCCAGAAACTTGCTTACTCCTCTACTTTTAGCCTGTTGGGCATTCCAAACCTGGTCTAGGTCGGTGTTGAAATTGAAACCATCCCAGTTGAAATGATTCGGGTCTTCATCGTCATTGTAAAACTCGATCAAAGACCATACGCGCATCCTGTAGATGTCTATTCCAAGATCTGAAAACAGGAGGTCTAAAACCTGTGTTCTAAGTGGTTCTCTAAGATCGTGGACTAAGGACTCAAAGTAGGCTCCAGAACCTCCAAAACCCTCTATAACCTGGTACTTTATAGAAGGGTTTACCCTTATACTAACAACAGTACTCTGCGCACCACCACTCGGAGGATAAGTGGTTATGCCCACACCTTCCCTATTCCAACCACTTCTAGTGGTGAAGAAGACAGCTACTATGCAGCCTACTAAGATTAGTAAAGCGATTAGAAGCATATGTCTCTTCATTTCAAACCTTAATAAGAGTTCCGATAGATAAACTTAAGCTTCGTGTCGTGACTCTAAAACATCCTTAATAAATCCCGACTAACGTTAAACCTTATATCAAACGATCCTGTGAAGTTTTACAAATGCTCAAGGGAAGAATACTGTTTATTACCATTCTTGCAATAGTGGTTATTGTATCCTCATTAATATTTTTCTTAACGCTGAAAACACTAAATGCCAATACGCAGTCTGTAAAACCTATTGAAAATGAGGCTGTTAACAACACTTACCCTCTTCCAGTAAAGAATTACACATTGAAAAGCTTAGCTGATAGGCTGAGTTTAAGAATAGGCACTACCATCAGTTTCTCACATTTTGACGATCCTAATTACATTAAGACAATCGTTCAAGAGTTCAATACAGTAACTCCAGAGAACGAGATGAAGTTTGTTCTCATACATCCTTTTCCCAGCGTTTATACTTTTTCGAGAGCAGATAGGATAGTGGAGTTTGCTGAAAAGCATGGTTTAAAAATACGTGGGCATTGTCTAGTTTGGCATCAGCAATTGCNATGAAGTTTGTTCTCATACATCCTTTTCCCAGCGTTTATACTTTTTCGAGAGCAGATAGGATAGTGGAGTTTGCTGAAAAGCATGGTTTAAAAATACGTGGGCATTGTCTAGTTTGGCATCAGCAATTGCCAGAATGGATAACACGGGGAAATTTCACAAGGGAAGAGTGGATTCAAATATTACGCGACCACATTATGACTGTCGTAAGCCGTTATAAGGGAAAGGTTTATGCTTGGGATGTTGTCAACGAAGCCGTCTCTGAAAACGGGTATCTGAGAAGCAGTGTCTGGCTTAGGAACATCGGCCCAGAGTATATAGAGCTCGCTTTCAGATGGGCGCATGAAGCAGACCCTGACGCACTGTTATTCTATAACGATTACGGCATAGAGAGCATTAACAGGAAATCCGATGGGGTTTACAATCTTATCAAGAATCTTTTAAAACGCGGAGTACCAATACATGGAGTAGGCTTCCAAATGCACGTAAGCATTGAAAACTATCCTGATCCAGAAAGTCTTGCTGAAAACATAAAGCGGTTTAGAGAACTCGGCCTCCAGGTTGAAATAACGGAGATGGACGTGAGTATTCCACTTCCTGTTTCAAACGAGAAACTCGTTAAGCAAGCAGAAATATATAGGAACATATTTAAGACATACCTCGACAATGCTGGCCCAAACACTTTCATAATGTGGGGTTTCACAGATAAATACTCTTGGATAACCTATACCTTTCCCGGCTCTGGAGCCGCCCTCGTTTTCGACGAAAAATACCAGCCTAAACCAGCCTACTATAGTTTAGCCGAAGTACTATTCGAAAAGATTAACCCAGAATCTTAATATTAAACTACTTGAATCCAGATGAAATAAAGTCTCCTACCTTAGAGAAATCTCTGTCGATGTTTCTGAAAGCGAAGAACCTTGGAACACATGTAGAATATTGGGAACAGGAGAAATTTTAAAGATTAAGTTAGTGGTAGTATAAATCTATAGAGTTAAGGATAGGTTTAACTAATTTGGTGAGCCGCCTTATTTTTTACGCTTCCCTTCTGATATGTATTTCTTCAAGAAGCTTTCATATTCCTCGCGTGCAAAGTCCTCTGAGAACAGTCCAATCCTAAACGCTTCATCTATCGCATCGATCATTTTTGTTATGAACAGGAATTTAATAGGGTCGCTTACGTCCTTCAAATCCTTAACGGCGTAGAATATCCCCTCAATCTTAGAATCGTAATATTCCGGGAGGCCTATTTGATGGACTATCTTAATCCCTGTTTTCTCAGTTATGCGCCTCGCAACCTCGTCATTCCACGCCAAATAAGCTATCACTTTTCCAAATTTCCTACGGTACTTCCTCCAGTTCCGCCTGTCCCTGAGCTCGACCATTATATCGTAAGCTTTCTCCTTAACGTAATCATAGAGAATATCGCGAACATAGTCTACACAACCAGAGAGAACCCATACTTTCCCATCCTCATCTTCTTCAACCGACATACAAATATCGAAGGGAGAAGTACTGACGCTCCACTTAAGTTTCTTTCCGTCGAGCGACCTTCCCCACTTCGATTCCTCTCCTGCTGTATATATTCCTATGTCATATTTTATAGGGTATACTATGGGCAAATGAAATGGATAAGGATCTTCTCTATACTTAGCTTCCAGATACTCCTTAACCATCTCCGGGAGGCTCTTCTCCATCCCAGTAAATACTGAATATCGTTAAGCTTTTAAGCTTCACTCTCTCGGCAC
>JAFNJB010000009.1 GCA_017601245.1 Candidatus Brockarchaeota archaeon
ATATTGAAGAGGCTTTACGAAAAGTTTGGCACTGGTGCAGCAGTAATACTTTACGAAATGGGTCTTGGAATGGGTGAGAGCAAGTTCAAATCAGTAGTAAGCAAGTACCGCGTAGACAAGCAGACAGCAGTTAAAATAATACTAGCAGAAAGGTCTGCAAAAGGATGGTGCATTGCACAATTAGAGAACTTTAATAAAAACGGAGCGGTAATTGTAGCAAAGGAGCTTTTCGAATGTCTTCCATTTAGAGATAATCAGGAGAGGCCAATAAGCCAGTTTTTCAGAGGTTATTTAGCAGGCGTATTCCAGCAATTATACGGTAAGAACGTTAACGTTATTGAGACGGAGTGCATAGCCAAGGGGGACTCTTCCTGCAGGTTCATAGTTCAAGTTGCGAAATAGCCCTATAGCCTGTTTTATTAAACCCAGTAAAAAGCCGATTGCTAAGTTTTAGTGAAACAATATGTTATACTCCCCGTGCTCGATTCTTCAAACTCCTTTTTAAACTCGGCCTCTCCTGCTCTAAAAAGGGCTTTAGCCTAGTAGATTTTTGAAGAGGCAAGAACATAGGCATCGGTTAAAGCCAAACCGTACTTTATCCTCCCGTTAAAGTAGCCGTTTCTAGGGAAAAACTCAGCTATAATGAAGTTAGGAGACCTGTAAAGCCATTCTACGAGTTTCTCAACTCTGTCTTCAGCATCATCGAAGCCAAGCTCTTCATATACTCTAAAAGAAACATAAGAAATCTATAAGTACTGGATGTGGAACTATAGTAATAAGCTTCCCGTTAAGATTATCTTTTTTCAGTCAGATTTTACTGAGTATTACTTCCAACTAAAAGTTTATCACTAATCTCTCAGTGTTTTTCACGAAGTTTGAGTAACATATTCATAGGGACATCGGGCTGGAGCTACAAGGATTGGCTCAACGTCTTCTACACGAGCAGCGATAAGATGTTCCAGCAGTACGCGAGCATTTTCAAGACCGTTGAAATAGACTCTTCCTTCTACAAACAGCCTTCTAGAAGCTTCATACAAACTATCGCGAGGGCTTCGCCGAAAGACTTCGTGTTCTCGTTAAAGGTTCCTAAAACAGTAACTCACGTTAAACTCATGGATTTAGAGAGGGGTGCTATGAGAGACTTGAAAATATTCCTAGATACGCTTCTCCCTCTTAAGAATACTAATAAGCTAGGTCCAATACTCTTCCAACTCCCCCCAAAGCCGATTGAGGCATTTGAAGGGTTTAGAGAATTCTTAGAAAGCCTTCCCGATGGCTATGATTTTGTTGTTGAATTCAGAGATCCAAGCTGGATGAAAGAGGAGGTCTTCAACTTGCTTTCAAGTAATAATGTTGGATACTGTATTGTAGATGAGCCCCTTTTACCTGTTGTGCTTAAAGTCACTGGAGAATTCTCCTATGTAAGGTTTCACGGTAGGGGAAGTAGACCATGGTATTATTACGATTACAGAATCGAGGAGCTTAAGGAATGGAAGGGTAAACTTGAGGAATTATCTAAGAATTCTAAAAAGGTTTATGTCTACTTTAACAATCATTTCAGAGGATATGCCGTAAAGAATGCTCTCCAAATGATGAAAATAATGGGTATGATTGAAAAGCATCAAGAAACTGCTTTAAACAAGATACTCAGTTACTTTACTGAAGAAGGTTTAAAGAAAACAGTTAGCAGGATTAAAGAAGCTCTATCAACTAGTGGCGACAACGTGGAAACACTGGTCTCCGCTTTCCTAGAGGGAGGAAGATTCGAAAGGGCTAGAGAACTTGTTGATAAAGTGGTGATTGAAGAATTCAGTAGTAATATTGTTAAAGCCAGGGTGAAAGAGTATAGTGTAATTATCGATATGACGGAGAAAATAATTAGACATAATTGTGATGATTGGGCTAAGAGAATAGAACAAAAACAATTTTGTAAGCACATTGCAGCTTTCTTCCTGGCGTTAAAAAGGGAGGAATCTTTAAGAATACTTAAAGAAGTCTGTGGAAATATTGAAGATTGGAGCTTCGAAGTAGGAGTATAGCGACGATTCCCGTAAATCAGCTCTTAGAGAATTCCAGCTACACGACCCCTCTTCAAGTTTCATTACGTTTTGTTTGTCTCAAGAGTTTCAGTAAAACGTATTAGTAGGAAAAAGCTTACCCATTAACCGGTGAGTCGTAATGGATGTGATTGAAGCAATTAAAACCAGGAGGAGCATAAGGAAGTATAAGCCAATACCGGTTGAGGAAGATAAGATAGTAGAGTGTTTAGATGCTGCGAGATGGGCTCCTTCAGCCAATAATTCTCAACCCTGGGAGTTTCTCGTGGTTAAGAATGCTGAAACCCGGAGAAAGCTTGCCGAAATACATAGATATGGAAGGTTTATGGCTGAAAGCCCGGTTGTAGTAGTTTTCATAGCCGACCCTTCTAAGAGTGAAAACTGGTATCATGGTGATGTTGCTGTAGCGGTGCAGAATTTCCTGCTTGCGGCACATTCCCTCGGTTTAGGAACGTGTTGGATGGGAGTGATAAACACGCCCTTCGAAGAGCCCATAAAGAAACTGCTTGAAATACCCGATAAGCTCAGAGTTTTATGCACCGTCTCATTGGGTTACCCTGATGAGAAGCCCAGTAGGAGCAGAAGGCCACTTGAAGAGATAACGCATTGGGAAAAGTATGGGTGTAAAACTAAATGAACTTACCTAAACTATTCTAAAACGTTTTCAATTTTTTCTGAAGCCATTAAATTAACTTACAAAACTTACGCAAAAAATTATCATAAATATATAACTTTTTGATTAAACCACTAACAATAAAGTTTTAAAAAGTAAAACTTTTCTTAATATCGATAAAAATGAGGAACTTAATAAGGATTAGTAGAGAACCAGATGGAGAAAACATTCCCAAATACGTTTTATGTGAAGCATATCTTCCTAGATCAAGACTGGGCGAGTTATATGTAAGAGCAAAAAGGAAGAGTTTGAAAAATATTGTAAATTTGCTTCATGATAAAAAAGTAGTAGAGCTTTCAGGCTTTATTAACTTAGACTTGGAGAAAGATGAAATAATTAAAGGAGCTTTAATCGACATTTCTGAGTCGAATGAGAGCTTAAATGAGATAATCGAAGATATAAAGAGTATTGATGGAGTTTTAGAAGTTAGGTTTTCAGATAATGTTCTCAATGGTATAATTATAGATGAGTTATTCTTCCCCTTGATGGTTGGTGGTGAGAGGAGCTTCACCCTTAGAGTAGAGAGTTTTGGAGC
>JAFNJB010000041.1 GCA_017601245.1 Candidatus Brockarchaeota archaeon
TTAGCCAGGCTTCTTCTAAGAAAGACAGCCAGGGTTCTGGATAAACTCGGTATGGAAAAACTCCTATTTGAATTAGCCTCATGGGAGATAGATTATTGGGGAAAAGACTTCCCAAATATTCTAAGCCTTAAAGATAGTATTCTAAACCTTATCGAGATAGAGTTTAAAAAGTATAGAAGGAGTGTTGAAGAAGGTATTAAGCAGGTAGAATCCATTCTTAAAGAAGCTAAGTCGATCAGCGTCGAAAAGCTAGTCGAGCTTTATGATTCACATGGGATTACACCAGAGCAAGTTGCAGATGTCTTCTCCAAAAAGGGTGTTGAAATCAAAATTCCAGAGGATTTTTACAGTATGATTGCATCTAGACATAAACAGCCGAAGATCGAGGAGGAGACGCCTGTTGCCATGGATTTTGATGAGAAAACATTTCCGGAGACTTTTAAGAAATACTATGAAGATCCCGATTTGCTAGAAGCTGAAGCAAAGGTACTCGGCGTTTTCAACAATAAGGTTATCTTAGACAGAACCATATTCTACCCAGAGGGCGGAGGCCAGCCTGCTGACACCGGTAAAATCGTTTTCAACGAGAAGGAAGCATTGGTGAAAGATGTAAAGATAGTCAACAACCGGATAATACATTTCGTCGAAGGACCTGTTCCCACTGAGGGAAGCATTGTTAAAATGATAGTAGATGCTGAGAGGCGTCTTCAATTGAGAAGAGCACATACAGCAACTCATATTATAAACGCTGCAGCCAGAATCGTACTGGGGAATCACGTTTGGCAAGCTGGTGCGCAGAAGGATGTTGTAGAATCCAGGCTTGATATCACACATCCTCTACCACTTACCGATGAAGAGATTGAAAAAATAGAACGCAAGGCCAACGAGATTGCCTTGGCGAATATTGATGTTGAAATACGGGTTTTACCCAGAACTATTGCGGAGAAGGAGTATGGTTTCAGGATATACCAAGGTGGTGCTGTACCGGGTAAGGAACTTAGAATCGTTAAGATAAGGGGGTTTGATGCTGAAGCATGCGGGGGGCTTCATGTAAACAAAACGGGTGACATAGGGCTTGTGAAAATAGTTAAGGTAGACAGGATTCAGGATGGTGTTGAAAGGATAGTGTTTCGAACAGGATTGTCATCGCTTGACTACACTAGGTATCTTGAAAGCGAAATGTCCCGCTTAGAGAAGGTGCTGGGAGTTCCGAGAAACAAGATTTCAGAAGAAACCGAGAGAATAAAGACTGAATTGAAAAACCTAAATAAGAAGATTGAGAAATTGTTAGGGACCTATTTCGACATTTTGGCAGATCAATTGCTTTCCAAAGCTGTTGAAGAATCTGGGTTTAGAGTAGTTCTATATAGCTCTGAAGATTTCGAAATAAACAACCTCATAAGCCTTGGTGAGAAAATATCTAAGAAGGAGCCAAACTCCATAACGGTAGTGATATCCCCCATCCCGACTATGCAGTTCGCCGTTTTTGCAGGTGAAAAAGCTTTGGAGAAGGGTGTTGATTGCTCTATGCTGGCGCGTCGTATCCTTAGCGAAATCGGAGTCGGCGGAGGAGCTGGGGGTAGGAAAAACTTCGCGAAAGGAGGCTTAGCATCCAAGGTCGATGCTAAGACTTTCAAATCAAAGGCTTTAAAAGCCATAAGTAATCTTCTTCCAAAGAGCTGAAAAACCTGAAACATTAGCAAAAAATCGCTTGTATTATACCTTCCCTATTTCATTGAATTTTCCAATGACATACTTTACAATTTTGAGAGGCTTCTCGAGAATTAACTCGTATCCATTGCTTTAAAAACATATGGGGGTATTTTTCTCAATTTAATTCAATCAGAACTGGTCTAGACTAGTCATTAATTTATTTGAAAATGATGTGGTGTTTAAGAGACTCGTTTCAAATTTCAATAATTCCAACATGAGATAGTAGAACACATATGCTAAAAGAAGGGTCTAATGAAACCAGTGAGAAACCATAGGAGTTAATAACATGCCTGATTTTGGGCTGCTTCTCCCCAAATCTTTAAGTATCTTCTGTAGACTTAAGAAGCAAAACCTTGGAGGAGTCCAGGTATCCTTTCTCAGAGATTGAGAAAAAGTGGCAGAGGAAGTATGATGAAGAGAGGGTTTTCGAGGCTGAGCCAGACCCCTCTAAGCCAAAATTCTTCGTAACATTCCCCTTCCCCTATATGTCTGGCCCCGTTCACTTAGGGACTGCCTATACTTTAACACGTTTAGACGTTATTGCACGTTACAAGCGTAAACGGGGCTTCAATGTTCTCTTTCCTTTCGCATTTCACTGGACTGGGACTACGATCGCAGGAATTTCAGATAGGATAAGGAGAGGAGACCAGAGGACTATTGAAATACTGGAGAAGATGGATGGAGTGCCTAGAGAAGAGATAGAACGTTTCAAAGACCCTGTCTACCTCGCTAGATACTATACTGAGAAGAATCGCGCAGCCTTGAAGGATTATGGCTTAGCAGTGGATTGGCGTAGGGAGTTTCATACAACTAGTTTAAACCCTGGCTTTAGCACTTTCGTCACATGGCAGTATTTGAAGCTTTTAAAAAACGGATACATTAGAAAGGGAACCCACCCGGTAGTCTGGTGTCCAAGGGATAAGAGCCCAACGGGTGATCATGATAGGCTTAGCGGTGAGGGTGTTTTCCCGGAGAAGTTCTATCTCGTAAAGTTTAGGCTCGAAGATTCTCACTTAGTAGCTGCCACTTTTAGACCTGAAACTGTCTTCGGAGTTACGAATGTTTGGGTCCATCCTGAAGCAACATATGCTGAAGCATATGTAGATGGTGAAAAATGGATCGTGAGTGTTGAGACATTAGAGAAGCTCACTGACCAATTAAGGAGTGTTACTAAGATAAGAGAGTTTAAAGGTAGGGAGCTTATTGGTAAGAAGGTTATAACCGTCTTCACTGGAGTAAGCGTCCCAGTCTTACCCGCCCTATTCGTCGACCCCTCTATTGGCACCGGCGTCGTATACAGTGTTCCAGCGCATGCGCCTTATGACTACGTGGCGCTTGAAGACTTGAAACGCAACGAGAACCTTCTCAGAGAATACGGTTTGGACCCGGAGGAGATACGTTCTATAAAACCGATATCTATGATAACTACTGAGAAATATGGTGCAAACCCCTCAGAGAGAATAGTTAGGGAGCTTGGTATAAGAGATCAA
>JAFNJB010000043.1 GCA_017601245.1 Candidatus Brockarchaeota archaeon
GCGTTGTCTTACGAGAGGAATATAAGTAAGCATCCTCTTCCCTTAACGACAGATGATATTAGGGAAATTTTCATTATGGCTTTTGCTGGGAGAAGCTACTAATCTTAAAGTTTGATTTGATAAAAATCGTTATTTCATTCTAACAGTTCTTTAAGGATTGTATTCAACTCCTCCCTGTCCTTTAAAGACTTAAACATTAGCCTTCCATTCATAAATAGTGTAAACTCTCTATCTTTAAAACTTGCTTTTACAGCAACTCCCCGAATTTCTGCGATAATCCTGCTTTTATCAAGGGCTTTCTTTAGAGCCTCCTCCCTCTTTTCATGTTTTAGAATCACTACATAGTCCTTCGTCTTAGCGGTTCCACAAGCCTCCTCTATTCTACTCACGTATTCTTCTACTGCCATTTTCAATCGCCGGGTATAACCCTTCTAGAAAGAACCTTAGCCAATTCCTCTTCTTCCAATGCTTGTTTTTCTTCAAAGGTGTCTTCCTCAGGCAACCAGTTTGGCTTAAAACCTCTCTTCTTAAAGAATTCCCTTATCGCTCTTCTCAAAGCCCCAACTGCCAATACTCCACAGTGAAACTTGACTGAAGGCAAGCCTCCAACCTCATTTGCAACATCCTTCCAACTTATTTTCCAAGCTTCTTCCAAGGTTTTTCCTTTAACCATTTCAGTAAGCATGCTTGCAGTAGCTATATTGGCAGCACAGCCATAGCTTTCAAAACTCGCTTTAGTTATAACCATATTCTCATCTATTTTGAGGTAGAATGATATTATGTCTCCGCAGGCTGGGTTGCCAGCGCTGGCTGAGACAGTAGCATCCTCCATCCTACCGAGATTCTTCGGGTTTCTAAACAGTTCGAGAATCTTCTGGCTGTATGGTAGCGGTGACCTGGACATTTCTCACTTCCTCCCCATAGGGCTTATTGACCTTATTCTTTCAACAGCCGGTTTAAAAGATTCTATTACATATTCTATGTCATCCACGCTATGGTATCGAGAAACTTTCATTAGAATGCTTCCGTGAGCAGCTTCGTATTCCCTGCCTATTGCTATCAATACGTGGCTGGGCTGGAGTATTCTCCTAGTGCATGCACTACCGCTTGAAACATAGACCCCCCTAAAACTAAGTTCTATAGTTAGAGATTCTCCTTCACAGTGTAGGAAACTTATGTTTACGTTGTCGGGTGCTCTCTTATCTCCAAGAGGACCGTTTATGAGAGTGTCTTCAATACTTAGGAGTTCTTTTATCAACATATCTCTTAGCTTTTTCATATGGTTAACGTTTTCCTCGAATCTTTCAAAAGCAAGTTGAGAGGCTTTTTTGAAACCAACTATTAGAGGAGTGTTTTCAACACCCGGCCAGAGTCTCTGCGTTCCCACAGGACCTTCGATAATTCTCTCAACCCTTATCCCGTTTCTCACGTAGAGAGCTGCAACCCCCCTAGGTCCCATTATCTTATAACTGCTTAAAGTAAGCAAATCTATATTCAGTTCCCTAACGCTAAACATTACTCTGCCATACGCATCTGAAGCATCCATGTGGACAATTACATCCGGATTCTTATCTTTAGCAATTTCCACGATTTCTTTAAAGGGTTGTATTGTACCAATCTCATTGTTGACAATACTCGTACTTACTAGTACAGTATCCTTATCTATAGCTTTGGAGAACTCGTCTAGATCTATGAAGCCTTCCGAATCGACTGAAACCCTTACTATTTCAAAACCTCTCCTCTTGAGTATTTCAAGAGGTAAGAGGATCGTTAACGGGTCTATGGCAGAAGTAACTATCTTCCCCTTTTTATCCAATAAGGAGCCTAGTATAGCAGTATTATTGGCTTCTGCTTCACCGCTTGTAAAGCATAATTCCTCTGGAGAAGCTCCTATTGATTTAGCAATAGTGTCAGCAGCTTCCATAATCGCCTCATAGGCCTCCCAGCCCTGCTTATGGGTAAGCGTGGGGTTTCCGTAAGCCCTAGAATTGAAATATGGCAGCATTTCATTAAGGACTTCACTGGGTACTGGAGCAGAGTTTTCCAAATCTAAGTAAACCTCTCTTCTTACTTCCCCGTGGTATTCTAGAAGCTTCCTAACGTTCTCCAGGTAGCTCAATCCTGAATAGTTCTATAGCTGGGTTATATAAACATCATTCGAATTTAATACAACAAAGCTGAAAAATAATAACCAGGCTGGCATTGCTAAAAGCAAAGAAACACCCTGTCCCTATCATGTGTTGCTGCTTTGATTCTCAAACTCTGCTAAGTTGTTGAATTAATTATAGACAAGCTTTATATTTTGATTTAAAGCCAGTAAATCGTGAACTCCATTGGAAAAAGACGTGAAAATAGTTCCTGAGCCTAAAGAACAGGAATTCTCTGGAAAATGGTTTGAATTCGATGGAATAAGTCTTCCCGATTTTCTCAGCAAAGAATTCAACATTCCTCACGGCTCGTGGAAGATAGTAAAAACGACTGGATATGGAAGTGGTGTGCATGTAAAAGGGGAATGTAAAGAAGTTGCCATATGGGGTGATGATAATGTTTGTTATGCGACAATCATCCAGCTTCTAAAACAGAATCCTGGTTATATTCCAGAAATTAGAGTAATAGAAGAGTTTAAATTCTCATTTAGAGGATTTCACCTCGATATTGCACGTGGAGGAGTCCCTAAAGTTGAGACTTTTAAAAGAATTTTAAGATGGCTCTTCCTTTTAAAATATAACTATTTTGCAATATATTTTGAGGATCTTTTCCCATGGGAAAGGTATCCGAATATCGGCGTCCACAGAGGTAGATTGTCAAAGCAGGAGTATGCTGAGATTGTCGATTACGGAAAAATGCTGGGAATAGAGGTTTTCCCATCGTTAGAGTTAGCTGGCCACATGGAGCATATTCTCTCATTGCCTGAATACCGCGTGTTTAGCGAGTGGCATGATCCTAGAGAGGGGTGTTTAGACGTTGGTAATGAAGAGGCTAGACAATTCGCATATGAACTGCTTAGTGAGGCGGTAGAGGCATCTCCATCTAAGTACATACATATAGGTGGCGATGAAACATGGGCAATGGGAAGAGGTAGGAGTCTAGATAGGACTGGAAGCTTCGAGGGGCCACGGCTTTATGAAGAGCATCATAGGGAAATGGTGAATATCGTTATAGAGAAAGGCAAGACGCCGATAGTATGGGGAGACATGCTAACGGGGATGTATTTACGCGAGGAAGAGAAAGCAAAATGGTTAAGAGTTATCGAAAGCCCAGTGTGGGAAGGCATAATGATTGCAAACTGGGATTACAGTCCTGGCGATAAGGAATATTTCAGGAATAAGATAAACATGCTGGGTAGTAGAAAGATGCAGCAAATAGCATGTCCCGGCTTTTCAAACTGGAATAGGTACTATCCTAATTTCAAAACTGCTATAGAGAACATGAAGAATTTTCTTACGGCAGCTCGAGAAGAAGGGGTAAATGGGTTTATGGTTACAGCGTGGGGTGATGATGGTGAAGAATGCTTATTCTCTTTCATTGAGCCCCTTATTCTTGCATGCATGGAGTATGCGGAGGGAGTAGGGAAATGGGAGGAAAAATGGAGTGTTCTAACCGGTGAACCTATTGAGATAGTGGAAGTTAGGAAGTTATTTGGACAACCGGAAGTTTCAGACATGTTAAAACATGTGCTCTTTGCAGACTTCTGGTATTATAGGATGTCGAATACGGAACGTGAATCCTTAAAAGAATATTGGAATAGTTTGCTTGAGAAAATTAAAAGGGTAAGATTGCCCGAGGACTTGGAATTTATAAGAAATTGTATTGAAGTATGCTTAAAGAGGCTAAATAAGGATGTTAAGCCTTCAGATTTAATCTCTTTGGCCAATAGGTATTGCAAACTATGGTTGTCTGAAAGAAAACCAAATGGCTTGGAGAAGATAATTGAAAGGTTCTGGGGTGCGGCTGGTCGTATAGATGCGGGAGTGGTCTAAAGAAAGTTTTTCTATAAGGCATTCGTGAACATTAAGACATGAACATACTGGATGCGATAAATGCTGTTAAATGTCTTAAGAGAACAGGTTGGATGCAACTTGGCGTGTCGGACGCTGAGACTGTAGCCGGGCATTCTTTCGAGGCTGCAATATTGGCTATGGAACTAGCTCCAATCGTAGGTGCAAATCCTGAGAAAGCTGCTGCATTAGCCCTTGTTCACGATCTTCCAGAGGCAGTAATGGGCGATATTCCAAAATGGACATCTTCCAGGATGGCTAGGAACGACAAGGAGGCTGCAATGGAGATAGAGTCTAATATTGTCGTGAAGCTTATACTGGAGTTTCTGGAAGGTGAAACCAAGGAGGCTAAAATAGCGAAATTATGCGACCTCTTATCTACAAACATTCAAGCTAAGAGATATATGAGGATAGGGTATGAAGTTACTAGGATAGAAGAAGAAACCAAGAAGCAAATATTTAACATACTTGAAGATGCTGAACTTAAGCTTCTTAGGAAAAAGGTAGAACCCTTAATAGGCTTTTGAACTCCTTTCAATGATTTATGTATCTTAAAAATAAGGACAAATATTCATTTGAAAAATACTCCCCTACTTCAATACAGAAAGATTTTACTTCTAGAAGCTTTTTGTAAAAACGTTGAAGTGGACTGAGCTTATGCAGTATCCAACGGTTAGAGAAGCAAGATTCTATGAGAAGATAGGAGGAAACAAGACGGTATGCTTAACCTGCGAGCGTCGCTGTAAGATTGAAGAAGGCTCTCAGGGATTCTGCGGTACCAGGGTGAATATTGGGGGAAAACTCTACACGATTGTCTATGGGGACATTTCTTCTATTTCAGCAAACCCTATCGAGAAGAAGCCCTTCTTCCATTTTCATCCCGGCACTCTGGCACTTACCGTAGGAACCTTGAGTTGCAACTTTGCTTGTCCATGGTGTCAAAACTATGAAATATCTAAAGTTCGACCTGATCCTAAGAGGGCTAATTATATAAGCCCCGAGGAATTTTTAGATATTGCTTTGAGAAACGATTGTGACGGTACATCAATATCTTTCAATGAGCCTACCCTCTTGCTTGAATATAG
Source organism: Candidatus Brockarchaeota archaeon (assembly GCA_017601245.1). GTDB lineage: Archaea > Thermoproteota > EX4484-205 > EX4484-205 > JAAOZP01 > JAAOZP01. The sequence goes on from JAFNJB010000043.1 coordinate 5,084, forward strand.
CCTGGACCTTTTTCCAATAGCTAAGAATCAGGGTCTTTACAATACTTATGTTTCAAACGGGTATATGACAGTTCAAGCATTGGAGGCTCTTGCAAAAGCAGGTTTAGATGCTATAAAATTCGATGTTAAGGGTGATGAAGAAGTTTACGAAAAGTACTGTGGAGGGGTTAAGGCTGAAATAGTCTGGAGGAATGCTCATAGGGCTAGGGAACTCAGCCTCCATGTAGAAATAGTTAACCTTGTAATTCCCGGAGTAAACGATGACGATGAATGTCTGAGGCAGTTAATAGAAAAGCATCTTAAAGAACTCGGACCAGATGTGCCGATTCACTTTACGCGTTATCATCCGGAGTATAAATTTAATGCACCACCTACGCCTGTTAAAACTTTAGAAAAGGCTAGAGAGTTAGCTCGATCTTTGGGAGTGTTGTTTCCCTACATCGGTAATGTCCCTGGGCATAGGTATGAGAATACTTGGTGCCCCCAATGTGGGGAACTTTTAATAAAACGCTTTGGATTCATAGTCGTAAGCAATGTAGTAACCGTTGACAACACATGTCCAAAATGTGGTTTCAAAATACCATTGATACGTTGACCAGGGTTATACTTATATATAACCTTGGTAAACAAATAACGTATGTTTCATAAGATTCCGCTATTCAAAATACTGAAAGGGAAGCTTCTTAGTATTGGTGAGCTTCAGGATTTACTATTGATGGAGCTTTCCAAAAGCTTCGATTTTATCCTTCACGGTGGTACAGCAGTATGGAGAGTTTACGGCGGGAAAAGATTCTCTTATGATATAGATGTTTATCATAATAATCCTGAGGATTTAGCTGATTATTTCTATTCGACAAAGATTTTCAAAGTACTTAAATCAAAAATAACTTCGTCTAAAGTCCTTTACTTAAAAATAGGTAACAATGCCATTATCGAGCTAGAGGCTTCACCCGCTCCAAAGGATATTGAAACTATTGAAGCAAATTTCTGGCTTGTGGATGGGAGTAGTATGGTTGTGGTTACGCTTACGCCTGAAAGCCTCTTGAAAGAGAAAGTGAAAGCTTTCATAAACCGTAGATCTGCTAAAGACCTCTATGATATCTTCTATTTAATAGATTTATGCGACAAGAATAAGGTAGGTGAAGATTTAGACAAGCTATCTCCTTTCTTAAATTCTGAACCGAAAGATTTTCCGGGGTTGCAGGATCTAATTCTAGTGGGTAAGCCTCCGAGTTTCGAAACTATTGTGAGGAGGATTAAAAAAGATGCCATTAGTTAAGTATGATGCTCTCCTTGGAAAACTGAGGGAGGCGAGCCTATTTACTTTCAGGACTATTGAGAATAGGGTTGGAGAAGGTTATGCAAAAATTCTTATACATAACTTGAGGAAGAGAGGTGAAATTGTGGAGTTGATTAAAGGAATTTACACTTTCAAAAAATCTCCTTACATGATTACCAAAGCAATTCCAAGGTCTTACATCGGCTTGGGAAGCGCCGCCTTTCTCCATGGGGCTTGGGAACAAGTACCGAGAGTAATTGTTCTTTCACCCTATGCTTCTTTAAAAGCCAGGCTTGGAGAAAGGGAAATCTCTGGCTTTAAAATAGTCTTAAGAAGAATTTCCGAAAAAATGTTCTTTGGATATGAACTAAAGTATATGGAAGAAATAGACGAGTGGATAAGAATTTCTGATCCAGAAAAAACGCTGATAGATACTATTTATCTCAATTATCCATTAAAAGAAGATATGGTGCCAAAATTATTAGAGATTGTCGATAAGCAAAAAATAATGGATTATGTTAGAATTATGAAAACGAGGAAAATCAAGGGGTGGAAAAGAGTTTTAAAGGAATTACAATGTTATCTTGAAATCAGAAATAATACAACGATCGGTACTTGATTAAATATCTTTTAGAAACGGGTTTGTTCTCTTCTCCTTACCGATGCTTGAAAAAGGTCCGTGACCCGGATAGATTAAAGTATCGTCGGGGAGTTTCATTAACTTACTTTTTATAGAATTTGTTATTTCATCAAAGGAACCTCCTGGGAGGTCCGTTCTTCCAATGGATCCTGAGAAAAGCGTGTCGCCGGTGAAGATGAATCCTTCCCCTAAGAGGCATATGCTTCCCTTCGTATGACCCGGAGTATGAATAACTTTAAGACCCGTGTTTCCAATTTTTATCAAATCTCCATCTGTTACAGTTTTATCAGGATTATGTGGTCTAGCTCTAAAACCTAATAGAAAGCTACCGGTACTTAGCATAGGAGCATCCTCTTTATGAATTATGATCGGTACCCCAAGCCTTCTTCTGACGTATTCATTTCCCGCAATATGGTCTGGGTGCCAATGAGTGCTCAGAACATACTTAACATTAAGATGATGACTTTCTATCTCCCTGAAGACGCTTAAAGCATCTGATTCACTGAAAAACCCGGCGTCGATTAATATGGCGTCAAGTGTTTCTTCGCAAGCAACAAGATAGCAATTAGTCTCGAGAGGGCCAACTACAAACCTCTTAATCATCATCCTTCTATAACAACATGAAGCCTTCTAAAAACTTTTAAGAAACATGCGAGGCCTTTTCCACAATTAGCAATTCTGTTTTTCTACATTGTAGAAGCATACTATCTTCCAGTGAGTCTTGTTTATATACTCTGAGATTAACTCTTACTACTACGTGGAAAAGAGACAAGGTGTTGCGAAGCCTTTGCTCATCATAATATTATTTACAATCATAGTGATCGAATTTCTTTCTCTTTCTCTTTTTTACGATATGGAATTCAATTTCATCGTCTATCAGCCTGAAACCGGGTCTCAAATTCATAGCTCCCTTCCTCTTTATCCAAGTCCTGCCACTCTCATTATGCTTAAACATGAATGTTTTCTTGCAAGGGTTGAAGTCCACATTATTCCCGATACTCATAGTGAGATAATGCTATTGTTTCCCGATGGAAGGGCTGTTAACCTAACGGGTGAAGGTGAATATGTTTTCACCGTCGTCCTCCCCGGGGAATTCCTTTTAAATTCCTATTATAGTGCATACTATGCTAATGAGCATTATGTTTCTACGGAGAAGCCAGTTGAAGTATTTATCGAAGAATATGGATTTAACAATCACTCTAAGAACAAATCTAATACTTTTATGTTAGCCAATATTCGCGTCGTCTCCGGTTCTGTTGTGATTAAAGTAAAAGTCTGGGGTGTCATGTTATGACAGAGGATGATCTGGTTAGGAAAGTAGAAGAATTGATGAATCTTGTCGATCAAGTTAAGTTATACAGGAAAGCTTTAGCCTATATTCCAGACCTTGCTATAGCCGTATTATCAGTTACCTGTGTATCACTATTAATATTCATACTTGTAAAGATATGCTTCATAACTTCTGGAATTTTCTCCTCATTCTCTGGGTTTACCTCTGCCGGATCCTATATGTCTCCAGAAGTTGCTTTACTCCTATTTCTACTACCTTCTCTTTGGGCAACTGTAATTGGCATGCTATTAATTGAACTGAAGGTTAAAAAGGTCAGGACGGGAGAGTGGTCTTCTCTTCTGAAGGAAGGTGCTCCCGCCGCAATCAAGCTTCTCATGGAAACGGATTGGGAGTCTCTTTTCAGTGGTATTATGCTGATGAAACTGTGGTTAGCAATTAAGATGCTTAATTGGCTTTTTCTCAGTTACATCATAATTCTGCCAATTTTCCAATCCTTATTCATTCTTCTACCTCTCCCTCTATTCTGGACGCATAAAAGTATAATTGGTTTAATCACGTTTGTTCTAGTCACACCTATAATCTTGTTGATTAATAAGAAAAACATCAAAGAATTTTATAGGAATATTAAATCCATCGACCTTCTAATAATAGATTTGAGATGGTTGTACAATGAGCTCAAGGGAGCGAGGCTCGAAGCCTGACCTTTATGTGGCTGCTAGGATCATCAAGACGCTTAAGGAGAATAATGGTATGAAGAGAACGGCATTAGCCACTGCATGCGACCTGGCTTACAACAGGCTTGTGAAATACTTGGACTGGATGAGCGAGAAAGGTTTCGTGGAAATAGATGGCGAGGGTGTTGTCTACTTGACCCCAAAGGGTGAGGAGGCTTACAATAGGCTTGTCAAGTGGATATTGGAATATATCGGTAGGCTTAAGTTTCCAAGATTTTAACTGAATTAACATTCCCTAAACCTCTATGTTAAATACTATTCTCATAATCCATCCGATTGCAAAAGATGTTACAGCAACCCCGATACTTATAAATAGCATTTCTGAAAACATCCTTCTAAATGGAATATCTTTGACTATTGAGATAAAGAACGTGAGAACAGAGATAACTAAGATTACACTAATTAACATTACTATAATAGCCGTAGGATAATCTGGGAGGGTTAGGTATGGTATTGTTAACAAAATCACAGTCAGTATATAGGCAATGCCCGTATGAAATGCAGCTTTTGACGGGCTTATTCCGGTTTTCTCAGCTTTCTGAGATAAATACTCTGATGCAGACATGGAGAGTGATGCAGCAATGCCAGTCACTAGCCCTGCTACGCCTATAAGCCTATTGTTTTGAAGAGTTAGAGATAGACCAGCTAATGCTCCACTCAATTCAACCAATGCATCATTAATCCCCAACACCATTGACCCAACGTATTTTATCCTCTCCTCTTCTATCATACCTATTAGAATGTCTTCATGTTCTTCTTCGTCACGCATTATTTCCTCTGCTTCTGGGAAGGTTTTGGATAATTGTGAATATGCCTTCTCAGCCTTCTCCTCTCCTTTCTCCATTAGCTTAATTGCGAAAGTGAAACCAAATATTTTTGAAAAAAGCAAGTATTTCAAAAGCATTATTATTTTTGGAGACGTATCCATGCCCGTATATTTTTTCCATTCATTATAGTGGCGAAGCTCATCTTCGGAAATTTTCTTCAGAAGTTCTGAATTCCTATCCTTCACCATTTTAGATAATGCCTTGTAAAAAAGGTGTTCAGTTAATTCATTCCGCTGGAGGATGAGTATCTTCTTTCTAACATCCTCATTAGGTACCTCTTTCATAATGTCTTAGGATTAGTAACGCTTGTTTCATAAGTCTTATCCCAACAGGCAAGCTTAAAAATGCGAATTTATCTCGAATCATCTCATGCTTAATGAGAAGTATCAATGGGATGAAATAATAGGGGAGGCATTAAACAATTCCCTGAAGCTAAATATTCCATCGATAAGGATTGAAGATGCTTATGTCATATATTCAGTAGCATATTTGACTGCCCTAAAGTTTGGAAGACTAATAGCTGTTGATGCTGGTGCTGGAGTGGGCTTTTCAACAATATGGATGGCTAAAGCTCTCTATGAATCTGGAGTAGAGGGTAAAATTTACGCTATTGAGAGAGAAGCCCTAAGATTCAGAAGGCTCGAAGATCTCGTCAATAAGTACTACCTAAACAATCTGATCACCCCTATTAATGGTGATGCGTTGGAATGCATTAAAGGAGTCGGAGAGGAGTTAAATCTTGTTTTCATAGACATTGACAAAGAGCATTATTTTGACTTCTTCAATGAAGTTAAGGATAAAGTAATTGATGGGGGAGTAATTCTAGCACATAATGTTAAACATCATTACGGGACTGTTGACGCATTTTTGAACGAGATCTCAAAGAAAAATTGGAAAACGATAGTAGTGCCTACAGAAGAAGGCGTTTCAATAAGCACTAAGATCAGCGATGCAAGATAGATTTATAAGATACTTTTGTACATAAGTACTTATGGCCGAAACAATTAAGGCGGAAATAAAGCCGGCACTTGCGAGAAGATTTAGAAAAATTGCGATGGAGCGAAATAAGTATAAGAAAGGTGCTGTGAAAGCCGCTCTTGAAGAGCTTATTAAAAGATATGTTTCAAGGGGGAAGGTTGATTGGAAGGCCTTGAGAGGATGTTTAAATATGAAAGAGTCTTCGGTAGAATTACAGCATAAAGCCTGGGATTTCTCAGACTAATGTTCTTGATAGATACCAATATCTTCTTAGAACTTTTCCTCAACAGGGAAAAGGCTGATGAGTGTGAGAGCTTCTTAGAGGAGGTTTCAAGTGGGGATTTAGAGGCAGTGGTAACGAGGTTTTCGATACATGCGATCGAGGCTATTCTAAACAATCCCAAGTTGATTCTAATCTTTCTGAGGAATATCGAGAATTCGTTGGGTTTAACTGTTTACGATACTTCAATGGATGAAGAAATGGCTGTTTCAATGATAATGGAAGAAAAGAAGCTTGATTTCGACGATGCTCTACAATACTATGTTGCTAAGAAGCTCGGCGTAGAAGCGATTGTAAGCTTTGATAAACATTTTGACAAGCTGGATATTCCTAGAAGAGAACCAAAAGAAGTAATTAGAACACTACCTTAATTTCTTATTTCCATAGCCTCTGTTTATATATTCGAACTAAGCCCTAAAAGTTAAAATATTGCATCTCTATAACAAAAATGACTACTGTAATGATTGTAAAAATAAGTAAGCATAAAATGCTTTTCTCTCTATTGCTCATAGTGCTAGTAATATCGATTGCTCTTTTTCTCTATTTCTTCTTGGGAAGGTCGAATGAAACCGTACTGATAGAAGCTAGAGGAATCATAGAACTTCCCGTGCCAATCACTAGGGGGACAATGTCCGTGGAAGAAGCTATTCTTAAGAGAAGGTCGATTAGGAATTTTTTGAATAAACCGTTAAGTCTTGAAGATGTTTCACAACTCCTATGGGCTGCTCAAGGAATTACTGATCCCACTAGAGGCTTGAGGGCAGCGCCTTCTGCAGGAGCTACATATCCGCTTGAAGTCTATGTTGTTGTAGGAAAGAACTGTGTTACTGGCCTTTCTGAAGGGCTATATCACTACAAGCCCGATAGACATGTTCTCGAACACCTTTTAGAGGAGGATTTACGTTCAAGCCTTGCAGATGCAGCGCTTGGTCAGAGCTCGATCAGAGAAGCGCCAATAAGTATAATCGTAGTTGCGATATACGAACGTACGACAAGCAGATATGGTGAAAGGGGGATACGTTATGTGCATATGGAGGCCGGCCACGTAGGCCAGAATATCTACTTGCAAGCAGTTGCACGAGGCCTCGGCACGGTCGTCATAGGAGCGTTTGAAGACTCTAGAGTTCAGAAAGTATTAAAACTGCCAGAGGATCAACACCCACTCTACATAATTCCAGTAGGATATCCTGCCGGTTGAAAAATGATCTTTCTATCTTCCCAGCACTATTTTCTAGCAACACTTGCATTATTATCGTTGATAGTCACAACCTTAACGGGATTTCTCCTGTTTACGAAAATAGGTAAAAAATTATTTAAAGCTATACTGATACTACACACCCTCCTTGGTCTAATAGCATTAATATCTTTAGTGCTTACTTACTTTCTTGCACCTAAGCTTTAATATTAAAACTAGAATCTGTTTTGGGATTGCTAAAATTTTTAAGACGATGTGATGGTCAATATCTGGTAAGAATTTGCTTGAAGCCAACGGTTTCCACATGATACCGTGGAAACTCGTTGAGGATTGGGAGTGTAAATTTTGCGGTAAATGCTGTATAAACCATAAGGTTCCATTGCTTTTTGAAGAATACGCTAAGATAGAGCCTAGGTACGGGCCCAGTTCAGTTGAACCCGGCGAGAGAATGTTCTACATAAGACTATTGCATGATGGTAAATGCTTTTTTCTTAAGAAGCATGGTGAAAAGTATCTATGTAGAATTCATGACGAAAAGCCGTATGTTTGTCGAATGTTTCCATTCCGAGTGCTAAGGGTGCCAAAGTATGGTAATGAAGAATTATCGGAATTCAAGTACGGGACCAAAGTATTTTACATATACTTGAATAGGGGATGCAGTGGTGTAAAACTGGGCAATCCTTCTATGAGATTTGTAGAGAAAGTATTACCAGAGTTCATTAAGATATACGCAAATAAGGAGGCGAATGAAAAATTATTACTGAAATCATCTAGTAGTTTTTAAGCAGAGAGGTTTCTCGCTATTGCAATTACTCTCTTAGCTACGTCTATGGCGCATTTGTCGAAAACGTAGGCTACTGGTTCTATTCCGACACCACCCTTATCGACAATAACGTCTCCCAAAGTCTTCAAGCTCCTTATGAACGATTCAATGTTCTCATACTTAGAACGGTCAAACACCGTCTTTCTTAATCCACATTTTTCTATTGATTCCTCAATTTTTTCATCGTACTTTATGCACATTGCGCTTCTTATATTGGGGTCTATAGAGTTTGCAGCAAGTAGAACAGAAGACATATGTTTAGAGGAATTAAACTCTGGTTTTGAGAATGCCCTTATGCTCCCGTTAATGAAAGTAAGCCTTCCGGGGAAAGCTGCAACGTCTTCAACTCCCTTAGGCGATTTTGTACACATTACTATATTGGTCCTAACCTCAGGTATTAATCTCTCCAAATTGCTACATGTCGAGAGGATTTCAAGCGCCCTTTCCAACTCTTCCAATATTTCAAATCTTTCAAAGGAGCCCTCAACCATCTTTTGAAATGCTTTAAAACAACTTTTACAGCCTTCGAGTTTAGGCTGAGCCTTCCTGTGAAATTTACAAAGGTTTCCTCTTGCTCTTTCCTCCATGCATTTCAAACAAACTTCCTCTATGAAGCTACCCGGTGTAATTTCATTTCTCAATATTTTCCCAGCAAGATTTTTAGAAAACTGATCTAAGCCACTTACGTAATAGCTACTGGATGTCGCTATTATCCTTTTATACTTCGTCGCTGCAGTAGGGGAAATTCCTAATACTTTTGCTGCACTCGTTATACTCCAGCCATGTCTCTCTACGAGTTCCCTAACTATTCTCGCTCTAAGTTGGGGTAGGTAGCTTTTTATTACGTATTCACAGGGTGGTTTCACGAAGATTATATCTTACCAACATGTTTATAAACATGTTTATTCCGTTTCTTTGATAAAAATGGAGAAGATCCCAATTGCCATGACCATAGCAGGAAGCGATTCAGGTGGAGGGGCGGGGATAGAGGCAGATCTTAAAACCTTTTCAGCTATGGGAGTACACGGAACTGTAGCACTAACGGCGATAACTGCACAGAATACTGTTGACGTCTTTAGCGTACAGGATGTGGAGTTAGACGTCATTGAAAAACAAATCGATGTTGTCTTTGAAGACATGGGTATAGATGCTGCTAAGACAGGCATGCTTTACAGGAGCGAAGTAATAGAGCTTGTTGCGAGAAAGATTAGAGAATACGGGTTTCCACTTGTTGTAGACCCTGTGATGACTGCAAAGAGTGGAGCCCGTTTACTTAAGCCTGAGGCTGAAGAATCTTTGAAAAAAATCCTGCTGCCTGTAGCAACAGTAGTTACTCCGAATATATTCGAGGCTGAGGTTTTAAGCGGTTTGAAGATCTCCACATTGGCGGATATGCGAGATGTTGCTAAGAGGATTGCTGACCTGGGCCCTAAGGCTGTCGTCGTTAAAGGAGGCCATTTAGAGAACGGTAATGAGGCTATCGATGTAGTTTACAGTGACGGGGAGTTTCGTGAATTACGTGGTAGTAGAATCGATACGAGGAATACTCATGGAACTGGATGTAGCTTTTCCGCAGCCATTACTGCAGGACTTGCTAAGGGGAAGAGTATTATGGAGGCTTTAGAAGAAGCTAAGAACTTCATACAGATTGCAATAAAATATGGTTTAAGCATTGGCAAGGGACATGGGCCGGTTAATCCAATCGCATGGATGCAAATAGATGCTGAAAAATACAGGGTTATAGAAAACTTGTATAATGCCGTCAAGATGCTGGAATCTTCTAAAATAGCGAAGCTAATTCCTGAAGTTGGGAGTAACATAGTTATGGCTCTGCCCAAGCCCTATGCTAATTCAATAATGGACGTTGCTGGAATACCTGGAAGACTTATCAAATTGGAAGACAGAGTATTTGCTGTCAAAAGTCCGGAGTTCGGAGCCTCTTCACATGTAGCCAGAATAGTCTTGAAAGTAATGGAATACGGAGAGGAGTGGAGGGCAGCCATGAACATAAAATATTCAAGTGAAGTAATTGAGGCATGTAGATCCTTAGGATTAACGGTTTCGTCTTTTGACAGAAGGGAGGAACCTGATGAAGTTAAGACTAGGGAAGGGGGAAGCCTCCCGTGGGGTGTTGGAAAAGCCATAGAGAAGGCTGGGAAAATACCTGACGTAATATATGACCTTGGAGACGTTGGCAAAGAGCCGATGGTGAGAATACTTGGCAGAAACGCTGTTGAAGTGGCTACAAAAGTATTGATGATAGCTTCTAAGTTGAGGTGACTAAAAATGATTGGAAAGTCTCTGAGAAAACTCCTGATTCAAATACTGCTTTCAGCGCTGTTTTCAGCACTGGCTTTTGTTATTTCGCCAATAACATGGTTCCAATGGGGTCCGACGAAGGCATTTCCAGGACAGCATATGGTTAACGTCTTAGCCGGGATAATGGTTGGCCCCTTATGGGCTTCTCTCTGCGCGGTTATAGTTGGCACTTTACGAATAATGTTTGGAGTAGGAACAATATTTGCCTATCCAGGCGGAATCCCAGGAGGATTGATGGTTGGAATCTTGTACATGCTGCTTAAGAATAAATTTGGAAGCAGAAAGGCGATCGTTCTAGCGTCATTAGGCGAGCCTGTGGGAACAGTCTTCATAGGTGGAACCATCTCATGGTACATAGTCGATCCTTTCTTCGGATCAGCTTTATACTTAAAGTTTGGTGGAATATTGTTTCTCTATCTAGGATGGGCATTTAGCTCTATAATTGGTTGCATTATTGGGATGATGCTGGTCTTGGCTTTGGATAAAATAGGTGTTCTCAAGTTTGTTGAATAATGTAGAAGAGGTCTTAGGGAGAAAAATACTGATACTTGGGGAAATGGGTAGCGGTAAGACAAGACTTACCGCAGAAATATTGGATAGGCTTCTCGAAAAAACTGTTACTGAGGACATTACGGTAATAGACATGTCGCCTACAACGGTGCCTGGAGTAGGTGGCAGGGTCTCTTCCTACACATCTAATGTTTCCAAGGTTAAGTATTTGGCACCCGAGGTAGTGAGAGCTCCGAGAATAGAGGGTAGGAATAAGGATGAAGTCCTAACCCTTGCAGAATTTAACAGAAGGGCTATAGAACCCTTACTCCAAGAATTTATAATGAAGCCTACATCGATTCTTTTCATTAACGACCTCTCGATCTATTTACATGCTGGTGACGTTTCTAAAGTAATCAAATGCTTAGAATTATCTAATACTGTTGTCGCAAACTCATATTACAGCGAGTTTCCAATTGAAGATAAGAATTCCGGAATTTCTGAAAGGGAGAGAAAAATGTTGGAATTATTAACGGTAAAATTTGATAGCGTACTGAGAATTTCTAAGCAGTTGTCTTATTACAATATAATACAGCATGAATGAGATTCTTAAAATTCGGATAAAACATATATGTATGTTAAAGACAAATTCTGGTGGTTGAAATTGGCTTAGAAATACAAAGAAAAAAGCATACCTCTTCTGGGCGAGGATTTCCGGAGATGAAAGTGCAAACAACACATGGGATTATGAAGCTTCTAAAGCGTTTTCAGGAAAATGGTTTATACTGTTTAGCCACCCTGGAGACTTTACACCGGTATGTACGACAGAATTTGTTGCCTTTCAAAAAAGATATGATAAATTTAAGGCATTAAATTGTGAACTAATCGGATTAAGTGTAGACCAAGTGTTCTCCCACATAAATTGGGTTAATTGGATAAAAGAAAAGTTCGATGTCGAAATAAAGTTTCCAATAATAGCTGATACTGGTGAAGTTGCAAACATTCTGGGGCTCATACATCCTAAAAAAGGAACCAACACGGTTAGAGCCGTTTTCATAGTTGAAGCAATACAGATAGCTGATAAGAACGGTGTTGCAATGCCTGCAAACTGGCCGAATAACGAGATAATCGGAGATCATGTAATAATCCCACCGGCTTGAGACATCGACTCTGCTAAAAACCGTTTAGAGAAGGCAAAGGGGAGAATTCGAATGCTTCGACTGGTGGTTCTGCCACAAGAAACTGAAGAGTTAGCAAGCTAAATTAAAGATCGGTATCCTTATTTTCTAAGTCTTTTTTCAAATAAATGATTCTCAAAAGTTAGAAATACAGTAAACAGCGTAATGTCTTCAATGAATAACGTGTCATTTGAAGAGTAGACACCATTAGGGAGAGGGCTGAAACATATTTAAAAATCGGAGAAACTCATATTTAGAAAGTCAATGGGACCTTGCTAGCTTCTCCATTTAAAGGGTGATTGTCCTAAAACGCACTTGCTCAGAACCATGATACGGACTTTCAAATTGAACTAAAACTTCTGAAACTCTTGGAAAATGAGAAACATCTCCATTATATTACTGGGCTTGAAGAAGCATACATAGTTTTTAGACATTTGTCCCAATACTTTCGAAGAAAAGGAGGTTAAAGATATCCATAGGTTTGTTATCAAGTTGTTTAAACCTCTTGTCGAAGATATGAAGCTTAATATGACTGAACAGGAGAAGACAGGGATCGGTATTTGAAATTCATAGGAAAAAGAGCTTATGAAATCATATAAATTTCAAACCTTTTAAGCAAGCCAAACCTACCGTATATTTATGGACAAGTTAAAGGCTAAGCTTATTGATATTAAGCAGGGGGGATTTGAAGTCCTGTTAAACAGTCAAGATGCGGAGGAGCTTGGAATACATCCTTTGGACCGCGTGAAAATATCTTGTGAAAAAGGATCTTTAACAGCTGTAGCAAATGTCACTCCTACGCTTGTAAAAAGAGGGGAGATAGGAATTTTCACAGAGGTTTCTGAGGCTCTTGGTCTTACAGAAGGGGAGTTGGTAAAGGCTATACCAGGTGAGAGGCCACCATCACTACAGTATATTAAAAAGAAGATGAACGGTCAAAAACTATCTAAAGAAGAGATATACGCGATAATAAAGGATATTGTGGATAATACTCTCTCAGACATAGAGCTATCTGCCTACGTTACTGCCGTGGCTATAAGGGGTATGGATATGGATGAGATTGCTGAAATGGTCAATGCAATGGTTGACACTGGAGAAAGAATAACGTTCGATAAATCTCCTATCGTAGATGTTCATAGCATAGGTGGGATACCTGGAAATAAGTATGCCCTCCTCACAGTCCCCATTGTTGCAGCCAACGGAGTGACAATACCTAAAACATCCTCTAGGGCTATAACAAGCCCCTCCGGAATAGCTGATACGATGGAAGTCTTAGCCCCTGTCTCCCACACAGCCCAGAAGATAAAGCAGATCGCTGAGACAGTTGGCGGAACACTGGCATGGGGAGGCAGTGTAAACCTTGCTCCTGCAGACGATAAGATAATAAGAGTTGAGTATCCGCTTTCTCTCGACCCCAAGCCTCAGGTTCTCGCATCAGTTATTTCCAAGAAGAAGGCTGCGGGAGTAGAAATCCTTCTGATAGATATTCCAATGGGAAAAGGTGCAAAAGTTGAGACTGAGGATGAGGCTAGAGAACTTGCTCAAGACTTCATAGAGTTGGGTAGGAGGGTTGGAATAAGGGTTGAATGCGCCATAACTTACGGCTCCCAACCATTGGGTAGGGCTGTTGGACCGGCTCTGGAGGCGAGAGAAGCCCTTATGGCTCTAGAAGGAAAATACGCTCCTCGAAGCCTCGTAGAGAAATCATGCGCTTTAGCGGGTATTCTGCTTGAAATGGCTGGTGTAGCAGAAAGGGGTAGAGGAAAGTATGTTGCTGAGGAGACGTTGAGAAGTGGTAAAGCACTTTCTAAATTTAAAGAGATAATTGAGGCTCAAGGCGGTAATCCAGACATTACTTCAGACGATATTGAAGTTGGGAAATACACTTACGATGGTATTGCTTGGGAGGACGGGTATGTGCAAATGGTTAATAATGCTGCTGTAACGCAAATATGTCGCATAGCAGGCGCTCCAAAAGATAAGGGAGCTGGAATGATAATATGGCAGAAAATGGGAAGTCAAGTTAAGAAGGGCGATAAGCTCTATACTATTTACGCTGAAAGCAGTGTTAAGCTTGAGAGAGCAAAAGCTTTAGCACAAAGGCTTAACCCTGTTCCAATAGGGGGCATGTTACTTAAGAGAATACCTGATTACAGCTATATGGCCTAGGCTATTTGATACTAAAATATACGTGAGGAAAACGTTCTCCATTTTACGAGGATATTAAACGTAAATTATAGAAAAAACTTATGCTGATTAAGGAAAGCTTTAATATTTACAATGAGATTTTTAAACGGGGCTATGCCGATAATAAAGCGGAGTAGGAAGTTTCCTATAAGAGCTGAGGATATAATGAGTTTTCCACCAGTAACCGCCAGGGCTGATACATTGATAGAAGACGTGGCGAAGCTAATGTATGATAATAATGTTGGTAGCGTCATGATAGTTGATAACGCGGGGGTGATTGTTGGAATAATGACTGAACGAGATCTCATCTATGCTGTCGCAAATGGTAAAGTAGGTAAGGGATTGCCAGTACACATGATAATGACAGAAAATCCGATTACAGTAGGGCCCGATGTACCCATAGATGAAACATTGCGGATAATGAGAGAGAAGAATATTAGGCATCTCCCCGTAGTCGATTCTAATAAAAAACCCGTTGGTATGATATCACTCAGAGATGTTATCGACGCCGTAGTTGCCTTAATGAAAGTTTACACAAGTTAACAGTTATCCTAAAACTAATTGCTGATTGCGTATCGGATTATGATTATAGGGGTAAAACTTAAATCTTAATTCCTAAGGGGAGTAAGGTGGGTGAGGGATGTAAAATGGTTAATATTAGATTATCAACAATAACGGTTCCAAAGGAACCAGGTCCTACTTTGAAAAAACTGCCTTTCGACGTCAAGTTTATCGCTCTATTGTTGATTTCCTTTGTAATAGGATTAGTAGTAGGATACGCAATATTTTCTCCGGGGTTAGGCGGCGGTGCAGCTCCAACTCCAGAAAAGACTGTTTATAACATAGGCTTTACTCTACCTCTCTCTGGAGAACTATCCTCAATAGGTAAGATATGGGAGAAGGTTGTGCAGATAGCCATAGAGGATTTGAATAGCGAAGCTGCAGCCTATGGCTTTAATGTTGAGTTTCGTTCAGTAATCTTGGATGATGCGACAAGTGACGAAAAAGCGTTGCAAAACGTTCAGAGTCTATACCAGCAAGGGATTAAAGTAATCATCGGTCCTGCAGCAAGTTCTCAAGTAAAAGTTGTAAAATCGTATGCAGACAACAATAAGATAGTTATAATATCTCCCTCTTCAACATCTCCTACTTTAGCCATACCTAATGACTACATATTCAGGACGGTAGGTTCTGATGCTGGTCAGGCTAAAGCACTATCAACCCTGGCTTATCAGGAAGGTGCTAGAAAGCTCATAGTCTTCTTCCGAAATGATGAGTATGGTAAAGCTTTCGCTGATTTCTTGGAGCAGAACTTTAAGGAGAAAGGAATTACAGTAAGTAAGCTACCTTATCAAACGGGACTCTCGGATTACGCTTCTGAAGTAGCTACTTTAGCAAGTAGAGTAGGATCTGAAGGTGCTGATAGTGTTATACTGATAGCATTCGATACCGATGGGGCAAACATAATTTCGCATGCTGCTGAATCAGACGTGCTTTCCAACGTAAGATGGTTCATTTCTGAAGGACCTCATGGAGCAGGTGAATTACTCACCTCGACAGTGGGAAGGTTTGCATCGAGAGTAAGACTCTACGGTACTAGACCGCTATACATAGGCAACCCGCTTTACGAAGACCTTTTCAATAGAGTGAAAAGTAGATTTGGCATAGAACTTGGCGTTTTCTGCGAGCATCTTTACGATGCGATTAAACTTGCCGGTTGGGCAATACTGAGAGCAGGCGAGTATGATGGTGAAGCAATAAGAAATGCATTGGTAGAAGTGGCTAAGACATACTATGGTCCAAGTGGATGGACAATGTTTGACGTTGCAGGAGATAAGGCTCAGCAAGACTATGGAGTTTGGGCTATAGTAAGTACTGCTGAAGGCTATAAATTTAAGGACGTTGGCGTTTTCGAAAGAGGGTCAATAATATTCACGGAGCAAGCATATCCTTGAAACGAATATCTTTAAGACTAATCAACCTACTTTATTTTTTAACTTTCCTTTCATACATAAGAACTAGAATAATGGGGGAGAGTGTTTAAAGTGATCCCGGGCTTTACACAGACTATGGTCAACTTTTTGCAATACATTTTCTTCTATACCGTCTTTTCTTTACCATTAACATTAAGCTATAGAACTACTAAGGTAATTAATTTCGTACATGCGAACTTCATAACATACGGGGCCTATACTGCAGTATTTCTACACGGAGTTTTGGGAAATAGCAGTATCGTAATTGCAGCATTTTTGGCATTCGTGATCGTTGGTGGAATGGCTGTTTTAGACAACCTTTTAGTTTTCACTCAACTTCAGAAGCGAGGCTCTTCGCCGGCAATGGTGATGATATCATCTATGGGCCTTTGGATAGCGTACAGATACTTGTTATACGTTTTGACAGACATAATGCATTTCTATACGTCTAAAAACTTTGTATCGTATGGCAGAATAACATATTCCGACATCCCCAGTATATCCTTAGCAGAGTTTAATTTGAGTCAAGCTTTCATAGCAAGCATGGTTGCAACTATCTTAGTAGTCTCCTCCCTATACTTAATATTGGAGAAGACTCGTATGGGAAGGGCAATGAGAGCTATTTCAGATAATGCAACACTTGCAGAAATCTCCGGCATTCCAAGGAATTTAGTGATAAACTTAACTTGGTTTCTATGCGGCGGGATTACAGCAGTCGGAGGAGTTTTATGGACATCCTTCTCTGGAGCAATAACTCCTGAAGCCGGGGATTCAATGATCCTTCAAGTTTTTACCATAGGCTTTATAGGTGGTTTAGCATCATTGCTAAGGACAAGTATTGGAGCAATTATAATCGCATTCATGGAGAATATAGGAATTGCCTTTTTAAATACGTATTTAGGAGTTCCGGTTAGCTTCAGACCATTCTTAACATTCATCGCTTTACTAACAACACTCATACTCTTCCCGCCACTGGGAGCTGGAGGCGGTCTTCCTTACAGGTTTAGGAAAAGGGGGCTTAGTCAATGATCGGCTTCGATATAGTTGGTTTTATAATTAGTTGGCTAACTCTATTTGGAATATACGCCATATTGTCGTTAACTTTAAACATGGAATCGGGGGTAAGCGGAGTAACTAATTTCGGTAAAGTTGTTTTCTATGGAATAGGTGCCTACATCAGTGCCACTCTCACCACGTATCTAATACTTATGTTAAACGGAGTGGATATTGTTGAGAACCCTCCCTATAACATAAACGGTGTAATACTACTTGGTGAACTGGGCAGTAAGAACCCTGTTTTAAACATAGGATTGTTCATCCTTTCAGTATTCTTGTCTTTTATAGTAGCGGGCTTTGTCGGTTATTTGCTATCCTACCCCATACTCAGAGTGGGTCCTGAGTTCGTAGGTTTCACGCTTCTGAGCACAGGAGAGCTCCTGAGGATTTTTCTACTTCACTTTGAACCTGTTGGAGCCAGTAAGGGGCTAATGGCTATTCCCAATCCCCTTGGATGGATTCCCGATAGTAGGGTTCGCGAAACTCTTTATTTAATAGTCATCCTGGCCTTTCTCGCATTAACCTACACTGTTATGAAAAGATTGTTAAATTCCCCATTAGGTAGAACTCTAAAATCAGTTAGAGATGATGAAACAGCTGCTCTATGCATGGGTAAGCATGTGCCTAAGATTAAAGCACTAGTACTCTTCATCGGTTCTGGATTCACGGGGGTTGCGGGTACTCTCCTATCTTATTACTTTACTTCAGTAAATCCAAACATGTTCGTACCATCAGTAACTTTCAACGCTTGGGCTATGATCATTCTAGGGGGTATGGGGAATTTAACAGGGTCTCTTCTAGGTGCAGCTTTGATAACTCTAGTAGACAGACTTCTCACTTTCATCACGCCCCTGTTGGGAATAACCGTTATCTCTCCAGACTACGTCAGATGGATTATCATCGGCCTTCTCATAGTCGTAGTCCTCATAGTCAACCCAAGGGGAATACTGCCAGAAAAACCCATTAAAACACCTGCATTGCAACAGGTGGAGGAAGAGCTTAAAAAATGAGCAACATACTTGAAGTCCGAGATGTAGCTAAATTCTTCGGTGGCATAAGAGCATTAGATGGAGTAACGCTTTCAATACCTCACAAGGGTTTAGTCGGTTTGATAGGTCCCAACGGGTCTGGGAAGACTACTCTCTTTAACGTAATAACAGGCTTCTACGTGCCGGATAGGGGCAGTGTATGGTTTAGAGAGTCTAATAGCATGGTTAGGATAGATGGATTGAATCCAAATGAAGTCTTTAGAAAAGGAATAGTGAGGACCTTTCAGACCCCGAGGCTTTTCAACTCTTTAACGGTTCTAGAGAATCTGCTGGTGACTCCTGTGAATCAAATTGGAGAAAACGTCGCAAAGGCTCTTTACGTTAAATCGTGGAGAGAACAGGAAATAGAACTTTCTAAAAAAGCCTTGGGACTACTCAAAACCTTTGGCATGCTTCCATACGTTAACTCTAGAATCTCAGAACTTTCCGTATCTCATATGAAAATGCTTGAAACAATGAGGGGTCTTATGACTCCTGCAAAGCTATACTTATTGGATGAGCCGACTGCTGGTGTTGACTACTCCATGGCGAGAGAGCTATTCACCTATATTAAGAGGCTTAGGGATGAGCAAAATTTGTCTTTCCTAATAATTGAGCATAGGATAGAAATTCTCATGGAGTTTGTAGATTATGTTTACGTTCTTCACAACGGTAGGTTGCTCTCAGAGGGTAAGCCAAATGAAGTCACTTCAGACCCGAAAGTAATAGAAGCTTACATAGGTGCTTAAAATGTTAGAGATTAGAAACTTAAAATCCGGATACGGAAAGATGGTTATTCTTCAAGGAGTTAACCTTTTTGTAAAAAGAGGGGAAATAGTTGCCGTGTTAGGTCCTAACGGGGCTGGGAAAACAACCTTATTGAATACAATTTTCGGAATTGCAACAATACATGAGGGTGACATTCTATTTGAGAATAGGTCGATAACTTCAGTAAAACTTCATGAAGTAGTAAGAATGGGGATTAGCTATGCTCCTCAACTCAGCAATGTTTTCCCAAACCTCACCGTAGAAGAAAACCTTGAAATGGGTTCTTTCATAAGGGGTAAAGACCAGACTATTAAAGAAGACATGAAGGAGATTTTCAAACTATTCCCTGAAATAGATAGGAGGAGAGATCAAAAAGCGAAGACTTTAAGCGGTGGGGAAAGGCAAATGCTTGCTGTGGCTAGAGCATTAATGTCTAGGCCTAAGCTTCTCCTGCTTGACGAGCCGACGGCAGGTCTTTCACCACGTGCTGGAATAGCGCTCATGAATAAGATTAAGGAAATAAGAGATAGAGGGGTTACAATATTAATTGTAGAGCAGAATGTGAAAAGAGCATTAGAAATCGCTGACAGAGGCTACGTATTAGTAAGCGGTAGAATAGTTAAAGAAGACTCGGCAGAAAACCTAATGAAGACTGATATAGAAAGACTCTTCTTCGTAAGTTAAATATGGAATAAGTAGTCTCCCTTTTTGTAGACCTTGCTTATTTCCATTTTCCACTTATTAATATTTTCTTCCAAAGAAGGTGAGAGTAGAAGCAGGATTGAAGAAAGGAACCTCTGTTAAGGTTGAAGCACGAGGCAAAAGCATCCTAGTTAAACCTCTGGAACCCGTAGCTGAAAAATACTTCGGTGCCTTCAAAGTAGTTAATTGGCCCGATGACCTGAATAATTTTATTGAAGAGGTTATGAAGGAATGGTGGAAGCAGAAAGCTATGTAGATGTTAATGTCTTTATATATTGGCTTGGAAAACATCCTGCATTGGGGAAAAACCGCTTACCGATGGATTGAGAAGATCGAGAATTCTCCAAAGGACAGTTATTTAACTTCAATATTGACTCTTTACCAGACCATGGTAATAATGGCAGGTTTGACGGGAAACACTTTAAAAAACACAGATCTTGTTAAAAACGTCATCGACTCTATAACAGGTCTCCAGGGTCTAAAAGTAGTACCATTGGCCCTAAGAGATCTTATTGAAGCGAGGATACTTATGGAAAAATACGAGTTAGATTATGAAGATGCCGTGTACTTAGCGGTCGCGTTAAGGAATAAAGTAAAGGAAATAATTTCTAACGATCAGGATTTCGATAGAATACCGTTAAAGAGAATGTTTACTAGATAATTACTGTCTTTAACCAATTCAATGAATCCGTCTTCCTAAGTCGTCTATCTTTTTTTCTAATGAATAAATCTTGTCATAAATTTTCTCAAATCTTTTTTCTTGATTGATCCTGTTTAGGATAAGCAACGCCTGAAGCCTTAGGTATTGGAATGAATCGCCCTCTAAAAACCTGAAAAACCCTAACCCCGATATCCTTTTACCAAGCTCTTCTTCGGAAATGCCCAGTCTTTCTGCGGCTTCATTGAATCCTCTCGAAGTTGCAATTGCCTCAATGATTCCTACGTCTTCTTCTGTAAAGTTTTCCATTTCTAAAGAAAAGTATAGAGTTAGTATATCGCATACCAATTCCTTGGCTATTTCTTTAAAGTCCTCTAACGTGAATAGATAGTATTCTGGTAAAAGCAAGTATCTGACTTCGAATTCGCTGGCTAGACTGATTGCAGAATGGTCTGAGAAACCTCTGCAAATGAGAAGTGGCTTAGCATTAATCAGTTTAGAATTGCTGTAAACCTGCCTGACGTCGGTCACCGATGCCTTTCCAGATTTTACTTCTACGGCAAAAACATTCCCATCAGCGTCTTTAGCAACAAGATCTATCTCCGCTATTTTAACTCCTCCAACGACTACTTGCTTCCTCCTCTCCAAAATTGAATAGCCAAGGTTTTCTAGTAAGGAGGCTGCAACGTCTTCAGCAGTAAGCCCTTTCTTCATGATTTTTATGAAAGAAATGCTCCTATTAAGAGTTTTTATAAAGAAAAGGTGGATAAGAAAGAAAGCGATAAGGATGTTTCCTAGGGCTCTAAGTCTTCTTCTTCAATTTTTTGAGGTTGTTCTTCCTCTTTTTTCTCCTCTTCAATCTGAAGTGGCTGCTCTTCTTCAAAGATGGAAGGTGTTTCCTCTTCTCCTCCCAGAGCTGTTTCTTCAAGTGGTTGCTCATATGATTCTCCATACTGGGCTTCCTTCTTCTCTTCAAAAGGTAGCTTAATCTCTTCGTATATTCTAGACCTGTAGTCTAAACTTGGTATAACTGGTTCTTGAGGCTCTTGAGGAATCTCTTCTGCGGGATATTTCCAAATAGAAGTGGGAGGCTCCTCCGGCTTAGGCTCTTGAGTTTCTACAGGCATACTGGGCTTCGGCTTTGCTTTTCTTCTCAATGAAAATAACGCGACGGCAATTATTGCGATTGCAATTAGTACAATTATAATGTAAACCCATGCTGGAAGCCCTATCGTATATTCGGAAATGTTTGTTTGAGAAATGTTTCCGACATTATCCGAGGCTTCTACGTAGTACCTGATTCTTGTAAACGGCGGTTGAGAAGGAATCGAAGCAGAATACCTGTTTCCTACGAGGCTCATGGATACGTTAGACCAGGATGCTCCCCCGTTTGTAGAATAATAAAGAGTGACTTTACTAACACCCGACTCATCGTCGGAGACTTGACATGATACTACAGTCGGTTCTCCCCATACTGGTGCTGAAGGCCCGGATAACCCGAATATGGTTGGTGGGGTATCGTCAACAATTAAAACTAGAAGATGATCTCGAATCCGTATATTACCTAGGTTATCCACTGCCTCAACCCTCCAGAAATGATCGCCCTCGCTCAGGCTTATCGTCCTAGTATAGTTGTCTCCGCTTCTAGTCATTAAACCTTGGTAAGCCCCGTCTACGATCAATCTAACTTCTTTAATACCTGAACCAGGGTCTTCCACGATAACGGTGAAAGTAACCTTGTTTGTTTTCTGAATTATACTCCCAGTGGGAGACGGGTCTTCAATCGACGGGGGAGTATTGTCGAGTATAACGTTAAGCGTCTTTTCAGCTTCATTATTACCAGCTTTATCAATACTGTAGTAACTTATTTCATGAGTACCATCAGAATATCCTGAGAGACTGAATTTATCCGTGTAGTCTTTCCACGGCCCGCTGTCAATCCTGTACTTCGTTTCTTTTACCCCGCTAATATCGTCTGAAGCAGATAGAGAGAAACTTGTTGAAGAATTGACGTAAATATTGTTTCCAACGTAATACTTGGGCAAGCCGATTGTTATGGTTGTTGAAGGCGGAGTAGTATCGGCTATTACCGTTACCGTTGCTGTTCCAGTGGTTAAACCTGTGGCTGAAGCTGATATCGTCCAAGTTCCATGTTTAGTATCGTTGTAACATGCCTTAGCCCAGCCAGAGCCAGCCATTATGTATATTCTCGTCACTTTCTCCCCTGAATCGCAATCTATAAATTCTCCCTTGGGCGATGACGTTGAAAGACTTATAGTTATTGTTGAAGAGGCAATCGTCTCAAAACCATTCGCGTCTCTAAGAGAAATATTAAGATAAGAATATACTTCTCCAGCATTCATCGTAAAGCTTGAAGGTGTTATAATGATCTTAGCAGGAGGCCCAGCCTTAACATCGAAAGCATTGCTCTCGCCAGACTTGCCTGCACCACGAGTGGTAATCTTAACATTCTTAGCAACCTTCTTTATGACAACGTCACCGGTCCACCTGCCGTTTACGAAGGCGCCTGTCATCTTAGGCTCTATCGTACCAGTAGTGTCTGATAGAGAATTAGTACCGGTGTAATCGGTTTTAACGTTGCCATAGGCATCGTAAGCAGTAATCGTTATAGTGAATGGTTCCATAACGGTTTTAGGAGAAGAAATAGTGTTGAAGATGAAGCGGTCTAATGGACCGGGGTTTACGGTAATAAGCTTACTATCATCACCGTAAGGCGAATACTGTTCAGTCCAAACATGGATCTCCCATGTCCCTGCCTTCTCGTCATAATAGTAGAAATCTTTATGGTCTGAACCATCTGGTATTGTGAGTTCTGTTATTGCAGAACCGTCAGGAGTTAAGGCAAATTTCTTATTTGCAGAAGTTGATGAAGAGCTGAGTTTAACATTAAGACTTCCACGTGTTATCGATTCTCCGTCTACAGTTTTACGGTATACAGACATTTTAATCCAGCTCCCAGCTTCCATAGAACTGCCAGAAATCGAAAGCTCTAAGTGTGGAGGATAATACACTACATCCAATCTGGGCCGAAGATCTGTAGGAGGAATGAAGATCGCCTCCTTAGAATACATGAGGTACGTTACTGGCTCTTTTTCATCTGCATCGTTTAGTCTCCAACCATGATTTGGAGCATATCCGTAAGCATCTTTTGAAGTGAATTTTGTTACGGAGCTTTTAACGTCTATTGAAAGCCATTGTTCAATATTTTCTTTTACTTGAATCGAACTCACTTGTTCAGTTACTCCTGGTTGTTTATTCCACGTGATGGTTGTTTCGCTCCAATCTTTAGAAACAAGCCAACACTCCATATTTCTACTCTTAGAGGGTGGCTTATACACATACAGCCATAATGCCGCAGAGACTATGCTCGACCCGGGTGGAAGAGAATCCAGATTAAACTTTACGTAGGACCTCCATACCTCTGGGTTTGTACTCGATGATTCAACTTTAATTCCTATGTAATCTTTATCACCATAATTATCATTTGGATTAAGGGAAGAAACATAGGCATCATCAGAGGGATAAAACCTTTTGGAAACCTGTGCTTCTCCAACTTCTTCTCCTCGGGTTAGAGACATTAGAAACGATATGATCATAAAGGATAGGAGTAATAAGATCATTTTTTTCTTTTTCATTTGGTATTTTATAATCTTTACCTCCAGATATTTAATCTTTATTTTTATGAATTAAACATTAAATCCCTATTAAAATAAAACAGAAAAAATAAGCAAGGTTTAAATGTTTTCTTGCTTTAATCTTTTTTCGCCAAGAGGATGTCTGCAGGTTTTAGGTTTTCCGGAAGACTTCAAGAAGTCTTGTAACACTTGAAGCGGGATGGGGTAAGCTTGTCGAAGTTTTAGACTCGGAAGGGCATATTGAATACGTTTTCGGAAGCTTTGAAGAAGTTAGAAAGCTATTTTCTAAACATCTTGAGAAAATGCTTATGGGATTTAGAGGAATGAGTCGGTTGGAGTCAACATCTTTCTGAAGAAGCTTAGAGATGTGTGGAGAAGGCGGATCCAGAACCATCTGAAAAAATATGGCTAAACTTTTCATGATAAGCTTAGAAAAAGATAGTTTTCATTAACTTTATAAATACGGTCAAAAAATGTATCATTATTGTATATTCCTGAGTATTCTAAACTTTTAAGAAAAGTTTATATATGGGTGAAAGGGAGGGGGCTTGAAATGAACCCGTTAGAATCCGCAGGTTTTC
>JAFNJB010000060.1 GCA_017601245.1 Candidatus Brockarchaeota archaeon
CCTGCATCATACCATCCTGCTCCGGAAACTTGACCTATGCTCGACATGGCATCAATAAAATATCGTGTACCCCATTTGGCTTCGAGCAATACTGGCTCTACAACTGTTATTGAACACCTTTCCTCCGAGCTTAGGGGTAAACCATCCTTATACCATCCCAGTAGGATTCTCCTTGTCCCGTTCCCATGGTCAACAATCCTCTGGATGGAAAGATTTGCCACTTGTCCACTCCTATACCAGCCTGTACCTGAAGGAGAACCGTATGGTGAAACAACAGATACTAGATATTCGGTTTGATATTTAGCGATTATAGTAATGGATGATAAAATAGTGATTTCCCTCTTAGTTAAAGTTATGTTATCATTCCACTTCTCGAAAACATGGCGAATTCCTGATTGTAATTGGACAACTTCTGGAACTTCAAGTATGTGGACAGAATCGTCATCCCATCGAAAAGACAAGGGGAAAAGATCACAATTATACTGGACGCTGTCGATTTTAACACTCGCTACTCTCGGTTGGACATCGATTGTTATGGTATGGAAAACCACTTCTTTAATGGAGTATGATAAAACGTTTCCTTCAGAATCCAGTTTAAACACGTATTTCTTCGTCCCATCTATTATTGCGTTAATACGGCCTTTCTGGTCTCTTCGGATTAGGATCTCTCTTCTTTGGAGATTACCCTTTGTATCAAGGCTGTAGAATAGAGTATTATCGCTCTTGAGCGAGTACACTTCAGCAAAGAAGAGAAATTGATTCAAAGGTTCCTTATAACCCTGATCGAAACGGGTTAGGGCTAGCTTAAGCGTTAGAGCCGAGTCTGAGAACCATTGGTTTGCTATAGAGGCGAAGAATTCTTGGGGTGCTGATACGAAGAAGCCGTCAGGCAACATGCTCCTAAGGTAATTCATACGATTGTTTCCAGCACGCCTTATGAGCTCTTCCTTTCTGCTTTTTAAATACTGGTCTTGTGAAACATAGTGAGCGTCTACAACATGGTTCACCTCATGCGCAACAACTAGACAGAACACGTCGGAATACTTGGGAGGAACATCTTCTGGAAACCCGTTTTCCTGGATCGTTCCTATATCGAACCCGAAGATGTTAACTCCACCATTTTTACCCCATAGTTGGATCTCAGGCGTTCCGGGTGGAAGCGCACCAAGGTTGTCGACTACGGAAATGGCTCTAAGGTTGTGAAGCTCCTTGGGAATTAGGCTGAGGCATGTATAGATGAAGTCTTTCTGTCTCTGATTTAAACCAGCGTTATCCAACAGCAACACTGTGAAGCTATTCCAAATTTCCAGGTATCTGCCCGTAAGGCCTATGGTTGAAGCTATCTCGCTCTTCCGCTCCGGGGTTAGTGGGAGCGCATCGATGAGACTCCTATAGATCCTCTCCCTTAACCAAGCCATTACGCTTTGGGTTGACTTATCATAGGCAACACTTCTCCTGAAGTATTTCTGGTGGTTATTGATAAGATTCTTGTAGAAATTGTAGATATCCTGTCTTTGCATACTATCTTGGTTTAATGCGTTAGTAGCTGTTGCCAACAACAGGTTTGCCCTAACATACCTACTCCTGATAGAAGCATCGTTTTGCAAAATTGAAGGAAGATCGTCTGGATGAGCATTGGTAATCGTCTCGATATAGGAGAAAGCTTGGTAAATCGTCTGGAGCTCGATATTCGGATAGAAAGTGTGGAATATTGGTTGACCATTGTAATTATTAGTAGGATCGCTGATATAACCATCTATCCACCGGATTCCGAATAATCCACCGATCTTATTCATCGGATAGTCGTCAAGAGTCTTACCTGGATTATACGGTTCCCAAGACCATCCGAGCCCCATTAGAAAAAGACCCCCACCACCCTCTACGAACTCTCTCAAGACATTAATTTCAGAGGGGGACAACTCTCCCCAAGCATTTCCGATTAAAACAACACCCACATCCGACAAGATTGATTGTGAAATTGCTCCAGAGAATCTTATAACATTATAACCACGTCTCTCCAACTCGCTCTTAAAACTGTTAAAATTGTCACCACCATACCATTCACGGTGACCAGTTGTAACAAGAATCTTCTTTCTACCCAGCTTATCAAGCCAGTCAACCACATTGTTTCCAAACTTCTTGTTGTCAAATAGCTCTAGTGCTTCGTTAGTTAGAAAACCATCGTGACCAAATGCAATTACTCGACCAACCCCTAAGCTGGATGCCATGACTACATTAGAAGGAATAGGAGTAGTATCTTCATCTCCAGCCGCTATTGGTATCGCTGTCTCACTTAAAGACCATAAGGGACCAGGGACTCCAATAGCGCAAATCGAATAAACACCCTCTACTAATTGATGTAAACCATCTAAACTAACTTTAACCATAACCTCTGCTTTGCTACTAAAATGTTCTGTCAAAAAGGCAAAAATTCCAATGATAAGCAAGATTACTAAGGCAAGAGTTCTTAATACATTATGTATAGTTGACTTCATTTTCTGATTATTAATCGTTTATCACAGACTATTATATTTTGCTAATGTATTATAGTGCTCTTATTGTAATCGTATCTCCTAATATCCAGTTATCGCAACGAATGACTAACACGATCATGTTAGATACTCCCCAACTTTCAGGAAGTGATACGTCTCCGTAGTAGATCCACCCTGGAAGATCCCAGTCAGGATCGACCTTAACCTGGCCGAGAGCCTTCTCAAGCATGATTCTTTGTTCAATGCTTGCAACGAGTTTCCTCGTGAAGACTGCAGCATCAGGATTAATAGAAACAGAGTCGATGCCTGCTCTAACGAGGAACTCTGTGAACTCAGGGTAGA
Organism: Candidatus Brockarchaeota archaeon; assembly: GCA_017601245.1. Classification (GTDB taxonomy): domain Archaea; phylum Thermoproteota; class EX4484-205; order EX4484-205; family JAAOZP01; genus JAAOZP01. Next base: position 2,835 of record JAFNJB010000060.1, read on the forward strand.
CCGAGGGAACCCGATATGTATCGGTAACGGGTTTGAGCTTGTTTGCATTTCATTTTTCTTCAAAGAAAAAGCTCCAGAGTTCATTAGTAGAAAGCACTTTAATTCTGTTTTTCAAAGCTTCTTTCAATTCGTTATCATTTGACCATATTGCAACCTC
>JAFNJB010000015.1 GCA_017601245.1 Candidatus Brockarchaeota archaeon
AGTAAACGAAAAGTCTCAGCTATTTTAATCCTCAATTCGGGGAACAGCATATCTAAATTTTTCAGACAGCCGATTATAAATTTAATTCAAGACGATTAATAGCTTCCAATAGAAACTGGCAATGGTGGTAGATTTAAGCCATTGCGAATTATATTAGGAGAATCCTAGAACATCCCTCAACCAATGGCTTGTCATTATTGACAGTAGCTTCCCTTGTCTAATTTTATATCAAACCGTGTATGAAGCAAAATAATCCTGTGAAAACAGCATGTAGAGACGAATCCTTCACAAACCGAAAATTATAGCTTGAACCTTTACAGCAATCCATGATTTGTCGATAAACATATTCCCCAACCTGGTTTGAAGATATCAATGTCATATTAGTTCCTCGCATACTCCAACAGTTAGAGATGTAACAACTATGGGGCATGCAATTATAGTGATGGAAGAAATCTTATACTCGCTTAGTAACTGTTTCATCATCCCAGGTCCATAGATTAGGTGCTAGCCATAAGCTCCAGTATTTGAAAGATTAAGAACGATAATGGGAGTAGCTCGAAAATAGGATATATGTTTCAACGATATTCTGGGGGTCCGACTACTAGTTTGATTGACTGTTTCTCCTCTCTAAGAAAACTCCATGCCACAATGGCGAGTAGCATGATACATAGACCATAGCAAAGGGACCATGCGTATGTATAGTAAAAAACTCTAAGATGCCAGTAACACTATAAACATTGGCGTTAATTACAATATTCAACAACAATGGAAGAAGTGCTGCTATTGAAGATGTTTTAGATGAAAATCTTTTTCAATCTAAAGTGGAAAACTTTAACCAGATTTCCCATGTTTTCACTATCCTCATACATTTAGTATTAGACACAAGCTTTTTAAAATTTATTCTCAAGTCTAAGGAGCGGTGATGCCGATGAGTATTCTCGAGAGGGAGGAAGGAGTATCTTACAGGTACTATTATAAATATCCTTTCCCTCCAGATAAAAAGAGGCCAGTAGTAGTTACTAAGGATAAGACGATTGTTGAAATATATCCTCCTGATAAGCCGTATTCAAGCAATATTGTTTGGGTTTGGGTGAGTACTGATAAAATCACACAGACAATGTATCAGCTTTCACCCGGCGCTTTCTTTGGCCCTCCTGATGCCCATGCGGGTGATGAAATCTACTATGTGCTTGAAGGAACGCTGACCGTTTTAGCCCCCGAGACTGGAACCGTAAACGAGGTTCATAAAGGCGAGGCGTTACTTATACCTAAGGATAGTTATCATCAAGGCTATAACTTCACGGACAAGGTAGTAAAAGTACTATGTTTAATAGCTCCACTCATGTGGGATCCTAAGAAGGGGCCAGCCCCTCCCCTAGAGAAGGAGGCGAAAATGTACAAGAATTACATAGGTCCAATAGAGGATATTCCAGAAAAGCCTTGGGCTAGTCCAAGGAGAAATATAGACCTTTTAGGACGATGGCCAATTGACGGAAATGAGGCTAGGAGATTAAAAGAGCATATTAAGATTGATGCAAATAAGATGTTAACCCTTATACATGGAAAGAATCATCCAATGATTGTAAGGTTTTATGTGAGTAATGATCTCTGCCATATGGGTGAGTTTGAACTTCCACCCGGTGGGGAGGGGCCGCGAACCTCTGAGCCAGAAACGCATGAAGGGGATGAAGTACTTTATGTTGCTTCGGGACCTATAACCGTATTTCTGCCAGATAAACTCGATGCTTACGAGATTCCAGAGGGCGCTGTGATGCTGATCCCAGAAGGAATTAAACACCAGTATCAGAACTTTACTGACAAAGTTGTTAGGGGGATCTTTAGCATTGCACCTAGACTCTGACCTTATTTAAATCCAAAGTCTTTTTCCTATTTTTCTTAATGAATTCCTCAACTTCTTTAATAGATGAAGGACCGTTCATGGGCCCGAACTTCGTGACTTTTATAGCCCCAGATGCGCTTGCAAACTCCATGGTCTTACTTAAAGGCCAATTTTTAAGTAATCCATAGATGAATGCTGCATCGTAAACGTCTCCCGCACCCGTTGGGTCGACTTCATTAACCTCGAATGGAGGTTCAAAGAAAACTTCTTCTTCCGTGATTGCAACTGCACCTTTATCACCCATTTTTACGACTACTACTTCTGGCCCCATATTGACGAGTTTCTTTCCTGCCTCAATGGGATCTTTAACTCCTGAGAGGGCTGTGGCCTCCCCCCTGCTTGGAAGCATGACCTTACAAAGTTTAATCATAGGCATACATATCTCTCTAATCGTCTCAACATCTAAAAGTTCAGGTCTAAGATTCGGGTCGAACGTTATCATAACATTTGAGTTTCTAGCTATCTCTGTAGCTTTATAACAGGCATTTTTACTGCTTTCGCTAACTGCTAGTGATGAACCCATAATGTGTAAGAGCCGAGATTTAGCCACATATTCCTCCTCCACATCCTCTGGAGAAAGCTGTCCAGCTGCGGAGTGACGGAGGTGAAATATGAACTTTCTCTCTCCAGATGAGTAATACATGACGAAAGTTGTACCTGTAGTATACCCCCTCATCACACGAATACGACTTACATCAACCCCGTCTTTTCTTAAACGATTTAGCAGTAGTTCACCAAAATCGTCTTCGCCCACTACACCAATGATGCCAGAGCTAACTCCAAAATTCGCCACAGTATCTATGAAGATAGCTGGTGCACCACTCGGATAAGGCCCCAAGTAGACCCCGGGAACATCATGCGGTACATCACGATCCTTCCGCATAATCTCAACTAATATTTCACCCAAGGTAATTATCTCAGGGCGCATTTAAAGCCCTCCCTAGATTTATTTGGAATAGTAACAATACCTTAAATTATTTTGCATGTTCATCAGATTATTCATTTCCGCAACCGGGAAAATGCGATACTCATACTGCTGTCAATCCAGCAGATTTTAGAAACAACCAATCGCTAATCTATCCAAAAACAAATGATCAATTGAGGATTAAAAGTAAACACGAGTTTTTGACAGCAAAAGAGTGCGGGGGGTGGGATTTGAACCCACGAACCCCTACGGGACGAGGTCCTAAGCCTCGCGCGATTGACCAGGCTACGCGACCCCCGCTTTAACAAATTATTTATCGCAAAACTAGATATAAGTATTTTACGCCAATGATTATTGAATAAATTTATCCCCCTTACGCCAATGATTAAGCGTAATGAGAAGTATAATGTTTAAGAACGGGGTGCTTTACGCGCTAGATTCTTCTAGGCTTCCCCATAGGGAAGTTTGGCTTAAATTAAGAAATGCGAATCAAGTGGCTTCAGCGATCAGAGAAATGAGAATTAGAGGAGCTCCTTTAATTGGAGTTGCAGCAGCGTATGGTCTTGCTTTAGAAGCTTTAAAATACAGGGGTAAGGATGCTAATAGGCTTAGGGAGATAGTTTTGAAAACGTCTGAATACTTAAAGAGTGTTAGGCCCACTGGGAGGAATCTAAGCTGGGCAATAGACAGGTGTTTAAAGGCGATTGAAAAGGAAGGGGCTGTCGATGGGATTAAGAAGCGGTTACTAGAAGAGGCTGAGAAAATAGCAAACGAGGATGTTGAAACAAACTTGAAGATAGCCAAAAACGGGTTGGAGATAATAATGGATGGTGATAAGATTCTAACGCATTGCAATACTGGAGGACTAGGTACTGTCGAATACGGTACAGCACTCGGCATAATCAGAGTAGCATGGGAGAAAGGGAGGAGAATATTCGTCATAGCCACTGAAACAAGACCATTGCTTCAGGGAGCTAGGCTCACCGCCTGGGAGCTTAAGAAGTACGGTATCCCGTTCAAGCTGATATGCGACTCTATGGCCGGCTACGTGATGTCTATGGGGATGGTTAACAAGGTACTTGTCGGAGCTGACAGGATACTTTCAACTGGACATGTTGCAAACAAGATTGGTACGTTGACACTTGCTATCCTAGCTAAACATTACGGCATACCTTTCTACGTTGCAGCACCATTCTCCACGTTTGACTTTACAACCAAGCCTCAAGAAATACCGATTGAAGAAAGGAGTCCCGAAGAAGTTACTCACTTCGCAGGCAGATTAGTAACGGTTAAAGATGTTGAAGTTATTAACCCCGCTTTCGACATAACGCCTCCAGAACTTATTTCAGGAATCATAACCGAGAAGGGTGTAATTCGGCCTCCTTATAGTGAGAACATACCCAAGTTTATTAATAAGAGTTAGAGTTATTCTGCAAAAGCGGGTCGAGGACGATGGTGGCTCGGAAATCAAAGGAGTCTAGTATTGGAGATTTAGGCTGGGCTTTGCCAAGTACTGAAGAAGTTTTGACTTTGTCTGTTGAGGAACTTCTTTCGCGTATGAAATCTTCACTAGATGGGCTCTCTTCTGGGGAGGCGAAAGACCTTGAATTTTTTTGTTTTTAACGAGCTTGTTAGGAAAAAGAAGAGGGTAGCCATTACTGGTTTTCTCTCATTTCAAAAATCCGTTAGTAATAATCATTCTTATTGCTGGACTGATTTCAGGCTTTCTGAAGAAGAGGTAACGAGCTTTTATTGCCGTGGCAATCTTAGAGCGTAGCTCTAGCCACGGTCTAGCGCATGCTAAGACGTGTCCGACTGCTTCCTACGCAGTAGTTGCTCTATAGCCTTAGAGATAACCTGCTTGCTTTCGACGACGTAATCCTCAGGCAAGTGGTCCTCGTAGAAGTTTACGTGCAGACTCTCAGCATGGCGGAAAACCTCCCTTAGCCTTAGGTCAGGATACTCCTTGTCCAGCTCAGCCACGAACATGGCTATGCTCCTATGCGTTCCCAGGCTTATTCCCCTTTCCGAAGCCAAGGCTTTAATGGCTTCTACGAAAGCCCCCCAAATCTTCTCAGACGCTTGAGGATAATCCTTTTTAGCAATAAGCTCCTCAGCCTCCTTCAAATACTTCGCGTTAAGCCTAAGGTAATCCTGCTTAGACACTATTCTACATCGTGAATCTAATCCTTGTTTTTAAGGTTTTTCAAGCTATGGGAGTTATTCGGATATAACTGAATGCATAGTCTCTAATAATTTCTTTGCCTGAGTGAGACCATTGTTAGAAGCTGTTTCCTCTAAGGAACTAAGGTATTAATAACTGTTTTTAACTTAGGGCATAAGATGTCCCCTAATTTCGCTTCCTTTAAATAAATGCTCAAGTACAATCTGCGAAAGGTTGACGTAGATCAAGCCATAGATTCCTGTTACCAAATCAGTTTAAATAATCTCGGAAGAAATTCACTTTGTGAAGATACTCCATTGAATCGATGAATCGCTTTTTGAGTTCACCATCTCATGATAATTATGAAGCTAAGCTTCTAAGCATAATGCCTACGCGTGCTTAAAACTAGTTTGCGAGGCGAACCCTTGGATATTCTAACAGACTACGATATGATTAGGCAAGAAAGCAAGAATCAATAAATAACTATAAATAATTTATAGATTGATTGTACGAGTGGGCCGAGTCGGATTCGAACCGACGACCTCCTGCGCCTCCTGTGCTCTTCAAACATGTCAGGCAGGCGTCCTAACCAGGCTAGACGATCGGCCCCTGATATTCTAGGTATTTTCCAAAGGGGGAAATTTTAACTTTTCTCTCGTTAATCGGCTGTTGAAAACGGTTTGATTTAGAGTTTTAAAAGAGCCTGATTTATGTTTACTCGAATAGTGCCCCTAGGCCAGCCATTTCTTCAACGGGTTTTTCTTCCTTCTTCTCCTCTTTCTTCTCTGCCGGTGCTTGTTGTGGGGCTGTGGCTGCGACAGGTGCTATGGGGCCTATTGCCAGTGGTGAAGAGAGGACTTCGTCGATGTTTATTTTCGAAAGGGAGGATACGAGCACTTTTATTCTCGCTTCATCTGGTTCTATTCCAGCTGCTTTTATAATCTCCTTAATCTTCTCTTCGGTTATCTGCTGCTTTGCGGAGTGTAGCAGCAGGGCCGCGTGTATGTATTCAGACATCGGTATTCACCTCAGAATTCCTGAGGTTTTTCCCAAAGAGGTGTTTTTAAGCTTTTTCAATCGTCTTCTCGAGCTGGTCTGCGAGGGCTTTCGCCATTTGTAGCATTATTTTAATAGTGTTTTCATCGTAGTATTCTGCTTTAACACCTAGGGCAACGGCTTTGGAAAAGGCTTCTCTAAGCATTATGTCAATGCTTTCAGGTGTTGGGAACATGGTTGTAAGGGCTATTTTAAGAGCATTCTCAACGCTTTTAGTCATGTTGCTTCTTATGTCTTCGGCAGTTATTGATAGGATTTCCTCCGTGTAGACAATCCCGTCGCATAATGCAGCATATGCCTTCACATATGCTTCAACAGGCCTTATATTCAGCTTTGAAAGAACTGCTGCGAGCTGTGGTGTTATAACGTCCCCTGGCCTTGCTACGACCGTATCTTTAGTTATCCATATGCTTCCAGTCTCAATCCTAGTTGGGAGGCCTACTTCGTTTAAGGATGAGATTACCGGACCGGCTGGCAGGCCCGTGTTCCCAGCTGGGACTACTATTTCCCTATCAACGACGTCTCCAGCACTTAAAGGTAATCTCACAGAGTATTTTCTCAACTCCTGCTGTAACTCATAAGGCTCCTCGTTTGAAAGCACAAGCATGATTGAGCCTCTTGAACCATACTTCTTAATGAAATCTTTAAGTTCTTTTGAGCTTACTCTCTCCGCAGCTTTTTGCAATAACGTAGTTTTAACGTGTTTTAATATGGCTTTCCCCCTTAACCTTCTCCTAGCCTCGTTTACTGTTGAAGCCTTTAGCTTATAAGTGTTCACGAGCATTACTGTTCTGTAAGATTCCAGGAAGCTAAGGATCTCGTCAGCAATCTTCTTCTTGAGAAGAAGCTGTCTACTCAAGCCTCTTTGCCCCCTCGGAATACTTTAACTATTTTACCCATTGTCGTCTTAAACCCTACGAATCTTATCATCGCAGAGTGTGGGAGCCTCCTCTGAACTGCAGATACGACTGCCTCCGCATTATCCAATAGTTGTTGGATAGGCATTTCTTCATGCCCTATTTTACAAGCTACCGATAGACTTGATTTAACAGATATTCTAACGCTCTTCCTAAGTCTTTCAACTATTTGCGATATTGATGAAGCGGGAGGGACAGGAGTAGGCATTTTATTCTTCGGCCCTAGGAATTGCCCAAGCACCTTACCCACAACAGGCATTAAAGGTGCTTCGGCTATGAAGAAATCATAAGATTGGGCAGTCTTCCTACAGGCCTTCTTCTTCCCGGCCATTGAGTTTAGAGAATCCTTAGTAATATAGTCTATTCCGAGGCTCCTGGCCTCGGGTATTAAGGAGCCTTCGGTGAAGACACATATTTTAGGAGGATCCTTATGGGGAGAGTGTGGAAGTTCAACAAGCTCCGTAAACCTCTGATCTGGCTTTGACAAGTCTATTCCGCTCAACGACATTATTATTTCAACACTCTGCTTAAACCTCCTAGGTTTGTTATACTCTTTAGACAATGCTTTCTTCAACGCCTCTTCCATCGAGTCCTTAGTAATCGGTATTGCCACAGACATTCTTACGCAACCTCCTCTCTTAGCAGGTTATCGTACAAGCCCCTATCAACCTCCTTAATAACCTCCTTGGGAGGTTTAGAGTCTACTGTAATACCCATACTCTGGCATGTCCCAAGAACCTCTTTCACAACGCCCTTAAGGGATTTGGCGTAAGTATCGTTCATCTTCATCTTAGCTATTTTGATAACGCTTTGGAAAGAAATATTACCCTTAGCCTCCTTACCCGGCGCCCCGGAGCCCTTGTCTACCCCAGCCTCCTTGGCTATTAGCGCTGAAGTCGTCGGGGTCTTTAGAGTAACTGTGAATTGTTTAGTATCAGTATCCACCTCCACTTCGACAGGTACTTTCATACCTTTGAAATCCTTTGTAGCCTCGTTTATCTTAGCTACGACAGCCCCCACATTAACACCTAACGGACCTAGTGCAGGGCCAAGCGGAGGCCCGGGTGAAGCATTCCCACCCTCCACTATGAGGCTAATAGTCTTTTTAGCCAGTTTTCAGACACCTCTTTTAGCGTCAGAATTTACGACGCCTTAAAAATATTTCCCAAGATGCTTTTAGAGTTTTCCAGAGGATTTCTCCACAACTCTTACGCTATCCATTTTAAGAGTTATCGGGAACGGAGCTATGGCTCCGTCAAGCTCTACGGTAACCTCGTTCCTCTCCGGGTTTACCTCTATGACTTTTGCACGGTTCTTCTTAAGCAAGCCACTTACTATCTCAACGGTGTCTCCTACTCTTATTTCAGCCGCTACAGGCTTTTCTTCAAAATACTTCCTAAACTCGTCCACGCTCAGACTACCCTGCACCCTTCTCTTGACGTATTTAATATCCCTTATTGCTTCTTCCACCGGAAATGGTGAATCAGCCTCTATGTAAATATAGCCTTTTAAATCGGGCAGGACGATTATGGAATGTACTGGAAGCTTCTCCGTCTCACACCTGTTCTTTATGAGAAGTGCTGAAGTCATTTCCTGGCCTACTGAAGTCCTTACGAGGAAAAACTTCGGCTCAACCTTCTTATCTTTCTCCATTGCACACACCCTGTCTTTCCTAAGAGGATAAGCGTATTCCTCCCAATAGTGATGCTATCAGATGGATTACGAATGCAAGACCCCCCACTACTAAGAGGCCTATTAAGAATACTTTGAGAGACAGCATAAAGCTCTCCCTATCCGGTTTCTCACTAACCTTCAGGACTCGAATAATCGTCTTTACCCTTTCCTTTATGTTCATCGAAGCCTTCTAGTCAGTGTCAGGGAGATTCTTTATATATTCTTTTCCCTAGTTTAAAATCCGGAAAGGAGGTTTTTAACGTACTTCTCCGGGTTGAACCTTTCCAAGTCGGAATACTTCTGTCCCGTCCCAACGTAGATAACCGGTTTCTTCGAAACATAGGATACTGAAAGCGCTGCCCCACCCTTCTCGTCAGCATCGAACTTAGCTAGTATGATCGCATCATAGCCAACGTGGCTTTGAAAATCTGAGGCTTGATTCCAAGCATCGTTGCCGGTTAGAGCATCTACGACGAGTATTGTGTAAGAGGGTTCTACGACTCTCTTTATCTTCTTAAGCTCATCCATAAGATTGATGTCAGTATGCATTCTCCCAGCAGTGTCTATTAAAACTGTCTCAACCCCTTTGCTCAATGCATATGAAACCGCTTCAAACCCTACGCTAGCAGGATCTGAGCCGTATGCCTTAGTGATAATTGGAAGACCCAGTGACTTAGCATGTTGGCTTAACTGTTCTACAGCCCCAGCCCTGAAAGTATCGCTGCATGCAAGTATGACGCTAAGGCCGGCTTTCTTAAACATGTACGCAACTTTCGCTATCGTCGTCGTTTTACCAACCCCATTCACCCCAATAAATAGCAGTTTGAAAGGCTTCGGGGAATTTTTCGCCTCCTCAATCAAGTCGAACCCATTCCCCAATGTTTCGAGTAAGAATTTTTCAATCTCCCTCTCAACAACCTTCTTAACAGCATTCTTATCGAAAAGAGGTGTTCTCTGGCCTTCTAGTGTTTCAATTATTCTGTTTTTCAATTCCTCTACGAACGGGAGGGCAACGTCACATGTGATCAGTTTAAGTCCATACTCGTCTAAAACCTTCTCAAGCTCCCTCCTGCCTAAGGGCCTGGTTGAAATGGTTTCCACGAGGGATTTAAATAATTCGCTTATTTTCATGAGAAACGCTATTTCCTCAGTTTTTCGTAAAGAGCCTGAACCTTACCCCTGCTCTCTTCAATTTTAGCTTGTAGAGTACTCATCTGAGATTCGAGAGAACCTCTGGCAGTGTTCAAGTCGTTTATCCTCTTTTCAACAAGCTTAAGGGTTTCTTCAAGATTTCTCTCAATCAATATACCCGAGCCCGCGTTTACAAGAAACCTGTTAGTATCTTTCAGAAGGGCTTTACCATATACCCCACCGCCTATATCTATGAAAAGCTCGACGCCCTCACCGGCTTTTGAAATGTCTTCGAGGGTGGATTTCGAAACCTGGAGGTCGTTTAAGGAAGCAAGTATCAACTGGTACCTTGACCTCAACTCTTCCATGAGGCTTTCGAAAGACCTTAACTCAGTAATTGCCTTTCTAAGCTCCTCTTCACTCATTGGTTTCGGGCTTAACCTCCTCTATGCTAAGTATTTTAATATTCTCCCTTTTAACCCTATGCTTACTCCCTATTATAGAATATGCTTTTTCTAAAGCAACTTTTTGCGAATTCGCCTCCACCTCTATGGAAAAACGGATTTTTCTAAGGGGTTTCTCGAATATGCCTGAAATCTTGAACATCGCCATGGTCACACCCCTATTCAGAAAAATGCCTTATTTAAAAACTTCCGGCAGACGAGACCGCTAAAGATATATCCATAAGCTCGGCTCCCGTCGTGGATTCTCCAACCAGTATACCATTGGGACTTACAAGCATCCCCAGCCTTATGAATATAAGCCCATTGTTAACGCTAACAGCATATGTTTTAAGCTTTAACAGGTCTTCAATAAGCTTTTTCTCATTCTCATTCAGCAATTTTGAAACGAAGCAGATGTTACCACCTGTTACTGCAAGAGCCCCTATCGACATATAATTCGCTAAAGATGAGAAGTCGTAATCAACGTTTAACAAATCGACTATTTTCTCAGCGTCTCGTTTGGGTACTCTAGGGGAGAATAATACGCCCCTGTCGGAGAGCAGCATCATATTACCCCAAGCTTTAAGCTTACTGTCAACCACCAGAATTTCCTTTCCAAGCTTTTTCAATTCATCCAATTCTTCGTCTTCAATAGTGTCCGGCACTATTATGAAGTTTGAATTTGCCGCCATCATCGAAGATACTGCGTGAACCCCAGCAATATTCGTAATAGCTATGGACTTAACCTTCAAAACATCCACAATCTTTCCTAAAAAGCCTTGCGGAGTATTCTTGTTAACAACAGCATTATCCCCGAAGACTTTGGAATAAGCACCTATGTATGGAGTCTTCCAAATCGATGCTTTAACTATTTCCATGACTTATGGAAGCCTCAGTAATACTTCATCTTCTTCAACGATTGCCTTTATTTTTAATCGTCCCTTTAAAACTCGGCCGAGGTTTGAATGAATGTAATTGTTTAAATCATTGCTTATGACGATCCTCTTATCCTTAAACATCTTAGAAACTTTTTCCCTCATCTTCCTAATGGCGACTTCACGTCTGTCTGGGACAGGAGCATTCTTAACCCTGTTCAGATTTATGGAAAGCAAGATCTCATTACTACTACTCATGTCAACATCACCCTAGAGACCTATCTTACTCCTTCTCCAGTTTCTCCAACGGTGTGTAAACCTTACTTTTCCACGCGTCTTAGCTATCACCCATGCTGGAACAGAATACGCTCTTTTCAACTCTGCCTGCAAGCGAATCTTTTTTCCCAACGGCTTGTTTCTAGCCAATTCTCCTCACCTTAACATACCCCTCTTAGACGATAAGTATATCTTCTCCAGTATTTCCTTAAGTTCAGCATCTTCAACAGGTATTTTAAGCTTACCCTGCTGCGCTAAAACTATTAGGTACTTTTCAACCTGGTCTGCCAGTTGAGGTTTAACGAGCCTAAGGTTGTTTAAGCGACTCCTTGCTTCAGGTGTGAAAACAATACGGCTTAAAGTCTTTACTACTCTCTGCTCTTCCTGTCTCCTCCTATTCTCCTCAAGTTCCCTACGTTTCTCCTCCAGAATCCTTGCGAGTTCCTCGTCCTCGCTCATACTCCTTTAGCTACCTCTTTCTACCGGTAGCTATTTCGAACGAAATCCTATCTAGGAGCGACACTCCTTTGGGAGTAAGCCATCTTCCTTTATTCGTCTTAGCAACTAGTCCAGCAGCCTCAAGCTGTTGGAGAATCCTCCTTATTATTGCTCCGCCAGCTTTAACCTTATGTGCTCTTCTCATAGGATACTTCTTCCTTCCACCATAAACCTTCCTGAGCCTCGAAACCCCCATGGGACCTTTTACGTACAGCTTCCTAAGGATTGATGCAGCTCTAATATACCACCAGTCTAAGCGGTCGGGTGGTCTCTGCCTATGGGGACCTGTTTTAACGAAAAGAGCCCACTCCGGCATTGACACTTCTTTAACATTCTCTCTAAGGTATTCTGCTAACCTCTCTATCAACTCATCTGCAGGAACAGCCTTAACGTGTATAGCCTCCAACAGTATATCGACACATAGTTGGAAAACGAAGGTTTTATAAGGTTTAACGGGAGCCTAGGGTTGGATGAAGTACCTGATATGTTTTTTTGACTCAAGTATGCAGCTGGTTCCGAGGGAAATAGCCTCCCACCCGCAGGTTGTAAAGAATGCTTTGAGAAAGGGTAAAAAACCCTTTGAAACAATGCTTGAAAGAAGTAAGCACCATAAGGCTATTCTGATGCTAAAAAACAGTGAGAAAAGGGGGAGGCCGGATATCCTACATACATGCCTAAACATAGTTTCAGACTCTCCCGTATATAAAAAGGGACTGATGGACATCATTGTCCATACCATCGAGGGTAAGTGGATAATCTTCCACGATAAGATAAGGTTTCCAGTAACTTACGATAACTTCATAGGATTGATGGAAAAACTCTTAGTCGACGGTAAGATTGTTGATCCAAGCGGTAGAGTTCTTATGGAGGTTGTTTCTAAAGAGCAGGCTTTGAAAATCCTTGAGCCTTTTACGCATAGAACTATGCTTAGTGAGTCAGGCGTAAAAGTTGAGATAGAGGAGTATGTTAATAGAATTGTGAAAATGGAAAGGCCTACATGCTTCTTCATAGGAGCATATCCCAGGGGAAGGCCCTCTGGAGAGATCTTGGAAATGGTGGACGAGGAGATATCTATATATGATGGAGTCTTGACTGCTTGGACTGTAACAGCATGGTTAACATATGAATTCTTTAAGCATGAGACTAGCCTATGAATATTCTTGACGCAATTACTTTTTCATAAACATCATCCGACTCTCTAATCTCTGAGAACAACCCCGATAATTCAGCTATCCTCTGAGCAAGCAGGTGGTAGCAAGCATACGCCTCACCAGTCATAACATAGAAGAAAAAGTCTTTACAACTACAGTATCTTACTGAGGGAAAAACCAAGTATTCTTCATTCCTTCCAACTATTATCCATCTCACCCTCTTTGAAGGGTGTAAAACATACTTCTTAACCCTTTTCAAAGCCACTAGCTTAAGGGCCTTTTTACCCCTCTCTCCAAATGCTCGAGTAAGCATTTCCTCACATTCACTTGTAATTCCTTTTTCCAGGATGATCTTAGCGACTTCTTCAGATACTCTCTCAACGCTATCCTTATCTTCTCCGCTCATAATTCATTTCCTACAGTAGTTTGGACAAAGCCTTGAAATATAAGCTTATCAAAGGAGAACCTGCTCTTCTCTCAGGCGATACACTAGTAATCTCAGACCTGCATATAGGTTATGAGGGCGAGGTAAGGCTTAGAGGAGTATTCTTTCCAAGCCTTACTAAGAAAATGCTGGACAGGGTTTTGAATTTGATTAGAAGGAATTCTGTTAAGAAATTGATTATCCTAGGGGATTTGAAGCATACTGTTTACGGTCCCAGGGGCCTAGAGTGGAGGGAAATACCGGCTTTCATGAAGAAGATAGTTGATGAATCCGAATGGGTTGGAGTTATACCCGGAAATCACGATGGAGATCTTTATACTGTACTACCCGATGATGTTGAATTAATCGATCCAGACGGTATCGTTTTAAACAACATCCTCTTTACACACGGCCATAAGAGGGTCGACACTATAATAGAGAGAAAGCTTAAGGAAGGGAGCGTTATTAAAGCTGTTGTAGTTGGCCACTTCCACCCTGCTGTCGAATTGGTTGACGACCTCGGCTACAGGTATACTATACCAGCTTGGATTAAGGGCACCATTGATAAGGATATTGAGATGATAATGATGCCTGCTTTCAATGAGAATATTGGCAGGCTTGTAATGAATAATCCTGAGAAGCTTTCTGAAGAATTGAGAGGTTTTCTTAAAACAGGCTTGATAAACCTTGAGGAAGCAGAAGCCTATAGCTTGGACCTCATCCTGATTGGGAAAATCCGTGACATAATGGTTTAAGTCCTAAGCCTCTCAGAAACTACTTGTCCAACATAGAGCCCTGAGGCAGCAGCCTGCGACAAACCCCTTGTAATACCGGCACCATCTCCTATTGCGAAAAGGTTCTTTACGGTAGTTTCACAATTACTGTTTAACTCAACCCTGCTCGAATAGAATTTGGCTTCAACCCCATATAGCAAAGTATCCTGCTTAGAGAAGATTCCTGGAACAAGCTTATCCATTGCCTTAAGCATTTCAACAATGTTTGAGAGAATCCTGTATGGCAAGATGAAACTTAGGTCTCCAGGAGTCGCATCCGGTAGAGTTGGCGAAACTAAGCTCCTACTTATGCGTTCATGCGTAGACCTTCTTCCTTGAATAAGGTCTCCCAGCCTTTGAACAACAACTCCATTAGAAATGAGATTTGCAAGCTTGGCTATTGATAAGCCGTATTCAATGGGCTCTTTAAATGGTTCGGTAAAGTCCGTTGAAACCAATATGGCGAAATTGGTATTATCAGTCTTATGGCTATTATAGCTATGGCCGTTCACAGTAACTATGTTCTCGAAGAACTCCGTTAAAACTTCTCCACGCGGGTTTACGCAGAACGTCCTAACGTTATCGTCGAACCTTTTAGAAACATACTTCAGCTTAGGCTCGTATAAATCTCGAGTTATTTCCTCCATTACTTCTGCAGGTATTTCGACTCTAACTCCTAAATCAATGGGGTTGCGCTTCATGGGGATATTTAGCCTTGTAAATTCTCTTCTTAACCAGCTGGCTCCAGATCGACCTGGAGCGGTTACTACAACTTTGCTCAGGAAGCTTTCGCCATCCCTTGTTTTTACGCCCTTTACTATGTTGTTTTCAACGATGAAGCTTTCAACTTCAGTCATGACTTTTATTTCTACGTTTTTCTTCAGCTCATTCTTCATATGGCTCAGTATGTTAAACGATAGGTCCGAACCCATGTGTCTAATGGGATTTTTTTGAAGCTTCATACCAGCCAAACTTGCCCTTCTTCTCCATTTCTCGAAAATATCCGGGTCGTCACCGTAGACTTTTCTCGGCGCACCGTATTTAAGAAATACTTCATCAGCTTTCTTTATGTATTGACGTGTCTTCTCTATGGAAATGACTTGAGAAAGCCACCCTCCTATTTCAGGGTCTAGAGTAATCTTTCCATCAGAAAAAGCCCCGGCACCACCCCAGCCACTATAAATGTTGCACACGTTACACCTGACACAAAGCTTATTAAGCTTCTTTGCAGGACAGCGCCTGTCGGTTATGTCATACCCCTTTTCAAGTATTATTATCGACAGGTTTTGATTATTCTCGATAAGGCTTAGAGCACAAAATATTCCTGCAGGACCACCACCAACTATTACAACATCATACAATATTCTCCCTTTTTCAGAGATTTATTGAACGATGTTTTTAAGCATAGCGTTTTATCATTTAAACAGGATGAAGAGAGTGGGAATAGTGGGATCTGGGAAAGTAGGATGCTCTGCAGCACTTTTCCTACTTCCACAAGTTGATGAGATAATTCTATACGATATTGTTCCTAGTCTGCCAATGGGAGAAGCCCTTGACCTTCAAAACGCTGCCGATGCCCTTGACCTTAGCACTGAAGTTAAGGGGACAAACGATATCTCTCTTCTTAAGGGATTAGACGTGGTTATTGTAACGGCGGGATTCGGTAGGACTGCGGATATGAGTAGAATGGACCTCCTCAATAAGAATCTACCAATAATAGAGGGGATAGCAAAAGAGTATGCTACAGATAAAAATGGTGAAACATTATTCATAATAGTCACCAATCCTGTAGATGTGTTGACATACGTATTCTGGAAGAAGAGCGGAGTAGAGAGACAACGTGTAGCCGGCTTAAGCGGAGTCTTGGATACTAGCCGTCTTAAGACAATATTGAGAATAGAAAAGAAAATTAAACTGAAAGACACTTCTCTTTTCGTACTCGGCGAGCATGGAGATAACATGATCATTCCAAAAGAGAAGCTTCAGAAGAAATATGGTTTAAGCAATGCAGAATTGGAAAGCATCCGGGAACAAACCACTAAGGCTGCTGCAAGGATAATAGGCATGAAAGGAGCCACTGTATATGGTCCAGGTGCTGCAATAGCAAGGATGGTTAAGGCGATTTTGGCAGATAAGGGCGAGGTGCTGCCAGCCTCTGCAGTATTAGATGGCGAATACGGCATAAGGGACGTTTGTATAGGTGTTCCAGTAAGAGTTGGGAGGAAAGGGTTCAAAGTGGTTGAGGAAAAACTCAGTGATGAAGAAGTGTTCATGTTGAAAAAAGCTGCTGAAAGCATCGTAATAGTCTTAGAGCAAATAGGATATAGAAAGTAAAATGGATTAAATGCCACCAGAGCATACAGAGGTTTTATTATACTTCTTTTCGTAAGATGAAAACATTTCATATCTGAAGGTAATGTCATAATACGATTTTACTCGACATGCAGAAGCGGAATAGAAGAATTACGCCAAATTCTTAAGGATCAGGGTTTTCATCATAATGAAATCAAAGAAGAGAGAACGGTATATAACTCTACAATTCCAACCTAAGGACACATAAGGTTCATAGATGAAATAGGAAGTTGAAGCATATTGCTATATTTGAGGAATACAATGGGAGACTGAAGGATCGTGAAAAAAGAATGAAGAAGCTATGGTTTGGGGATGGAGAAACGAGCCTGAATTAGCTGGAGAAAACACTGAAAAATATAAGCAAAAGTGGAAAGCCGTAATTACAGAATGCTCGATTACAATTACTGGTAGAATCACTGAGGAAGATGTGCTTTTCAAAATTACCGCATATATAAGGGGCAAGCCTAAGTGTGTAAAGAATCTAGTAGACAATATGCTTGGTGCAAGTTTAACCAGAAAAGGAAAAGTGTACTCAATAACCGTTGGCTTCCATGACTATATAGCCTCTGATAAAGAGAAGAATAGAGATAGTTTGTCTGATGTCAAAGAGACATGCAGAAACCGTATCAAAATACTTATGTTTAAGGAGCATCCGCGATTTAAGGCATTGCTTGAGAAAGAGAATTTACTTGTAGTAATTCTGACGACAACTTTGCTTTGCGAACTGGAATCGTAACAAGCGATAAATTGATCGTTAAAGCTGAAATTACAATTTAGAAGATATTCTAAAAATACTCCATCTTCTTACCGATGAATTGGTTGAACGCAAGGTTGCTACGAGGATTCTTGGATACAGTCTAAGGGGTGACATAGAGAAGTTGGAAATAGACGATCTATATGTTGAGAAGAAGACTATATACCTGTGGCTTGGTCCTCCAGTCGTTAGCGTTAAAGGCAGAAAGTGGACCGGGTGGGACTCGAACCCACGACATCCCGCAGTTTGCCCCCTAGGGTCGCCAAGCGGGTGTTCTACCTCTGAACTACCGGCCCGATGTTGTTTGATTATTACGGTGATATTAAGTTTTCCCTTAGGGGGCCCAAGGGAGGGGCAATTTTGGTTATTGGTTAAAGAGAAAATCCATAAAAACCCTCCTATAACATTAGACTTGGAATTGGTGAGTAAGGCTAGGATAAAGATCGTGAGCAACGAGTTGAGCGATCTCCAGAGTGTAGTAGACCAGATACTTAAGATAGCTAAGGAGAATGGTGTTAAGGTTTCCGGTCCGATTCCACTCCCCAGGAAGGTTCTCAAAGTTACTACACAGAAGAATCCAAGTGGGCAGGGGACAATAACTTGGGACAAGTGGGAGCTCCGCTTCTATAGGAGGCTAATCTACCTAGGGCTTAACGATAAAGCTTTGAGAGCATTGACTACCATTAAAATACCGCCAACCGTCTTAATATCATTAGATCTTATTTCCTGAAGGTTGATTGGCTCTAGGTTTTCAGCAAAAGATTCTATTTTAAGTTAGAGCCTTAACATAACGTTAACCTGCTTTTAATCATGAATAAAAGTATCCTGACACCGTCTTTAAAAGGGTTGAGCTTTGAAGCCCCGATTCTAGGATAGTACCTTATATTGGCCTCGATTATCCTCAATCGGTTTTTGCAAGCCTCCGTAAGAACTTCCGTTGAGAAGGGCATTCCATCCTCTTTAAATCTCATTTTCATGTATGCTCCTCTTGAAAAAACCTTCATACCGGTTTGAGTATCCCTAATCTTCTTAAAGAATAAGATGGAGAACAATAGGTTTATGATTATATTACCGAAATACCGAGTTATGTTCATTCCCGTCGGTTTGCTACTGAACCTTAAACCTGTAGCAACGTCGGCAAGCCTGCTTTCAACAAGATCGACCAGTCTCCTCAAATCTTCAGGATCGTAAGTACCATCCCCATCCATGAAGGCTAAAACACTGCCATTTGCTTTGCTGAGGCCTGTCCTTATCGCTGCCCCATATCCTCTTTTAGCCTGTTTTATTACGGTTGCACCTAGACGAGAAGCTATTTCAGCAGTATTATCCTCACCGGAGTCTACAACTATTATTTCAGCTCCGGGAAGATTCCTCTTTATTCCTTCTATAACAAGGCCTATTGACTTCTCCTCGTTTAACGTTGGTATCACTATTGAGACATTTCTATAATCCTTCAACAAAGATTGTTGTTTTTCACTAGAAGAAAATATTTTGAAAAGCAATAATGTACCAAGCTTTTAAAAAGAAAAATTCTAAGCATTAATGCATTTTTAACGTTAAAAAAATTCACTTTTTAAAAATAGAACCTAAAAAAGTCTTTTAAGGTCTTTATCCGATATTTTAAGCTCCTTAATTACCGAATCTCTTATTTTAGAGAGCGATATTAATATTATTGGCAGATTTTCTGCTCCAATTTGGGAAATAAAATCTTTAATTGTTTGATATAGAGGTTGTAATCTATTATCTTTGGATAACTCTATTGAACCACGCCCCTTTATAGAGAAAAACAACCTGCTTTCCATGTGAATCCTGATATATCTCAACACTGTATAGCCTATGAAGTTCTGCGCTGTGCGCCTACTCCATTTCGTACGGAAGTGCGGATGATGAGAAACAAGCAATTCAGCCAGATCTTTCTGCTTAATGACATACTCTTTTGCCGACTCATCTTGATTAAGAAAGAAGAAGGAAATAATAGTAAATAATGGAATTGGAGATATGTTTTCTAAATCCATTGCTCTCTTACTATTTACCGGCATTGGCCTAGGACCTAATAAGAAGCCCGCCAAGTCGCTTACTGAGAACTCTCCAATAGAACTGCAAAGCCTCACTATTTCTTCGGCAAGTTTTTTAGAGAATGTTATGCTTACTCCGTTGATAACCTGAGCAGGCTTTATGCTTTTCAACTCCTTTCTCAATTCTTCAATTACCCCACTGCTAGAAGACGAGATTTTCTCGACAATCTGCGTCAGCATTCTTATTGCGTTATCTTGTCTTTCAATAGTCTTCTTGCTCAAACTGATATCTCTCCTAATGCTCTCTAGCATGCTCAGAATCTCCTCTATACTTACTTCGTTCTTAGTTTGAGACTCTGTTTTTTCCGGAAAGAACTGCTTGATTCTGGAATCCATTACCTGAGTGTTAATGCTTAAAAGGAAAACCCCAGTAACAATCTTTGGGAAAACATTACCGTACATTGCATAGTTCAACCGGAGTATTTCAGCACCCCCAGTTAGCGAGAAAAAAACAACTGTGAAGTATGATAAGAACATTAAAACATAAATACTTACTCTGTAGTTTAAAGCTACTTCTGCAGAAAGGTATAGGAAAATCAGTTCCAGAAAGAATATGAATGTGAGGTACATAAACCATTCCGTCAAATTTGGCGGAAGGATCAGGTCTGATAGAACATACGAGACGATGCTAATTAAGCTTATTATGGCTGCTCCAAAATACAACGAGTATTTGATAAGCTTACTTTCTTCAAATGGGGATATCAATACTCGTATTTGAAATATGAATATTTTACTCAAAACCGAAATTATTAGAAAGACTGTCAATATTGAGACTACATTTCTAAGATTCTGAAAGTAAGATACACTAGGCGCACCCAAGTAGAATAAGACGGCAACGAAGACAATAAAGATCGGGAGAATAGCGTAAGAAGTAACTCTCATACTTTCAACTAGCATTAAGAAAGGATGCGACCTACCTTTTTCAAGCCTGAATTTATCTAGTAAACCTACTATCAAAGTTGCTATTAGAATGATAATCCCGATTTGAAGCAAGGGAACGGCTAGGAAGAACTTTGCAACGTCGAGAAGAACAGATAGTGAAAAAAGATTGATAGTAGTTAAGACTAGTATAATGTAAAGCCTACTGAAGCCTCTCTGCCTTAGCCTATAGAATTCTACAATATCATCCAGGCTGATCAACTATTCCTTAGATTTAGGATAGCATTGTGATACTTATCTATTTCCCCTTCGTGTTTAGGAAAACTTATCTATGAGTTTTAAAGTCTAAAAATACGGCTATGATTAAAGAAGTAAAAATTGGGATAATCGGTGGTTCAGGCCTTTACACTCTTCTCGAAGCAGAAGGATACAGAATAGTTAAAACACCTTTTGGGAAAACCCCTAGAATAGAAATTGGTTATATAGGTGATAAAGCTGTCGCCTTTCTTCCAAGACATTCTAAGCCGGGTAGCCTTAAGGTTTCACATGCTGTCCCACCTTCAGAAATAAACTATAGGGCGAATATCTACGGTCTAAAGAAGCTTGGTGTTGAAAGGATTTTTACAACACAAGCCGCCGGCTCCATAAATCCAAACATTAAGCCGGGTGAATTCGTCATAGTAGACCAGGTAATAGACATGACTAAGAGGAGGGTGTCAACGTTTTTCGATGGTAAGACTAAAATCAAAATATTTAAGGATAAACCCCCGGTTGGTGGTGTTGTGCATATTGATTTTACTAATCCCTACTGTCCAGAACTAAGAGAGGTTTTAAAGAAGTCTTGTGAAGAAGAGAAAATATTCTACCACCCGAAGGGAACATACATATGTACAGAAGGGCCCAGGTTTGAATCACCAGCTGAAATAGCAGCATACCGCATACTTGGAGCAGATGTTGTAGGTATGACTGGATATCCTGAAGTAGCTTTGGCGAGAGAGCTTGGAATATGCTATGCCAGTATAGTCATGTCAACCAACTACGCTGCCGGAACCGGGCCGGTGAAAATCACGCATGAAGAAGTCAAAGAAATATTTAACAAGAACATAGACAATGTTAAGAGGCTTTTAACAAGAGCTGTTAAGAATGTTCCTGATGAGAGAAAATGCGAATGTTCTAAATCTCTAGAGGGTGCGATTGCTTAAACGTTCTAATTTTACTTTTCAAGGTCTTTTGGAGAAACATAATTACCGAATTCCTTTTGTACAGCTATTAAACGATCTCTTTGCTCCTCTAGTACTTTAAACAGTTCTGGCGGGGCATCTGGAACATTATCTTTGAAGAATTTCTCTACACGATTTATTTTTGCAATATTTTCACGTACACGTATTGTGAACTGTTTTATGTAATCTGTCTCAGAATACTCTATGCCACGTACCTCGTGGAAAAGCTTATTCAAATCCTCGTACCTAGGTATCCAACCCGTTGGAGACTTTATAGCACCTACGTCATTATGAACTCTTAACTCCATCCATTTAATCCAAACCTGTTTATCCCTACGATCATTCAGGAATTCTCCTGTTTTCAAGTCCCTGAGGAAATAGTTTACTCCGAAAATAATCGGCCTCTTTTTAAGTTTCCTACCGAATTCTAAATTGTTGCGTATGTACTTTCCTAGCGGTATCGAAACAAAATCTTGAATGCTCATAATGTTGATTTCATACTTCCCTTCTTCTTCAGTTATTGCAAACGTTGTCTCGGTTTCAAGCGATGCCCCATATGCAATAATACCGTGCTCCCAGTCGAAGCTTTGTTGAACTGGTACATAGCCTCGCGCGTCGCGACAACCATATATTATTCCTCCCAGCTCCACGCCCATTGGATTATCCAGCTCGGGATCACAGTTCTTCAAAGCCCTCAGAGACACCGTATACCTGGCGTTTTTATTTGCAGGCGGGATTTCTTCGCCGTTCTCATCTCTCTTTCCCTCCCACCAGTATCCAGTATAGTTTATTCCCTCTTTAGGAAGTTCGCAACCCATTCCCAGCCAATAAGGCTTGCCATCCTTAACTAGTACATTAGAAAATATCACTTCACCAGGATTAGTCAATACTTCCCAGATGACCGGATCGTCAACGGGGTTAACATCCTTGATTATCCCGAATATCCCTACTTCAGCATTAACCGCACGGCAGACCCCGTCAATATTCCTAAGGTAAGCAATGTCATCAGCTAGGATAGTGTTTCCAGGTATCATCGCAGTAGAAGTCTTACCGCATGCGCTTGGAAATGCTCCGGCGAAATAAGTCTTGCGTCCACCTGGACCGTACACACCAGTTATCATCATGTGCTCTGCTAACCAGCCCTCTCTATCGGCTTTACGAATCGCAAGCCTTAAAGCAAGCTTCTTAAAACCTATGCTATTCCCAGCATATTGGGTATTAACACTATAGACGGTGTTCTCAATGTAATCTATGTATATTCTCTTCTTTTCCGGTTCCGCGCTTACCATTCTCTCATTTAATTTACCAGCAGAGTGTAAAACGCAGAAAAGGTCGTCAGGTACCTCCCCTCTCTTAAATACTTCATAAGCAGGTCTATAAAGGAGGTCGACAGAATGAGCGACATACCAAGAATCTGTGCACTCCATACATGGAATGCTGAAAACGGAATTCAATGGACCCAGTGAAAGGAAACGAACTATCATAGTGCGTCCTTTCATAATGTTTTTCATCAGGCTTTTTATCTCGGCAAGGCCCTCATCCCTATCTATCTGGTTAAGAGCCTTACTAAGATAATCACCCTTGGGAACAAGGTACTTAGTCGCCTCTCTGTCTCTACCTTGATCCTTAGGTCCGTCGAAGTGGTATGTATGGCCAGGTATTGCAAGAGGGGTTTCCTCACCAGACTCTATTGCTTGCCGTCGAACATATTCAATGTCCTCGCGAGAATCTGTACAGATGAATATCCTATCGGGATTGCATAATTCAGCGGATTCTGCAATAAATTTATGTACTTTAGCAACGGGTATTGCAGCAAGTCTACGGTAATCCTCACTACTCATCCTAGGTTTAAGTACTTCAAGGTATTCTAGCATTAACAAGACTCACCTCCAATTTTCTGATGTTAAATAGGTATTCGAATACTTCCAACGAGACTTTTACTGTGTACTTTTTTCCAATCAGCATCGATTGATTATTGCCGCCTTCGAAAACAGGGGGTTTAAAAAAGTTTCCTCATGTTCTACGGCTTTTATTACAAAGAGAAAATGATTAGGGTCTGAGCAACGCTTTGAATAACCTTATGAGGATGTTTATCTCTAT
This sequence comes from Candidatus Brockarchaeota archaeon, assembly GCA_017601245.1. Classification (GTDB taxonomy): domain Archaea; phylum Thermoproteota; class EX4484-205; order EX4484-205; family JAAOZP01; genus JAAOZP01. The sequence continues at coordinate 23,588 of JAFNJB010000015.1, forward strand.
CTGTATCTGTTTCTAAAAAAGTAAAGACATTTCCGGATCGAGGAAAGCTTTTAATAGAACTCTTTAAACGACTTTTCAGCCATCATTTCTATGATGGCTAGGAGATGGGGCTCTCCTCTAACCGCCTCAGACGAGGCTGATGGCTCCTACCATATTACAACTGGAGGCTGGAACAATTGGAAACCGAGGCGGTTAGGATTGAAGATTCGCTTCGCCTCAGAAAAATAGTACAGTATATTACTGCCAGGCAAAACGATGATGGAGGCTATGCTTCCGTCCAATATACTGACTCGACTCTCTACGATACTTATCTGGCCCTTGAAACACTGAATATGCTTGGAGTAGAATTTCCCAGGATCGACGATACCATCGCATGGGTGAAGAATTATAATGCTACTAATATTAGAGACTACTATCTTATAAACAAGATCTTTAACCTTCTCAACCAGCCGTTAATAGATGTTTCGAATCAAATAGTTAATCTCATGGATTCTGCTGGAAGATTTGGAGCAAGTAAAGTCGATATAGAAGCTGTTTCAGAGCTTGAGACAACATTCATGTGCGTAGAGCTTACGAGCATGCTTGCTACCAGAATTCCTTCCAGGAAAATAGTTGAATTCATCTTATCCCTCAAAAATCCCGATGGAGGCTTTGGTAGCGGGGAATCGAGTTTAAGCTCAACATTCTATGCGCTTAAAACTCTCCTGTTCTTAGGATATCCCATTGAAAACCTAAGCGAAACCCTGCATTTCGTAAGGGCTTGTGAAAACAGCGAGGGAGGTTTCTCTTTTAAACCCGGCGTCAAACCCTCTTTCATGGAAGCTACCTTTATGGGTTTAACCTGTCTCAGACTATTGTCAAGGAAACCGAATTACCCCCGTGAAACTATAGGTTTTATCACCGGTTGCCAAAATGCAAACGGGGGCTTTAGGAGGAGTCTGGAACACGGAATCTCGTCTTTTGAATACACTTTTCAGGCAGTATCATCATTGGAAATGCTTGGTATCCAGGTGAGACTCACTTGAATGAAAGTCGCCTCGATAAGAAGCATGAAAGATATGTTTTCTCCGCAGCCTTGACACTGAGGAAATACGTAAAAGACTTGAGAAAACTTGTTTGTGAAGGGGAATCTCCAGAGACTTCTGGTATATCAGGTAAACCCGCACCATTACCAAGTGTTGACGCAGAGAATTTCCTTAATAAAATCAGCGAGATAGAACAGATAATTGACGAATTTATTGAAAAATTCAGTCTTGGAATGAATAGCGAACCTAATGTAAACCTAACATATATATGGATCAGTATTTTGCTTGGGAAAATGGAGGGGATAGTTGAAAGCATCAAGCCCGGGAAGCTTGAGAAATCTAGGGGCGTTATGACCGATGAATTAAAAATGTATTTAGAAAACCAGACTAGGAGACTTTTGAACGCGATAAGAGACTTGAGATCAACCTACACCACCGCCAAAATTAGTAGAGATTGAAATCAAGATTAGTTCCTAGTGAAAATGAAAAGAGACCTAATGTCAATAGGGTATAATTTTAGGTTTACCGTATTAATTTTCAGCCTTTAACGACACCCAGAGGCACCAGTCTAGCAACCTTACGTGAAATCCCTGCACGATGAGTAACATCGACTACGATGTCAGGATCCTTATATGCCCCAGGAGCCTCTTCAGCAACGAGATTGAAATCTGCGACTCTTAAGTAAACACCTTTCTCCTCGAGCATGTTTCTAATTTGCCTGCTTGTAAACCTGCGCATTGCCTCATTTCTGCTGAGCATTCTTCCCGCACCATGCGCTGTAGAACCGAAGCTGGCCTCCATAGCTCTCTCTGTGCCTACAAGGACCCAGCTTGCAGTCCCCATTGAACCAGGTATTAGAACGGGCTGGCCGTAAGGCCTGTACTTAGAAGGAATCTGTTCATGATTAGGTGGGAAAGACCTCGTAGCACCCTTCCTATGAACAACTACTGTTTTCTTCTCACCATTAACCTTATGAATCTCGATTTTAGCAATATTGTGAGCAACATCGTAGAGCACATTTAAACCTAGTTCAGAAGCATCCTTGTGGAAAACCTTTGCAAAGCTTTCACGAACCCAGTGTGTTATAACCTGCCTGTTTAAAAAGGCATAGTTAACAGCACAAGCCATAGCAGCAAAATAGTCTTTAGCTTCAGGACTCTCAACAGGTACTGCAGCAAGCTCCCTGTCGGGAAGCCAAATATTGTATTTCCTGCTGGCAGATTCCATAATTTTAAGGTAGTCGGAACAGATTTGATGACCATAGCCGCGACTTCCCGTGTGAATTAACACAACTATTTGACCGACCTTCTCTATTCCGAATCCTTTTGCAACCTCTTCATCGTGTATTTGCTCTACCACATCTATTTCTAGGAAGTGGTTTCCACTCCCTAAAGTACCAAGTTGTGGAAGACCCCTTTTCTTAGCGGTTGTACTAACCTTACTAGGGTCAGCACCCTTTAGGCAACCGTTTTCCTCTATGAATTCAATGTCTTCTTTCCATCCGTATCCGTGTTTAATAGCCCAATTCGCACCCTGTTGAACAGCATTGTCCAACTCATCCATGCTCAGTCTAAGCTTCCCTTCAGAACCTAGGCCGGAGGGGACGTTATGGAAAATCTCATCCAACAATTCTCTCAGAACAGGTTTCACGTTTTCTATTTTCAATGTAGTAACTAATAGTCTTACACCACAGTTAATGTCATAACCTACACCACCGGGAGAAACAACTCCGTTTTTAACGTCAAATGCACCTACACCCCCTATGGGAAAGCCATAGCCCTCGTGCCCATCTGGGAGAATTATCGAGTATTTGTATATGCCCGGGAGTGTTGCAACGTTTAACCCCTGCTCTATCGTTTTATCCTGTGTCATTTTCTGTAGGAGAACTTCGTTAGCATAAATCTTCAAGGGGACCCTCATGCCTCTTTTGGCATCGACACTCACCTGGTACTCTGTATCTGAAATTTTTTCAAACCTATGACTCATTTTTCGGGATCACCCTTTAGGGACATTTGCTTCCCCGGGTGATCCCCCCAGGGATACTTGTATAAGATACTTGTCGATTAGACCAATAAGTATAGGGTTTACAGCCTTTTAAAGCTTTTTGGACATCACTATATGCATTACCAGGGCTAACCTTCACTCTTTTAAAGGCATCTACGAAACCTAGGGTTAAGTTATTTGGCTTAATTGATTTTATGGTTCAAGTGAAACATATGAGTATATTCCTTCAATATCTCGATCTAACTTGAATGCAATTATGTTATCATAACTATTCAAATCGACGATATTCCAGCCCGGTTTAAGCTTTATGTCCTCAAACTCTGTATAGTCGGTGGAACCAAGTATGTAATGTGCAATACGCATTGAAGCATCAGTCGGTGTTTTCACTCTAAGCTTTTTATTGATAAACCCCTTCAAGGGTATTCCTCCAACCCAACCGTTTAGGCCAATCGACTGCTTATAAATGCCGTGCAGGATACTTAGCCTTATTCCAGTCAGGGGCTTCCCCAAGACGGTTTGAGGTTCGAGCATAAATATTGTACCAGTGTCACTCCTCCAAGTTAGAATCGCTTCATGGTTAACGCATGCAGCATGTATGTAAATATGCTTACCGTCAAAAATCATCCCAGAAGTATAAAAGGAATGCATTATTATCTGAGGAGAGACGGAGTCGAATCTAAGTAGAACTGGCGTGTTTAAAGCATCATCGGGAATGGTCTCCTGTGTATTTATTGGGAGCAATACTGAACTGTTTATGTAGACAGGTTTTTGCGCTCTCGCACCTGGTCTTGTCCATATCTTGTCTAGCTTGTAGCATGCGAAAAAAGGATAGGCCATCATTCTCCTGGAGGATCCGATTCTCCACTCTTGTATGGATACTATTGCCGGCCCTTGAATAACATAGGGAAGGCTACCGACTCTGAAAGAAGCTCCTCCAAACGTGATTGGAATTTCCCAGTTTGAACCATCGAATACAGGTACAGTTGAAGCTGATTCATATTGATTCTTCTGAGGATTGTAAGCATAAATCGCCTTATCGTGCCAACTGCTTATTAGAATGTTATCTTGATACATAACCATTTTATAAGCGTTTCCGAAAAAGATGCTCTCCATCTTACCACTAGATAAGTCAAACATGTAAAGGCCTTGGTCTCCGCCCCAATTAACATCTCCTCTAGTAACCCATAGTACCTCCTTTTTGGGATCATAAAGTAGATCCGTGACTTCGGCATACCAGTAGTGCTTCTCTATTTTCTCATCCCATCTCTTGATCCATAACAGTTCAACTTTTCCATTCTCATCTATACCATGTATATGACTGAATTTACCGCTTCTATCTGCATAGTCAAATACCTGTTTATCTGGATCCCTTCTAGTAGGAGCTTCACCCCAACCTCCGAAGAAAACCCTATCTCTCGACACTTCCATTGCCCCATGAGTATCACCCGCTGCACGAGG
>JAFNJB010000061.1 GCA_017601245.1 Candidatus Brockarchaeota archaeon
GATCTTAGTGTGTTACAATGCCTCCTCCCTCTACAGATATCCAGATCGTCGTATGTTAAATTTTCTCATATTTGGATAGGTTTTTGATCTCTTTGACATAACTCTCTCTGATTTCGAGCCTCTTAATCCCCTCTTCCGTTATGGCCTCAACTATTATGACCATCGAATCTCCAACTTCTCTTGTAAGGATCAGACTTACCTCTCCCTGCAGGTTCTCCTCCACAAAAGATAGCGTTGGATGCTTCAAATCTAGCCCCGAGGCTATCGCGCGGATTGTCCTCTCTAGCATCTCCTTACATTCTTCTTTGGCTACGGCTTTCCCGCGCTTCTTCAGAAGCTTAATGAAAAGGTCTGACGTTTCGCCGATTAATGTCTTGCTGACTTCTTCGTTTGAAATGGGGAATCTTCCGGCTTCCCTATTCTTCTTGATTGCGTTGTACCTAGCGAAGTGTCTGATCGCATGGTAAGCATGCGAAACAGCTCTCTCATAGTCCTCATGAAAGTACGATTCGATCGCAAGTCCCAGGGCAACGAAGACCGAGTTCCTCAGGACCCTTAGAGTATGCCCAGTTACCTTGGGCCTAATCTTCATTAAAGAAGAGAATGTCCCATCATCCCTCAGAATTACGTTGTCATCATGCAGTATGAAGGCGAACGGATGACCCAGCTCAAATGCTTTCTTAACCTCCTCGACGCTAGCGTAAGTAACGTCGACCCTGGAATCGCGGAACTTGAAGTATTGCCTTTTATTGGACTTGCGGTCCGTTAAGACTAGGATGTCAATATCGCTCGACCCTATGACAAAGTCCTCAGGCCTAGCGGAGGACCCGAAGGCAACTATTGCCCTTACTTTCCCTATTCCCCTAGTTTTAAGCACTTTATCCCTTATCATACGGAAGGCCTCCTTCAAGTATTCCTTGGCTGAGATATGCAGCTCCTCATAATCGTCCATTTGCAGACCACTCCGATGACTCATAGCTAAGAGTGTTTCGCATTCTAAGCTTCGACCTTTGACATAGTAACATGCGTTTACTTCTTTCATTATTGAAACTGCGAACTTTATATAAAATTTAACACTACTGGTTCTAAAAAAGCGAATAAGTAGGAGTTAGGCTTAAGACTAAGAGTATAACTACATGAAGGGGAAAACGATTCAGAACAAACAGTCTCTGGAAGATGCTCAGTAGCGGTTGAGAATATAAGAATAGAGAGAGGCTCTTTTTAATACGATGGAAGACAGTATTTTACAGCAGTTCAGAACGGGGGCGGTACTTAACGATTTTTCATTTAGCATGTTTAGGTTCTCGTTTTATGATTCAAAACGTATATGCTTAAATATGTTTTTTGACTTCACTTATTTGAGATGGGTGTTGAAAGCACTGAACTGAAGAGGATTCTCCTCGACCTCCTCGATAGAGACGAGGAATTCCGTTACGCTGTAGCAGGCAGACTTGAATTATCTGAAATCTTAAGGAGGCTCGATAGGCTTGAGGAGAACCAAGTCAAGCTGTGGGAAGAGGTTAGAAGGCTTAGGGAGGGGCAGCAGAGGCTCTGGGAGGGGCAGAATAAGCTTTGGGAGGAAGTTAAATTACTTAGAGAAGGGCAGAATAGGTTGTGGGAGGAGGTTAAATCACTAAGAGAAGAGCAGAATAAACTATGGGAGGGGCAGCAGAGGCTCTGGGAGGGGCAGAATAAGCTTTGGGAGGAAGTTAAATTACTTAGAGAAGGGCAGAATAGGTTGTGGGAGGAGGTTAAGAGTATAAGGAATGAGATGAAGGGTATGAGGGCAGAGGTCAAAAGCTTTGGAAGAGCTGTCGGAAGGACCCTTGAGGACTATACTATGGCTTTTGTAGAAATCATCTTAGAAGAAAAAGGCTATGCTAAGGATAAAATAAGACTTAGAAGAGAGAAAATAATTCATGAAAAAGAAGAGGAGGAAATAAACATTTTTAACGAAGACCCGCTGGTAGTGGGTGAAGTTACTACATGTGTTGAGAGTGAGGAAAAGGCAGTAGATGAGATAAGTAAAGTTGTTAAGAGAATAAACCTTGCACAGAAAAAATTGGGAAGAAAAGTAGAATACGCTTTCCTCGCTATTGGAAATGTTTCGAAAGAAGCTTTAGAAAAGCTCGAGGAAGAGGCTAAGAGAAACGGGATAGATCTTATCCTTGGAAGAATTATAGAAGCACAGGAATTATTTTGAAAGAGCCCAAACTATCTTTCTGATTTCTTCTTTAAGTATGGTCTCAAAAACAATATTAACGGATTAAGATTTTTCTCTTCATACTCTCTCTGCAATTCGTTAAGTTTAAATTCATATTGATTCTTAAGCGATCTTAGGTTTCATCTGACATCATTCAATGAACTCAGTATTTTCTGTCATGAATAAAAATCCCTTTAGTGTTAGAGTTAATAAGAGAGAATTATCAAATTAACGTACTCAAATTTAAAATTTTTTAGACTTTAGTATAAAGCTCAATGTTTAGTTCTTTTGCCGCACTCATGGCTTCCTCTTCAGCATAAGGAGTTACTAACATGATCCTAGTGGGAGAGTTACCTGTTTTCTTTGTGTAGAAATTAGCTTTTGCTTTCAAAAGCGAAATGTCGGACTTTCTTGCGTGAGATGTTACTTCAACCAGTATAATCTTTCCGTCGTGTATTACAACGTCTATTTCAACGTCACTAGGATAGTTGTATACTATTCCCTCTTCGTCGTAATCCCTCCATTTCTCAACCTTAAAGCCGAGTTCCTTCTCTAAGAGTGCTTTTATTCCTTCTCTGAATGCTTCCTCGCTCATTATCCCCCATCTTGCCCCAATGGCTGTGATATGTCTCTCCACGAGTGCGAAGCC
>JAFNJB010000017.1:0-25194 GCA_017601245.1 Candidatus Brockarchaeota archaeon
AGCTTCTGTACGTTTAAAGCAACAGCCTTAGCTATGTCCCATGTCGTGACTATTCCAACAAGCTTATTGTTTTCGTCAACAACTGGAACATGGTCTGCATTACCCCTAACCATTTTAGTCGAAACATCCTTAATGGAATCTGTAATCTTAGCAGTCACTATCTGTGTCCTCATCAACTCTACAACTTTAGGCTCATGCTTCCTAAGAGGCATTGTCTTCTGTACACTATCCTTTCTCAAAGGCGCTACGGGTTTTGTAAGCAGGAATAGTCCTTCCTCAATCCATTTCTTAAGGGTTTGAGCAACTTCCCTAGCCATCCTTAGACTAGACATGCTCGCCGCCTTAACGGTTTTGCCGTTAATCTCAACCCTTCCAGATTTCAATTCCTCATAACTTACTTTCTTTACAACAGGTCTCTTTACAGAGGGAACGCTGTAATCCATTATTTCAGTAAAGATTTCCCTATCTGGAGTAGCTGCATTTCTAGCAACATTCATATTTATTAATGGTATGGGTATTCCTAATCCGACGTAAAGAGTTGCACCGTATTTGTAGAAAGTCGCTCCCTTAAGGAATCTCGGGTTCATCTGCTTTAAATCTCCTGCAACCATAATCGTGGAAAGGTTCTTAGAAGGATAATGTTGAGTGCCCTCACCTATAACGTAGCCTATTCCGCCCCCAAGGAATATCCTTGTCCCAATACCTATTGTCTCAAGATCCTTATCTTTATACAATGGGCTTAACTCACCGGAGCCAGAGTAACCGACATTACCGTAATTGGGTAATAGTGTTCCAAGGTAGGTGTAGAGTGTTCTATCGCTAGAGTTCGTTGCCCCAAAATACCTCTGGTAGGCATTCCTAGGATTTACGAGAACGGCCTGATTCAAATCATCTATCCTTATTATAGTTTCCACGTATTTCCTAGGGTAACAGTCTGTACCGTAGCTTTCCCCCCTTAATATTAATTCCTTGCCACTTACCAGATCTTCTATCACATGCCCACCGCCGTATTCTATACCCCTTGTCTCACTATAGGCTGCTGCACCGATGTAACCATCTACTGCAGCAAGGCCTTTGTAAACGGGAACGTCGTTTAGCCATGCTCTAGTCATCTTTATAGGTGGGTCAGCATGTCCAAAGTTTAGAAAAGCCCCGGAGCTACACATTGCCCCAAATGTCCCGGTGGTAACAACATCCACTTCTCTTGCTGCTTTCTCAAGTCCAGAACTCTCTGCTATTTTAACGAACTCCTCTGCAGTTAAGACTACAACATCTCCCTTAGCTATTTTCTCGTTTACCTGTTCTATTGTCCTCAAGGCTTCGCTCATACTTTTTCAACCACCTTAAGCCGCTGAAAAATAACAGGGTTATTAAAACGTTTCATGAAAAGTATTCGAACTAATAATATTTATTACTTAGAGTAATTTTTAGAGCGATTCCTCTTTTAAAGCTGGTTTTCAATTACTTGATTTACGTTCAAGTTTAAAAAACCTCAGCAATATCGCTCGAGTATTCTATTGTCCTACATATGCTTTCTATAATCATTCTTAAACTGGATATTTGAGTAGCATCTGCCTTTTTAGAAATGAGTTTAGTTATTTCGTTTCTCAGAGAAGATGCCATCTTTGCTTTAGAGATCACGCTATCAGCCAATAGATAGTTTCTTTCATATAGCGATTTTACTGCATCGTTAAAAATAGACATGGATAAAAGATTCATTTCAGATATTCTTTTAAAATCAACTTATCAATGCTTCCACCTACTATCATAGCGTTTTCAGTTATCTTAACCGCATGATCAGATGTTCTTTCTACAAATTCCACTATTATCCTATATCCTAAGCAATCTTTAGGGTTAGATAGTCTAATTTCCCTGAGCATTCTTTCATTTTGCACAGCCATCTTCAATTGTCTTATTACGTAGAGACTGAAACGATCGACTTCATCATCTAGGGCAATAGTATCTCTAGCAAGCGTTTTACCGGATTCTTTTAATGCTTGTAATGCATCTTTGTGCATAGAGGCAGTTATTAAGCACATCCGTCTCATAGCGTTTTCAATCGAAGCTCAGGATAGCTGACCAATGTTTGCAATACGATTTCATTTTCAGAATCAGATATCGTTTCAACACCGACAAGTTTTCTTCTTACTAGGTCCTTAATTAGATTCCTCTGTAGAGAAGTTATATTTTCACCTGATGTTCTGATTTTTATCTTGAGAGAATAGCTGACCATGCAGCCTACATAGGTGAATCTATAATTTACATCGTTACTGGAGAACATGTCATGCTAAGATAACCATTCTATAAAGAGGATCAAAACGGTCAAGGATATTCCACCAATATTAGAAGAGAGAGTGTATAAGGTTAATGTGGTTCAATTGGACAGCGTAACGTGGAAAACTGGTTCATGTATGTAAATGACTTTGAAAAACAGCTAATTTCAAGCTACGTAAATACCGTTTAGTCTCTTTTTTGCCTTTCCAGCCCTTTACCTAGTAGTAATATATATAAAGTAGTACTTCAAATAAAGTAGTACGAAATGGAGTACGAGGTTATGGTTACGAGGAAGGGGCAAACGACGATTCCCGCCGAGCTTAGAAGAAAGTACAACATTAGTGAAGGGTCGAGATTAACGGTGATAGATACTGATCAGGGAATTCTCATAAGACCTTCGTTAAGAACTTCAGATTTAGCAGGCTCAGGCTCTAAATACGCAACCCCGGAAGAAATGAAAAAACTCCTCGATAAGATCAGAGAAGAGGACGTATGAGCGTTTATGATACAAGATTCTTCATCGAACACTATTATTCAAAGGATAATGAAATGTTGAAAAGGACGACCAATGCTCTTAGAACCGACAGTAACAAGGTTATTTCCGCAATCGTTATTCATGAGGTTTACGAGTTAACGATGGAGAAAGAAGGAAGAGAACAAGCCGAATTAAGAACAAGGCTTCTCGAGAAGGACTTTAAAGTAATAAGTGTAGATGCTCAAATAGCTAAAATTTCTGCCAAACTCAGATATAAGTACAAAATACCGATGGCAGACAGCATTATAGCAGCAACAGCCAAAAGCCTCAAAATGGCTTGTGTAACGGATGATCAACATCTTACTCAGATGAAAGAAATAAAGACTAAATGGATTTAGCCAGGATGAACTGTTTACATACAAAGCAAAGTATGCTCTGCTAACTCCTTCTCTCAAAGGAGAATAAGACACACTATGAAAGAATGGTGTGAGGCATTGGAAAAAGAGTTGAATTCCATATGGAACTTAAAAGACAAAGCCTAGGTTTTCTTATATACTTGCGATCGGAATAGTGCCCCTAGTGTCAAACCTATTGAAAGAATAGTTACTACGCCCTTCGGCAATGGGCCCACATGGAACGGATGAATCTTGACTGAGTCAGCATATACTGAGACTTCGATAATCCCCCAATCCGGCAAGTTCGACACCATCCCTTCATTAGGAATATTGATCCCGGCTAGAACGTCCTCCCATCGAGGGAGATGGCTTCCATGAGCTTGATGACGCCAATCTCTTCCTCCTACCCATGGCCTCAGCGATTTGTCCATTTCTTTAAACCAAGCGTCGCTGAAAAATAACATAGTTATAAAAATCTTTCCGTGTGTTTAGTAAGAAGTATCCAAAAATTATCTTAAGTAATATAATGAATGCTCATTTCCCTCTAAATTTTAGAAGACGCATTCACCAGTATCATTTAATACTCCGTTTCTGTTTGGTTTAGAGTAGGAAGTAAAAACACAAGTGAATATCATAAGGTGATTAATAATTCTGTTTTTGTTGACGAAGAAAGTTTATATAACCCGGTTATAATTTTTGATGTAGAAAAGATGGAAAAATGAAAAAGATCAGTCTGAAAGTCGATGGGATGGAATGCGCTGACTGTGCCGTTACAATCGAAAAAGCTTTGATTAGAACTAGGGGTGTTTCAAACGTAAGCGTGAACTTTGTAACTGGTAATGTGATTTTAGAATATAATCCTAAGGAGGTGAATATAGATGAGATTCTAAAAGTAATTGAAGATACTGGTTATAGGGCGGAAGAATTCAAACAGGAAGCTACAACTGAAGAGAAAAAAACTAAGGGAGAGCTGCGTTTGTTTGTTTTCAGCTTTTTTCTAACCATCCCAATACTCATTATAGAGCTTTTTCTAGAGTTCGTTGGAGAGAACCTTTTACTCTTCATTTTAACTACACCTGTTCAATTTATTGCTGGCTATCCCTTTTACAAAAGAGCTTACCTCGCCCTTAAAAACGGGAATGCGACCGTTGATACTCTAGTTGTTTTAAGTACTTCGGCTGCTTACTTTTATAGTGTTGCCGCAACTTTCTTTATCCGTGGCCCAACATTCTATGAGGCTTCCGCCTCTGTGATAACAACCATAACTCTAGGCATGCTCTTAGAACGAATATCTTACGGTAAAACTGGTGCAGCCATCCAGAGGCTAATGGGATTACAACCAAAAACCGCTAGGGTGATAAGGAAAGATGAAGAAACCGAGATCCCTATAGGTCACGTAAAGATTGGAGATATAGTGATCGTAAGGCCAGGAGAAAGAATACCGGTAGACGGCATAGTTTTAGACGGATACTCTGCCGTAGATGAAAGTATGGTTACAGGAGAAAGCGTGCCCGTAGATAAAAAAGAAGGAGACATGGTAATAGGGGCAACGATAAACAAATCCGGGGTTTTGAAGATTAAGGCGACGGGGGTCGGTAAGGACACTACACTAGCCCAGATAATAAGGATAGTTGAGGAAGCACAGGCTTCTAAAGCACCTGTTCAGAGAATTGCCGACAGGGTGGTTTCTTATTTCGTCCCCCTGGTTTTGTTGTCAGCATTTATAGCATTTATTGTTTGGTATTTTTGGCTTAATTCGACACTATTGTTCGCTCTAACTGTTTTCGTCACTATGCTTGTTGTTGCCTGTCCTTGCGCTCTGGGAATAGCTGTACCCACGGCAATTATGGTTGGTATGGGAATGGGAGCCGAGCATGGAATTTTAATAAAAAGAGCCGAGGCCTTGGAGATCGGCGGAAAAGTTACAACTGTTATTTTCGATAAGACTGCCACCTTAACCAAAGGAGAACCTGAGCTTACCGACATACTGACGTTTTCTGAGCATGACGGTAAGGAGATATTAAATTTGGCTGCTATTGCTGAGAAATATTCGGAGCATCCTATAGGGAAAGCCGTAGTGATGGGGGCAGAGAGAAAAGGGATTGAAATACCGGATGCTGAAACTTTTGAAGTGACAATTGGTTATGGTGCGAGGGCTAAGTACGATGGAAACGATATAATACTTGGTAATAGAAAGTTCATGCTCAAAGAGAGGATTGAGGTGCAACATTTAGAGGGGGAGCTTAGAAAGCTGGAAGAGCAGGGTAAAACTCCAATAATCTGCGAAAACTAGTAGAGGAGTAGTGGCTTTTCCCTTATCGTTCCAGTCGTAGGATCTACCTCAAATCCGAAGGTCTCCAGGACCACGACGCCTATTAGAACCCTGTCTATGATATCTGAGATCCATATGTCGAACGGGCTTTCTTTACCCTCTAGCCTTATCCAAGCTCTCCCCCTTTTTATCTTTATTTGGCCGGCCCCCGTCATTACTCTGTCTTCGCTAACAGCCTCTATTTCAAGCTCGTCAGCCAAGCTCTTAGGCAGGACGGATAGGCTTGCTCCAGTATCAACTAAAGCCCTAACCTTCTTCGACTTAGTTCTTTCCAGATTGGACAGCTCAACTTCTACCCAGGAATGCCCCAACCCGTTTGTTTAGAATGACAGTGAGAAATTTAAGTTTTTAAGGCCTCAGGGATTTTCGGCTTGGGAAATGAACCAACAGAGGCTCATAAAAGCTATGCTATACTTGATAGGGGGCGATGGGGCTAAGCATAGCCAGTCTATTTCCATTCTCGAAAAATTCCTCTTCATAAATTCAACAATCCATCTCAATATTGATTTCAAATAGTTTCACTCCATTATTCCAATGATACCTCTCTTTACCACGAAATAATCCGCCTAGGTTTGCACTTAGAGTCCTCAGCGATTTGTCTCCTGGAGACGTTTTGGAAGCATCAACCAATAACACAACATAGGGAAAAGAATGCTGATTACTTATAAATGACTCACGGTGGATAAGCAATCAACTGGGTGGTCTTAGGCTCAGTACAAGCTAGATTTTTAACCAAGCCCTAAATATATGTCATGATGCGTTGCGGGCTGTCAGACGAGGAACTTGACACATATTCCAGACAGATAGTTCTCAAAGACATAGGCTGCGAGGGTCAGATAAAAATTAGGAGTGCAAGGGCTTGCGTGATTGGCATCGGTGGACTTGGCTCTACGATTGTTACTCAGCTTACAGGTATGGGGATTGGCTTCCTAAGGATAGTTGACCGTGATGTGGTCGAGAGAGCTAATCTTCATAGGCAGAGCATTTTCGATATCGAATCATTGGGTATGTCTAAGGTTGAGGCTGCCGAGAATAGGATTAAGAAGATTAATCCTGATGTTAAAGTTGAGGCTCTTCCTCTTTCAGTAAACGATTACAATATTAAGAGTATAATTGAAGATGTTGACCTAGTCTTAGATGGATTGGACAGTTTTCGCATAAGAAGGATCGTCAACAGAGCATGTATCGAACTCAATAAGCCTTACGTTTTCGGGTCAGCCGTAGAAATGTTCGGAAATGTTTCAACGATAATACCTGGAGAGACGCCCTGCTTAGACTGTTTCCTGCCTCGTCAAGAGCCTTCGGCAACTTGTGCAACTGTTGGTGTCCATCCTTCCCTGGTTTCGATAATAGCAAGCATAGAGGTTTCGGAAGCGATAAGAATAATAACTGGTAAAGAGCCTGCTTTAAAAAACAAGCTTCTCTTCTTCGACCTCAGGAATATGCTCTTTGAAACAGTGGAGATAAAACGCTCAGACTCTTGTGAAACCTGCAGCCAATCTAAGACTTATCGTGAGAAAGAAATCGGTAAAGATTTTAACGTTGAAGAAGTATGCTCGACTAGGGGCTTATCCTACTACATAGTTTCCCCCACTAGTTTATTCGAACCAAACTTTCAAAAAGAATTACTTGATAAAAGCGTAAAAGTTAAGGAAAAGCACAGGTTAAGTACGTTATTCCTTGTGAATGATAGGATTGAAGTACACCTGTTGAAGTCTGGCGTTGGAATCGTCCGTGGAGCCAGAGATAAATCGGAAGCTCTCCAGCACTATATGCGTATCATAAAACTTCTTAACCCTTAAGAATTAACCAATATCCGCATTAAAACCCTTGTTTTAACGATTTTTGGTCTTGATCTTTCTAAGCAAAATCAAACAGTGTGTTCTCTATACTCGTTTTGGCAATTTAACCTGCGTTTTCTCTCAAATTAGAAAATAATGTAGGAAAAAGTTTAAATAACAAGTTTGACATTTTCATACTAAATAGTAAGAATGAGAATAAAGAGGAGAATCGGGCCCAAGGGACAGATAGTAATACCAAAGATCATTAGAGAAGCCCTAGGCATTCACCCTGGGGATGAAATCATCATGGAAGTTAGGGAAAAAGAAATTCTAATGAGGCCAGGGCTGGATCCGGAGAAATTCGTCGAAGATTTTTGCTCAACTGAGAGAAAGCTAGCTCGGAAAATAGATGTAGAGAAGATCCTAGAGGAAGAGGTTGAAGAGAGGTTTGTCCTACATTGACTCTAACATATTCATATATCCAATAATTTATGACCCGGCTTCTGTTCGGGAAGCGTTACAGGCTAAAAACTTTCTGCGAAAAATAGCATTGGGAGAAATTGAAGCCTATGCCTCTCCAGCCACTTGGGATGAGGTTGTATGGGTCGTTAGAAAAGTCTTGGGAATCGATTCTTCCCTAAACCAAGGTAGAAAGCTTTTGAGTTTTCCAAACCTGAAAATTCTACCTGTTAAGAGGACAACAGTCTTAAGGGCGCAAGACCTGATGGAGAAGTATGAGCTTAAGCCCAGGGATGCTCTACACGCAGCAATAGCCTTGGAGAACAAGATAACGACTATAGTAAGCTACAACGAAGACTTCGACAAACTTAGGGAAATTAAAAGAATCGAGCCTCTAGAGTAATACGCAGTTAAGTAAGCTGATTAGCAAATTAAGATATATGTAGTAATACAGTAGTTTTTAAAGATGCTTCAAGTCTTAACAAAGCAAATCTCAAATCAGGAATTAAATTTATTAGCTTATTTTAAACTACAGGCGATGAGCATGGAAAACTTGGCTCTCTTCACAGATTTGTACGAGTTGACAATGGGGCAATCTTATTTCGAATCCTGGAATGCGAAGGCTACTTTCGAGCTATTCGTGAGAAAACTCCCGCCTAATAGGGGTTATTTGATTGCGGCGGGCTTAGAAGATGTTTGTAATTATCTCTTAAACTTCAGGTTTAAAGAAGAAGATCTTGAATTCTTAAGAAAGAAGGGTTTTAAAGAAGAATTTCTAGAGTTTCTGAGAGGAATTAGGTTTACGGGAGATGTTTGGGCACTGCCGGAAGGCGAATTGGTTTTCCAAAACGAGCCGATAATAAGGATTACAGCACCTATAATAGAGGCTCAGATTTTTGAAACGTTCATAATAAACACTGTGAATTTCCAAACGCTAATTGCAACAAAAGCCTCTAGGGTAGTTAATTCTGCGAGGGGTAGGCCTGTTATCGACTTTGGCTCTAGAAGGGCTCATGGGATTGACGCTGGGATTAAAGCAGCTAGGGCAAGCTACATAGGGGGATGCATAGGAACGTCAAATGTTCTTGCCGGCAAGCTATACGGCATACCGATATTTGGGACGATGGCGCATTCTTACATTGAAGCTTTTCCAAGCGAGAAGGAAGCGTTTAGAGCCTGGATCAAATCATGGGGGGTGGATACGGTTTTACTCGTTGATACTTACGATACTCTACGTGGCGTTAGGAATGCAATAGAGGTTGTTGAGGGATTAACTGGTAGAAAGGAGCTGAAAGGTGTTAGAATGGATTCTGGAGACATGGTTAAATTAAGCAAGGAGGCTAGGAGGATCTTGAATGAGGCTGGCTTCGTATCTACTAAAATATTCGTGAGTGGCGGGTTAGACGAATATGTTATAGATGATTATTTGAATAAGGGTGCTGAAATGGATGTTTTCGGAGTAGGTTCTTCACTCGTTACTTCCGATGATGCCCCCAAGATAGATATTGTGTATAAGCTTGTTGAAAGCGAGGAAAGAGGCAGACTCGTTCCTCGCATGAAGATTGCTGAAAATGAGAAGATTACGCTACCGGGTGCGAAACAAGTCTTCAGAATAGAGGAAAACGGAAAATACGTTAAAGACATAATCGGCCTCTCTACCGAGCATTTAAAAGGTGAGAAAAAGCTCGTCCGCATATTCGAAAACGGTGAACTCGTCTATAGGCTTCCTTCTTTGGATGAGATAAGGGAAAAAGCTCAAACCGAGCTTAGTAAGCTTCCCGAAGAATACAAGAAGATTAGGAATCCGGCAACTTACCCTGTAGAAATAAGCGAGGAATTGATTAAATTAACGGAGAAAATAAAGAGGAGTATAGTTTAAGGCTTCTCATTTTTTTCCACTAATGACACATTGTGACATTGTGCCATGTTACCAAATGGAAAGATGTTAAATAGGCAACATGACCATTATTCCTACGTGCCTGATCTCAGGGTACAAATAAGATAAGGAATTGGAAGAGAAATTTAGAGAGGCTGCGATGCGTAAATTCGGATACTTCAAGGGTGCTCTAAGCCGTGTTGCTGAGGAAGCGTTCGAAAAATGGCTTTCCAGTATTAAAGTTTGAAGGAGATCCTGTCAAGGCCATAGAGGGTTTGCTTTCAGATCTTAAAAATGGGCTCTGTTGAATTGCAGCACTCCGTCGGGAAATTATGGTCTAAAGATGTGTTTGAAAATGTATCTGGTTGATACAAACATTTTTCTCGAGATTATGCCGTCTCAAACAAGAAGTAAGGATTACAAAACTTTGCTTAATAATATGATTAAAAAATGGAGATATTAAAGCAATTATTACAGATTTCTCAATATATTCGATCATGCTGATAATGTCAAATTCCCTTAAGATAAAGGAGCTTAAGGTGTTTCTATCGAGTCTTTCGGCTTACAAGGGACTTACTATATACCACAGCAAGCTTACCGACATGTTAATAGCAGTTGAAATTATGGAAAAAGAAGGCCCGGATGTGGATGATGCAATACAATATTCGATAGCGATTACCTTGGGTGTGAATGCCATAATTTCGTTTGATAAGCACTTCGATAACCTGAAGATTCCCCGTCTAGAACCAGCTCAACTGAATTTAAATTAAACGGCCTAGTTAACTTATCAAATCTTCCAAAGTTATTGCAATCGCTCCTTTTAAAATCATGGTTCGGATGGCGTTTTCACTATCTCCAGGATTTACATCCACTCCTTTAATGGCATCAAGCAGTAATATAGTCTCAAAGCCGAGTTCAAGAGAATCCAGTACTGTTGCTTTAACGCAATAGTCTGTTGCAAGTCCTCCAATAAACAGCCTTCTCATGCCCAGTCTGCGAAGCTCTAAATCTAAAACGGTCTCTTGAAAACCTGAGTAGGAATCTCTATCTGGCGAGAAAGCCTTATCTATAATCTTGACGTCAAGTGGGAGGTTTAGTTTATCCGATATCATAGCGCCGTGAGTGTTCTGAATGCAATGAGGAGGCCATGGCCCCCCTCTTTCTCTAAAACTCACATGGTTTTCAGGATGCCAGTCTCTTGTTGCGAAAATAGGTAGCTTCTTCCTACTAAAGAGTTCAATATACTTGTTTAATGGTTCTATTACTGCGTCCCCATTTGGAACTGCTAAAGCCCCACCAGGTAGGAAATCGTTCTGAACATCAACTATTATCAGAGCGCTTTTTTCAGTTAATGAAATCTTCATTAACAATCAGTTTAATAAATTCGACGATATAAAAAGTTTAGCCGAATATTGCTGTCTTTCAAGTTTATGTATTAGGATGATATGGATTACATTACAATAATGGAATATCGTGAGTTTGGTAAAACTAGCTTTAAGGCTTCTGTCATAGGAATGGGGACCTATTACGACCCTTCCTTCATTATTTTGGCAAGGCTCTTCCACCATTATAAGGATAAGGACCTTAAAATTTCCGCTTTAAGGAAAGGGTTAGAACTCGGCATTAACATGATCGATACTGCAGAAATATACGAGACGGAAAAACTTGTCTCAGAAGCAATACGCGGCTTTAAGAGAGATGAGCTTTTTATAGCGACGAAAGTCTGGCCTACGCATTTACACTACGATGGTGTTTTAAAGGCTGCTGAGAGAAGTTTGAAAAGGTTGGGTTGTTCCTACATCGATCTATACCAAATCCACTTTCCAAATCCTTTAATACCATTGGAAGAGACACTCCGTGCTATGAACAGGCTAGTGGACGAGGGTAAGGTTAGATATCTAGGCGTAAGCAATTTTTCTCTTGAACAATTGAAGAGGGCTCAAGAAGCGTCGCCAAAATACGAGATTGTTTCAAACCAGGTTGAATACAATCTGTTGGATAGACGGATTGAGAAAGATCTCCTACCCTATTGCGAGAGAAACAATATTGCAATACTTGCATACCGTCCCCTGGCACATGGTAAGTTAACCAGAGTCCTAAGAAAATTGAAAACAAGTAGTAGGGTTGAGGGTAAGACGCCTGCTCAAATAGCTTTAAATTGGCTAATAAATAGGAGTAGAGTGGTTTTCCCAATACCCCGTGCCTCGAAGCCGGAGAGAATCGTTGAGAACATTGGTGCAGTAGGCTGGAGCCTTAATGGTTATGATTGCAAGACCATAGAGGAAGAATTAAAAGATTTAACTAGGAAGTAAGTCGGTATACTTGAAAACTCCCTTTCTAGGCTTGATTGCTTCACGTTCTTCTCGAGTTATTTCGAAAACCTTTCTAAGCAATTGCTCATCTTCAATCGTCAACTCCACTTTACGTCTAGACATTATCCTCCTCGCAATTTTAATGGCCTCTTCAATATCTATCTCCCAAACTGGTATTTCATGTGTTTTTTCATAAAATACGAAAGAGGGGACATCTTCAACAATGGTGCCACCTACTATGGATGAGACTCCAATTTTTCTCCCAGTATAGATTAGTGTTCCTATCGAAGCCTTCACGTGATCAGCTATGATACTGCCCAGTTTTACCCTTCCCGAATCTACTCTTTTACCCCTGACCATTATCCTAACACTCCCATAGGTATTTTTCAAATCTGAATTTGTAAACAATGCTCCGAGATTAACCCATTCCCCAACATATGAGTGGCCTAAAAAACCACTATGCTGTTTATTCGAATACCCCTGGATTATTGTTTCTTCAACCTCCCCTCCTATCCTACAGGCAGCCCCAATGTTGGAACCCCTCCTTATTACTGAGAGGGGGTGTATTACTGTCTCAGGACCTATGTACGCGGGGCCTTCTATAAAGCTCCAAGCACCTATTTCACACCCTTCCCCAACGTATACTGGGCCTTCTTTAACGTTAAATACGACGTATGGGGAGATGTCAGATTCCCTTCCAATGTATAGGTTTTTCCTCCTACCTATTACACTTACTTCATCTGGTATTCTAGACTTGAGTCTGGGCATAGTCTCATAATCATCAGATATTTGTAGACTATTTCTTTCTATTAAATCCCAAAAATGGGTAATGAGCAGGGCTTCTTCACATTGGATTTTTTCCAAAGCTTTGCTTTTCATGGCTTTCAATATTTCTGGACTCGGCGCATTCGTAAACAGGTGTGCCAACTCTCTTGCCGTGGTTTCACTAAACCTTGCAATTAGGATTCGATCTCCTTTTAATACAATTGTTTCTGGTTTTATTTTACGAGCGATTTTCTGCAGATTCCTATCGAATACTAATAATCCATTTACGAAGATTGCTTCATCGTCTATGGCATCAGGCTCATTGGCCCTGACCCTTTTCTTCCTCCTCATATATTCTGCAATATAGTCTCTAGTCATGAAATCTAATTGCTCAACTTGCATATAGTGCTTCACACGGTCTGCAAAAGAGAAGAGGCCAATCCTAAGGTCGAAGGAGCCTCTCGTTAAAGTTAACGGTTCAAAATTATATGTGGCATCGTCTTCAAACACTATTACTTTCATTCGCGAATGTTTCTTAAGCAATCGTCTTTAAATCTTTCTCTCGATACGACGTCGACAAGACTTAAGAGCCTTGTAGCATAAATTACTATAAAGGCGGTATGATTAGAGACATGGCAATTTCAAGGATGCTTATGGATTTTCCATACTTGCCAAGCCCAATTCAAGTAGTCGATGCAGCATTAGAATTAGCAGAAGCGAAAGCTAACGAAGTCTTAGTAGACTTAGGATCTGGAGACGGTACGGTTTTATTAAGAGCAGCAGAGAAATTCGGTGTTTTCAGCATAGGTTTCGAACTGGATGAAAGACTGATAAGAATAGCTATGAAGAGAATTAAGGAAGCTGGTCTAAATCAAATGATAGATATAGTAAAAGCAGACCTTTTTCAAATAGATGTCTCTAGGTTTCGCCTCATATACGTCTACCCATTCCCTTCTATCACCAGAAGACTCTCTTTAAAACTGCTAAATGAGTGTCGCCGTGGTGCGAGAATCATCGTACACGACTACCCTCTTGAAGGAGTTAGCCCATTAAAATCTACTAGCATCCCGTCCGGTAGACAACATGTTCATAAAATATTCCTCTACATATTGTGAATACTTATCTACAGCCTTTAAAACGCTCCGAATTTACCGATATTAATCCTTTATTAAAACTAAAAATATTGGCAGTGCAACATTAAACAAGTAATCATGTCCCTGAAGATATCGATTATAGGTGGTTGTGGGGCAATGGGCAAGTGGTTAATCAATTATCTTAAGAGTAAGGGTGATTTTGAAATCACTGTCAGCGATCCAGATGAGATTGAAGGGTCCAGAATAGCTAGAACACTTGGGGTGAATTATGTGAATGATAATAAGAGGGCTGTTGAAAATTCTGATATCGTAATAGTTTCCGTTCCGGTTGAGGTTGCTCCTGAAGTTATAGCTGAGGTTTCACCGTACATGAAAGAAGGCTCACTACTTATCGACATTACTTCAGTGAAGACTGAGGCTGTTTCATCAATGCTGAAAAACGCCCCTCCAACTATTGAACTGATAAGCGTACATCCAATGTTCGGACCCAGGATTAAGGATATTAAAGGGCAAGTAGTTGTAGTAATACCCGTAAGGTCTGAGAAATGGTTTGAAAAAATAAAATCGTTCTTAGAGAAGGAGGGTGCTGAAGTAGTAGTTACAACATGTGAAGAGCATGATAAAATGATGAGTATAGTACAAGGCTTAACTCATTTTTCAAGCATGGTTTTCGCAAGTGTTATAAGGGAGTTGAATGTCGACTTGAAACAATCTAGAAAATTTTCAACGCCAATTTACAATGCATTTCTACCAATAGTTTACAGAGTTGTTTGCCAAAACCCAGAGCTCTACGCACAGCTTCAAGTACACAACCCCCATGTTCTAAGGGTTCAAGAAGAATTCATATCTCAAGCGATCAGACTAAACGAAGAGACGAGAAAAAAGAACGTTAAGGAGATCGTTAGGCAAATAGCAGAATCCTGTAAACACTTCATGGCAACAGAATCTTCTACCGTATTGCTATCCATATCGGACAGGATGGTTTCAACCCTACAGAGAGAAAGGAATGTTCTTGAAAGGCTTATCGGAAGAAAAATATGTTTAGAAAACGTTCAAACGGGTAAGATTCACATCGGAGTTTTGAAGAGCGTTTCAGCCAATACGATAGAAATAGAAGAGAGTAAGAAGAAGATTGTAACCCTAAGCCTATTTAATGTAACTCTTCTAGATGAGAAAGCTACGATGGAAGTGAGAAGAAGCGTATTCGGAGAATCAAACCTAGACTTCTCCGTAATCCTCCCAATAGACTTCGACCCTGAGCTTTGCAGGGAGATAGTTGAAAAGCTTCTTCCAGAAGCCTTCAAAGTAGAGGTCTTAGAAACATACGTTGGAAAGCAAATACCAGATGGCTTTAAAAGCATAACGATACGAGTACATTTTCCAAAAGACGAAGACTCTAAGAGTATTTATGTTAAAGCCGAGAGTATCCTAAGGAGAATGGGTGGTAAACTAAGGTGAGACGAAGTGAATACTGATACTGGATTCAAAGTCTTCCGAGACGACGAGTCATTCTATATTCCTCTCCCAAACTCTCAGAAAGCATTATTGAAATACCGTTTAGAAAAAGAAAAGCTATACGTCCTCTCCACATACACCCCGCCGGAGTACAGGGGTATGGGGTTGGCTTCAAAGCTTATGGATGAAGTGGTTAAATTCGCATTGGAAAATAACCTTAAAATCGTCCCCATTTGTAGCTATGCTCAGCATTATATGAGTAAGCATCCAGAGTTGAGCAGTAGGGTTGTAAAATAGGGTCCGATCGATTTCAAGCATAAAGTTTAAATAGGAAAAATTTGTATTGTATTGATACAATATGGTTTCGCTGGAGGAGGAGTTTAATCAATTCAAAGATAGGGTTAGAGATACTTTTAACAGGCTTTTTGAGCATCTCAAAACTAGTTTTTCAAGAGTATCTGAGATAGAGGGTAGAATATGGTTGGAGAAAGATTCGCCTGCGTTATGGGATTTGCTTAAGGAGGTTAAGGAGATGAAGCAGCGGGTCAAGGATGAAACTAGGAAGACGAGGGAAAGCATCTTAATAGAATTCAGGGCTTTTAGGAAAAAGGTCCGTGAAGACTGTTCAGGGGGGTCGGAGGAACTCGGGCAATACGTGGAAGACAAGTTGTCGGAGCTTAGAGATTTTCTGGATAATAGCTTTGATGAGGTTGGAGATAGATTGGATGAGTTTCTTAATAAGATTGGGGATGTTGAGGAGAAGATAAGGAGTAGGATAAGAGAGTTAAAGGAGGGAAGGAGTTCACTGATGACTTTGAAGATTCCGGGAGGCGAAGTGAGAATTCCCGATATAGGCAAACTCATAGAGAATTCCCTCTCTAAGGCTTGGAGCGGAATGCCATCGATGGTGGTTTCTTCAGTAAGGCTTCCTAAAGCCGACTTAGAGCTTATAGATGCTCTCGTTGAAGCCGGCATATTCAAGAGTAGGAACGAGGGGATTGCATTTTTTGCTCACAAGGGAATAGAGGCAAGTCGAGAATGGTTAAACAAGGTCAGGGAGAAGATCGAGGAGATAAAGAGACTTCAGGAAGAAGCTAAGAGAGAGATGGAGAAGATCTTTGGAGAAGAAAAAATTTAGATAATAATTATCATGAAGACTTAAATACTCGTTAGACGTATTTTTTACAATATGCATGTTCATCAACCGACGGGGCCATATTTAGAATTCCCCTCTCCGCCATACCCATTATCCGTAAAACATGCTTCCATAGAGAATTTACTTAACATATCGTACTGGCTTTGGCGTCTTAACCCATTGTCGATGTTTCCAGTAATACTTAGCAATGCTTTTGAAGTACTTAAACAATCTATAATAGTCATTGCAATAATACTTGGTCTTTCTCAACTTACTTCAACTGGTATTCTTAAAGACCTTGCCGAGAGTATTAGTAAGTTTGATTTTGAAAGAATGGTGTCACTAATCTATCCAATTATTCACATGCTTGTACCTATATTGATTGCAACAATATCAATATACTACATAGCTTCGATTTTAGTTAGTGGCTTTTTAAATTCCGCCGAATACGGTTCTTATTTAAGATTGGTAAAACAGGGTACGATTTCATTTAAAGACGTTTTTGAAGAAACGAGAATTAGATGGTTTAAAATGTCTTGGACAGTTTTCATAGTTGAAACTATTAAAATAATGCCTCTACTAATTACAATGGGCGTGATTATTTCCGAAATAATATACTTATCGTCCCAGATATCAAAAGGGATTATTCCATCAATGGGATATAGATTCGTCTTTTGGCTAATGCTCATAATTCTTTCAATGATTTTCATAATCGTCTTTTCTGTGCTAACTCTCTATGCTTATCCTGCAGTTGCAGACGGTTATTATGGTTTAAATGCGATAAAGAAAAGCATAGGCACATGCTTCAGTATGCCTGCAAACACCTTCCTATATTGTGTTTTAAGAGTAATATCAAATGCATTTATAAGTGGCATCTCTTTTGTAGCCAGTCTCTTAAGCGTCCAAGTCTCTTCTATACTAGTAATAGTTTTAAGCTTCCTCATAGTCCCAGTTTTCCACATATTCAAGACAACCCTTTTCCTTAAAGCAAAGCCTGAAAACACTATAATCCCTCTTCCAATCGGCCCTCCAGTTTTCAAAGACGTTTTCCCCTATGTTCTAAAAGACGGTGTTAATAGGATTAAGAAGGGTTTTGGGGAGCTCGTCAAGTTCTTGACTGAGCCTAGGAATATAATATTCCACGTTATTTCCATACTGCTTTTATTCCTTGGAGTTATTCTGGGTAGGCAGGTTTCATCATCCGGTATTAGGCAGGTAATCTATGCCATTGGTTATACTCCGGGTAAGATCAACCCCATGTTTAAGAATTATTTAGGCCTGCCCTTTCTTGCTCTAGACATATCCTTCCACAATTGGCAAGTTTCCCTGGCTACAGCTTTCTCCGGCCTTGCTTTCATGGTTCCTGTTTTAATAACCCTCTTCTTCAATGGTTTTATTTTAGGTGTTGTAGAAGACATTGTTCAGAATCCGACTATGTTTCTAGCAGCAATACTTCCGCACGGTATAATAGAGCTTCCAGCCTTCATAATAGCAGGCTCAATCGGCTTAAACCTTGGCTTCGTATTCCTCAATTCTCTTAAGAAGAGGAGCATTAGTTCAAACGAGCTTCTTCATAAAAGCTTGAAAAAAGCAATATACATAATTATAAGCCTCATCCCATTGTTTATCACAGCTGGGATAATAGAAACATTCGTCACCCCGCTGATAATGCGAATCTACGGCTGGTATTAAAAACATCATAACAGTAATACAAGCGTTCCAAGGAAAACCAGGGCTCCTGCTATAAAAGTTTTCAAAGAGACTTCTTCTCCGAGGATTAAGTATGATAGAACTATTATGAACAGTATGCTTGTCCTGTCTATGGTTGCAACCTTCGAAGCTTCTGTGAGCTTTAATGCTGCAAAGTAGAAAACCCATGAAAGTGCACCGCTAACACCGCTGAGTATTATGAAAATCATATCCCTCCTATTCAACTCGGCTATTTGAGAAGATTTGCCGAGCAAAATGATTATGCCTATCATTGTTAAAGCCATTATTACCGCTCTTACGCCAGCAGCTACCGTGGAATCGACTGTTTTTAATCCAATTTTACCAAATATCGTCACGAGTGCCGCGAAGAATGCTGAGAGAAACGCTAGGATAAGCCATGCCCAGTTTCCAAGCTCCATGGATAGTTCTTCATTAGGCGGTATATTAGCTTATTGCAAAACATAAATCCCTAAGTCAACCTGCTTTAGAAACGTGAAGAGACTGCTTGTACTAACACATTCGGCAGGCTTTAAGCATGATTATCTCCCATTGGCCGTCGAAACCTTAGAGGAGCTCGGAGAGGAAAATGGTCTAGAAGTATTTGCTTCTGAAGATTGTTCAGCAATAAATAAGAATGACTTAAAAAAGTTTTCAGCTATTCTATTCATAACAAGCGGAGAACTCCCTATGAGTAATGAACAAAAGAGGTCTTTAATAAACTTTGTAAAGAATGGAGGAGGATTCATAGGTGTGCACAATGCAGCAGATACTTTCCATCAGTTTCAAGACTATGGTGAAATGCTTGGAGGATATTTTAAAGCACATCCTTGGACGCAAGAAGTTGTAGTGAAAGTGGAAGATAATACTCATCCGGCTACTAGGCATCTTCCAGAAAAATTCCGCGTTAAAGAGGAAGTGTATACGTTTAAAAACTGGAGTAGGAATAAAACACATGTTCTTATAAGCTTGGATAATTCTTCAATAGACCTTAGTAAGGGGACAAGGGAGGATCATGATTACGCTTTAAGCTGGTGTCACGATTACGGTAGGGGTAGAGTCTTCTATACAGCCTTCGGCCACTTTCCAGAAACCTGGTGTGAGGAGTGGTTTAGAAAACATCTCGCAGGCGGAATAGCTTGGGCTATGGGAATACTCTAATCTTCTCCCGTACTTCTGAAAATAATTTGTGTCGCATTGAATTCGATCATGTTGATCAGTGTCAAATATTTAAGCATCTTGCTTTTTCAGAAAAGCGGGAAAAATATTGATAGTTAGATTTTTATCAGCTTCCGGTATTTTAAAACAGTCCTATCCTTTTCTTCCCATTGTCACCACGACGTGATGGACAGCATTATCGTTGAAGACTGGAAGAACGTTTCCCTCAATAGGCTTCCCATCGACGAGTATTTGCTTGATTCCACGACAGACATGCTCGTCATTCCTAACTTCTATGACGTATGTTGCACCCCTATATACTCTTGTAACCTTAAACCCAGACCATTCGCTTGGAATACATGGATCGATTATTAAACCGTCGTAACCCGGCCTGATACCGAGTATCCACTGGGTTATAGCTACGAGGTTCCAGGCTGCTGTGCCGGTTAACCAAGAATTCTTTGCTTCTCCAAAAGTAGGTGCATCCGGACCTGCGATCATTTGAGCATAGACATATGGTTCGCAACGGTGGATATGGCTTATTTCTTCTCTAGCAGAGGGACATATCCTCTTGTAGTAGTCGAAAGCATAGTCTCCCCGTCCAACTATTGTTTCAGCAATCATTATCCACGGGTTTGTATGGCAGAAAACGCTTGCATTCTCCTTATAGCCCGGGGGATAACTGGATATTTCCCCGAGGTTTACGTAATACTTGGTGTATGCTGGTTGATGGAGGACTATGCCATGTGGAGTGGCGAGGTACTTCCTTACTGAATCAAGAGCTTTAATAGCTCTACCATCTTCTAACCCTATTCCTGCCATTATGCACATGCCTTGAGGCTCTATGTATATGCGGCCTTCCTCACACTCTTTAGACCCGACTTTAGCGCCGAAAGCATCGTATGCCCTAAGGAACCATTCTCCGTCCCAACCGTATTTCAAGACTTTTTCAGCCATTTCATCTGCGAGTCTCCGGTACTTTTCAGCATCCTCTTTACGTCCGATACGTTCAGCTATACTGGCCATTTCCCTAGCGGCGAGTACGAATAATCCTCCAATGAAAACAGATTCTGCTGTTTTACCATCCGTCCTATCCGGAGCTGTTTGGAAAGATTCTTCTGGTATTGTCGACATGCAATTGAGGTTTAGACAATCGTTCCAATCAGCATGGCCTATTAAAGGTAGGCCATGCGGCCCTAGTCTATCCATGGTATACTGCAAAGCTCTTGTTAAATGCTCGTAGAGAGGCTGTTCAGTACCGGGAGTATTTTCGTAAACCACTTTCTCGTCTAGTATCGTGAAATCACCGGTCTCCTTTATGTAGGCTGCAGTAGATAAGACCAACCAGAGTGGATCATCGTTAAAACCGCTCCCTATTTCCTTATTGCCTCTTTTGGTAAGAGGTTGATACTGGTGATATGCTCCTCCATCCAGTAGTTGTGTCGCAGCCAAGTCGAGTATTCTTTCACGAGCCCTATCTGGTATCATGTGTACAAATCCCAAGATATCCTGATTAGAATCTCTGAAGCCGATTCCCCTCCCTATGCCCGACTCGTATAGTGAAGCACTTCGTGAGAGATTGAAAGTTATCATGCATTGATACTGGTTCCATATGTTTACCATTCTGTTAACATCCTTATCGGGTGTTTCTACTCGGCATTTTGAAAGCAACCTATCCCAATGTTGACGTAGTTTTTGAAAAGCCTCGTCCAGCTTAGTGGGGTTCAAGTATTCCTCAATAACCCTCTTGACACGAGCCTTGTTTATCACGTTAGGTGCTATGAATTTCTCTTCTTGAGGATTCTCTGCATACCCTAGTAGGAATATTACTTCTCTGGATTCTCCAGGAGAGAGTCTGATTCTCAATTGATGTGATCCTATAACTGCCCATCCATGAGCAATAGAGTTTCTCGAAACGCCCTCTTCAACAACTATGGGGTTCTCAAGTCCTCGGTATGGTCCGACGAATGCTTCCCTTGAAGTATCAAAGCCCGTTAAAGGCTCTGAACAGGCGAAGAATGCAAAATGGTTCCGGCGCTCCCTGTAGCCAGTCTTATGATAAATAACGCTTCCCTCAACTTCAACTTCCCCAATGCTGAAGTTTCTCTGAAAATTAGTCATGTCGTCTAAAGCATCCCAAAGGCAGAATTCCACATAGGAGAAGAGTTGGAGTTCAACAGGCTTATCATTGTTATTCCTTATTTCTAAACGCCAGACTTCCATAGCCTGCCCCAATGGTACGAAGTATGTTATCCTGGTCTCGATTCCACGATATGAGGAACTTATTCGAGTATACCCGAGGCCATGACGACACTCGTAATGGTCTAAAGGACGCTTAACTGGTTGCCAAGTCGGAGACCAATACTCTCCAGTTTCAACATTTCTAATGTAAATATATCTCCCAGGCTGATCTGCTGGGACAGAGTTGTAACGGTAACGCGTAATACGCCTGTAGCGTGCATCCCTATAGAAACTGTATCCCCCTGCTGTATTGGAGATCATTGCGAAATAGTCTTCTTGGCCGAGATAGTTTATCCAAGGCGTTGGAGTATCCGGCCTTGTTATAACATATTCGCGGGCTTCATCATCAAAATAACCATATTTCATGAGTTTTCGATTCAATCAATGAATTATTAAGTTTTGTACCTTATGTTTTCATAATCTAAGTTTAAAATATTAGACAGCTTAATTTTTTTAATACGATGCGTAATATGGATTAAAAGGCACTAACCAGCCTTCCTACTTCTATACATTTCGAGCAGAATCGGTATTTCGCTGACTTTTTCTAAAGATATTAGTTCCCAGTAAACTCCTTTCGGCTTCTCTCTAGTCTTCTGAATTCTTAGAGCTTTAGAAGGCGTTATAACATAGTCCATGGGTAAATCATATGGAGCAATTTCGAAAACATCCTTGATGAACTGAACATCGTGTATTGTTGTGATTATCGGAGTCTCTTCATCGACCTTTTTAAACTCTCTTGCTATTGCCCACTCCAATTCTGAATATCCTCCTCCTTTACCTATCCTCTCGCCCTGCTCGTTTACGGCAACGCTTCCAACAACTACCAAGTCGATCCTAGGCAGATCCTCTGGCTTAATTTCCCTACCGTAGATGAAGGCTCCTCTAATGGTTGATGCAAAACCATAATCCTTCTTGTCGATTTTCGCTGGCTCCAGTAATAAAAAGCCGTTTCTAAGCCTTGGAGTAGGCATTATGAGAACAATATTACTCATCAATGCAAGCTTTCTAACCGGTGCTTGGGGCGAATCAGGATTCACCTTAATGACTTGAGCCTTCTTCCATTCTCTTAGTTGCGTAAGCATGGAGGCTGCTTTTTCAGCACCTACGAAATTAGGGATCCTTCCAAATGCTCCTGGGAAACGAGCTATTTTAAGCTCTTCCATTCTTCTCCAAATCTCTGCTCTCAATTCCTGCTTAGTCTTGCCCACGTTAAAAACATCGAATACTTGAAGAAAAAGATTTTTCAGTTTGAATACTTCAATAGCAACATGTCCTATGAACGGTTTCTCAGAAGAGATGAATGTTTTATAATCGCAGTATGATTGCTCCAGAGTTTTCCTCAACCAATCGACCTTCTTCTCCTAAGCCCATTACGGGTATGATTTTTTAATAGTCGAGCATATTTTTAAATCCCTTAGACGTTATTAAAACGTCATCAGAAATGAAGACTTTAATAATCTATGTTTCTATGCATCATGGCAATACTGAGAAGATAGCTAGGGCTATTGGGGAGGTTCTTAGAGCTGATCTAGCTAAACCGACTGAGGTAGATGCGGAAGTTATTTCAAAATATGATCTAATCGGATTCGGCTCAGGAATATATTTTGGAAAGCATCATTCAAGTTTATTCTGTCTCATAGATAAATTGCCCTATCAAAACGGTAAGAGGGCATTCATATTTTCAACAAGCGGTTTGAGAAAAATATGGCTAATACATGATTTTAACAAACCTTTACGGAGCAGATTGCTTGCGAAAGGATTCGAAGTCATAGGCGAGTTTAATTGTAGAGGCTGGGACACGTATCCTTTCTGGGTTAAACCATTTGGTGGAATAAACAAGGGAAAGCCTAGTATTAGAGAGATCGAGGAGGCTAGATGCTTTGCGAGAATGTTGAAAAAACTTGAAGGCTAATTTTACTGGTATTCTCTGCAAGTAGGGCAGTACCATCTCTGGTATTGCTGTACATAGGTTAATGGTGTTCCACATTTTGGACATACTGGCATAGGTGTACTAGACACTTGGGTGGCTTGCGTTGCTACGGGTTGGGTGACTATCGTTTGCGAAATCTTTCTCGTCTCGTCAACTATGAGTTCAGTAAGGATTTTAAAATAAGAAGCGTATGATCCAAGGTATATTACTAATATGCCAATTATCCAAACGATTGCTATGCCAACTATGGCTCCCCAATTAATACCTCTAGGAACTGGAACCCCATAGTAATACTCATAAGCAATGGCACTCGGCGCTAGAGCAAAAGTGCCGATACCTATGATGATTGCCCCGATAATACCCCAAACTATTGTGAATGCTAGTAGAACAAATGCTGCTTTAAATGCTCTCCCCCAAGATACCATTTTTGGTCGTTAAATAACATTTTCTTCTGGCTTATAAGTTTTTAAATGTGATTTTAAATCAATTATGTTGAAAAGAAATCGTTTAAATAAGGTTATTTTTATCCTTTAGAAACTGATTTTTAAATCGTTAAAATGTTTAAAATAAAAAGATGGTTTTAACGAGATTTGTTACTATATCATTGTTTTTCAAACCTTTCAGCAACGGTCTTCCAATCAATTGCTTTAAAGAACGCTTCTATGTAATCTGCACGCTTTAATCCGTAGTCGATCATATATGCGTGTTCAAAAACATCCATTATTAGGATAAGCTTAGCCCCCGACAGATGTCCTACATCATGCTCATTAATCCAGACGTTTAACAGTCTTCCTGTCGCTTGATCGTAGTATAATGCGGCCCATCCGATCCCGCGCATTGTCCCAACTCCTTTAAAGTCTTTCTCCCAGTTTTCATAAGAGCCGAAGTCTTCAACAATCTTCTTGTACAGCTTAGAATCCTTATCTAATTCTACGCTGTCCTTAGTCATGTTTCCAAAGTAGTACTCATGGAGTCTCATTCCATTCCACTCCCAACCAAGCCTGCGTTTGAGCTCGGCATATTCCGGTGTTCCGGTTTTTCCCTCTTTTATTAGAGCGTTTAAGCCTTCAATCAGTCTATTTGTATTGTTGACATATCCTTGATACAATGTGAAGTG
Source organism: Candidatus Brockarchaeota archaeon (assembly GCA_017601245.1). Lineage (GTDB taxonomy): Archaea > Thermoproteota > EX4484-205 > EX4484-205 > JAAOZP01 > JAAOZP01. The sequence continues at coordinate 24,507 of JAFNJB010000017.1, forward strand.
ATTCTTCAACAATTGATCGCTAAAGCCTTTTAATCCTAAAAGATGTTCAAAATTCCTAGGCTGGTACATTTTTATTCACGCTTTGAAAAATAAATCTCCTCTATTTATACGTATCCCGAAAACCTGTAAAAATCTTCGTAAAAGACTTATCAATAGGCATTTACAATGCACCCTTTATGGATACTAAGTTCTTCAAAAAACTGGGGCGTAGCGTTCCCAGCTTAGGCCTTGGCACTTGGAGAATGGGTGAAGACAAGTCTATGGACAATATGTGTATCGCTGCGCTTAGAAGAGGCATTGAATTAGGGGCTACGATGATAGATACTGCTGAAATATACGCTAATGGAAGGGCTGAAGAACTCGTAGGTGAGGCAATAAAGGGTTTTGACAGGGACCAGTTATTCATAGTGTCTAAAGTATGGCCTACTCACGCGCGCTATGAGCATGTTATAAAGGCTGCTAGAGAAAGCTCTAGGAGGCTTGGAACATACATAGACCTTTATCTTTTACACTGGCCTTCTGATGTTCCTATTTGCGAAACGATGAGGGCTATGGAGGAGCTTGTGAAAATGGGCTTGATTAGACACATAGGCCTAAGCAACTTCGACGTGAAGGGGATTGAGGAGGCAAGGGCTTGTTTGAAGAGTAATGATATAGCTGCTGTCCAGAATAGGTTTAGCCCAACCTA
>JAFNJB010000017.1:25772-27838 GCA_017601245.1 Candidatus Brockarchaeota archaeon
AAGGAGCTTTGGGAGGATCGGCTCATAAAAGTCAAAAGAGCATTCTTAAACTGCATAAGTACATACTTCGCTTGGAATTGGCATGAGCAGAAGGAGGGCTGTTTCAACTTCTCCGGATGGCGGGATATAGATGAGTTTTTAAGATTATGCGAGAAACACGGGCTATACGTTATAGCTAGGCCAGGACCCTACATATGTTCAGAATGGGATTTCGGAGGCCTTCCCAATTGGCTGATAGGCAAGAATGTTATTCCTAGGTCTCTTGACAGGGAGTTTATGAAGTATGCCCTACGCTACTACGATCACATCATCCCAATAATAAGGAAACATCTAGTAACTAAGGGGGGAAACGTGATTCTTTTCCAAATTGAAAACGAATATTTCTGGGGTAATGTCCCATACCTGCTCAGTCTTTACGAGGCTGTTAGAGAAAGAGGTATAGACATCCCCATTGTCCACAATGTAGATCGATTTCTAAGAGGGACTCAGATAATCGACTCTATAGACATATACCCTGATCCCTGGGATCTCGATGGTCCGGAAAAGCAAGCTGAAAGCCTGATTGAAGAACAGCCCGATAAGCCAAAGATGATAATGGAGTTTGAAGGAGGCTGGTTTAGTTCTTTCGGAGGCAGGCTTCCTACAGATAGAGGAGATATCCCAGCTGAATGGACGGACATGCTATTGAAAACGATGATATTCAAAGGATTTAGCCTGATAAACTTCTACATGTTTCATGGCGGAACCAATTTCGGTTACTGGACGGGCAAGAATATCGCTTCCACATACGATTACCAGGCTGCAATAAGGGAGTGGGGTGAGCTGGGGGATAGGTACTGGGTAATCAGGCTTATTGGAGCCTTGATAGAATCTTTCAGCGAAATATTCACATCTTGTATAATCGACAAAACGCTTATCACCTGTAAAGACCCTGATTTTCAAGTCTCTTCAATAACACATGAGAAAGGAAATTTCATACTCGTTACTAACAAGAAGCCTGAACGGGCCGATGTAACAATTTTCATAAGAGATCTTGGTGAAAAGAGAATTAGGCTTAATGGAAGGTCTGCTTTAATACTTCCTCTAAACGTAAGATTAGCGAACGGCTGGGTTTTAGAGTTTTCCACTTGTCAAGTCTTCTACTCTTACGATCTCAACGGTAGGACAATCCTGATAGTGTACGGAGACCCCGGTAGTCGCCACGAAATCACTTTAATACATCCGTTCAATGGAGTAAGAGAAACAGTAAACTTCACGATCTACGAGGATGATTTCTTCAAGCTCATCGGCGATTCTTCCTCAAGCCTATTATTGGTTGCTTTAAGCAGAGAACGTGCAGCTAGAACATGGTTCGCAGAATACTTGGGTAAAAGAATAGCATTAATCTCCGGCTTCAGCCTTCTTCGGAACTACTCTTCTGATGGTAATTCTCTTAGAATGGACATAGATTTCAAGAAGGGGGATGGGAGGCTTATCAGGATGATTCTCCCCTGGAGGCCTAGGGCAGTTAAAGTAGACGGGAAGATAGCAGAATGTACTTACGATGACGAAAAATGGATCCTATCTATAATTCTCCCCGATTTTGAACTCCAGGGTCATGTTCTTAGCCTCGAAGAAGATTGGAAGTATGTTGAGGAAGACTTGGAGAGTGTTAAGTCGGGTAGTTGGATTGAAATCCAGAGACTCAATCCGCCAGAGTCTCTCGGCATTGTTGAAAACGGACATCTCTGGTACTTTAACAAATTTAAATTCGAGAAGAAAACTGGAATGAGTAAGATAATACTGTTCATACCTAGGGTTAACGATTACGTTTCGGTTTTTCTAAATGGAGAATTCCTGGGCTACGCTAAACACGTGGCCAGGATTGAAATCGATGAGAAAAAGCTGAGAGACGGAGACAATGAGATCCTTCTTCTAGTAGAGTCGACTGGCCATAGGAATGACGGCATACTTCCAATAGCAAACGGTTTGAACGAACCTGTTTTCATAGGTGAAGAAGAGATTATTCCGCTGAAGAATCCATGTTTTAAAGTTTTGAAAGAAGATTCATCTCTTAAACCAGGTGT
>JAFNJB010000048.1 GCA_017601245.1 Candidatus Brockarchaeota archaeon
TTGCAATAACTTCTTTAATACTGTTTCTAATGTTACGCGGGGTAGTCACATCGTTTACAACGAAGTTAAGCATCTCTATCGCTCTAATTATCTTCTCCTCGTTTTCCAAATCCTTTTTACGAGGCATTTTAGACATCTTACATCATCCTTCCTATTTCCATAGGTTTAATGAGGTTTAAAATATATGTTTTTCTAGTTCCTAAGAGTAAGATGTCACAACGGGAATTAGGGGAAATGATGTTCGGCAAGTTTGACGTAAAGAAGATGGCAGAAGCTTTGCAAAGTGGCGCTGTTATGATGGCTGCTCATTGTGAATCATGCGGCGCCCCCTTGTTCAGGTATAAAGATGGGAGGATTAAATGTGTCAATTGTAATAGGCTTTACAAGCCTTCTCGTACGGGAGAAGGCTTTGAAGAATATTCTACCTTAGAATATGGTAAAGATGAGGCGATTTCCTTGCTTAAAAACCTGGAAAAACGTGTTTTGGAAATGGAGGATGAACAAACATTGAAGAAAGTTATCGATAGTCTAAGGAAGACCCTAGAAGAAATCGGATAGCTAAGATGACTGGATCTTGCCCCTTTATGGTGGATTCGGATGGGTTTATAAAACATCCACTAATAAAAGAGGGTAAAATCCGTGCTAGAGAGTATCAGTTGAAAATCTCGTCTAGAGCCTTAACGGGTAATACATTAGTCGTCCTACCCACAGGACTGGGTAAGACGGTCATAGCCCTCCTTGTCACCGCGGAAAAGATACGAAGAGACGAAGGCGTTTGTGTTATCATGGCTCCCACAAAGCCGCTTGTAGAACAACACTACCAGTTTTTTAAGGAGTGCTTAAATATCGAGCCCAGCCTAATAGCACTTTGGACTGGTGAGACGCCTTCTCGAGAAAGGGTTTTCACAAGCTACAGAGTCATATTTGCAACACCACAACTCTTCAGGAATGAGATTTTTAAGGGAAGAGTGGAATTGGAAAAAATAGTTTTAATGGTTTTCGACGAAGCTCATAGAGCTAAAGGTAATTACGCCTACATATCTATTGCCCAAAAGTACCATGCTGAATGCCCATTTCCACTTATACTGGGTTTAACAGCCTCTCCTGGTTCTAGAAGAGAAGATATTGAGGAATTAATGAAAAATCTTTTCATAGAAAACCTCGAGTTTAGGACGAGAAGTGATAAAGATGTTGCACCTTACGTTAAGAAGATTGACTATAGGCTTGTACCAATACCATTGAACCCGCTAGTTAAGGAAGCTAGGTCTCTGATTCAAAGCTTTATAAACGAGCAGATTAGTCAAGCGCTCAAGGTCTTTCCATGGGATAAGAAGCCAAGCAGCTTTTCTGAAATAACTGAAATGATAAACGCTATAAAAAGCGGGCCTTTCCTAGACAAGCCTGAGCTCATAGAGGCATTGAAAAGCCTCGCGAGAGCGAGATACTTAATAACCGCATTAGAGAGATTAGACCTACTGGGTTCTAAATATTTCCTCCAATTCGTTAATAGGCTTGTAGAAAAGGCTAAGAGACCAGGTTCACCTAAGTATCTGGCTCAAATATTAAATGATAAGAGAATCCTAGATGCTATAGAATTACTAAAGCTTCAAAATGATAATGCTAAGCTTTCAAAACTTATAGAACTGTCCAAGAAGGAGTTTGAGTCCGGAGTAAATAGGATAATTGTTTTCGTAAGCTATCGTGCTGCCTCAAAAGAGGTTGAGAAAGAATTGTCGTCAATAGAGGGATTTAAAGTTGCTAGACTAGTTGGACAGGCTTCTAAAACTGGCGATAAGGGGCAGACGCAAAGAGAACAGGAAGAGATAATTTCAAGATTTAAGAAAGGGGAGTTTAATGTTCTGATAGCTACACAGGTGGGGGAGGAGGGTCTAGACATATCCTCATCCGACACAATAATCTTTTACGATAATACTCCAAGTGGGATTAGATTCGTTCAGAGAGTTGGCAGAACAGGTCGTAATGCTCCCGGAAAAGTGTATATTCTTTATTTCCAAGATACTCGTGATGAGCAGTATCTCTGGATAGCTAGGAGAAGAGAGAAGAAGATGATCGAGGAAATGAAAGCTATTAGGTCACAGGTAGATTCAAGCCAAATTTCTAATTTTAGCCTATCCAGGTTTTTGCAGATGGAAGAGGAGAACGACAAGGTGAGTATAGTGGTTGATAGTAGAGAATCTAATTCTCCGGTTGTTGACGAGCTAGCTAAGCTTGGAGCAAAGATTATAATTAGTCAATTGGATGTTGGAGACTATGTGCTTTCTGAAAGAATATGCGTAGAGAGAAAGACTGTTAACGATTTCGCATCTTCAATAATTGATTCGAGGCTTTTCCAGCAAGCTAAGTCCATGGCAGATTCTTATGAAATACCGATATTGCTCATAGAGGGGAAGGACATTTATACTCCCCTAAGTAACATGCGTCCAAGTTCAATAAGGGGGGCGCTTGCAGCAGTTATCACTGGATATAGGATGGTTCTACTCTGGTCTAGAGATCCCAAGGAGTCTGCTGAGCTAATCTATGCGATAGCCTTTAGAGAGCAGAAGGAGTTGAAGAAGCATCTTCAAGTTAGAGGAGAGAAGAAGCCTGAAAGCATTGCTGATCAACAGGTTTTCCTATTATCCGGCTTACCACTAGTAGAAAGGTCTACAGCAGTAAAGCTCCTGAAATACTTTAAGACTCCCCTGAGGGTTTTTACTGCGAGTGAACAGGAGCTTCAACAAGTTGAAGGAATAGGCGATGTTAAGGCTAGGAGAATCAGGGAGGTTCTTACAAGAGAGTTTAACGAAGAGGATTTGACAAAGTAAAGGAATTCTAATCATCAGATCTACAAGTCGATATGTAATCGGCTTTTAATAATTTCAATAACCTCTCTAAATACATCTTCAAAGGGTTTTTCAGCATTAACCATTACAATCTCTCCTTTTTCAACAAGGCTAAGATATGCTTCTCTTATCTTGGCCAAGAGTGTTACATCATCGAATAATCCTGAAGCCTTCTTCCTACTAAGAGCTTTATCTGGACTTATGTCGAGATATATCGCTAAATCGGGTAGTGGAACTCTATTATTAATAGTCCTAACCCATTCAATATCGTTAAGCAAGCCCCCCTGGTAAGCTATGGAAGAATGCACATATCTGTCTGAGATAACGTGGTATCCTTTTTCAAGCTTCTTTTTAATGACTCTTTCGTAGTGTTCAACTCTATCAGCAGCAAAAAGCAATGCCATATAGTACTGGGGCACATTTTTTATCCTTGATGCATGAAGCCTTATTAACGATCCGACTCTCATGAAAGTGGGTTCAACAGTATAGAAGCACGGGTACCCTTTTTCCTTAAACTTAAGATACAAGTTTGTTGAGAGAGTAGTTTTACCAGAGCCATCTATACCTTCGAAACTTATGTGAAACCCCCTCTCCACTCCTCCCATTATTCCTAAAGCTTATTAGCAGCTCTTATTAAACATGTCCTAGAGTTTTGGAATATGTAGGAGAGATAAGAGATCCTGTTCACAAATATATTCACATAACCGACTTAGAAAGAAGCGTAATCGACACTCCCGTGTTTCAAAGGCTTAGGAGGATAAAACAACTTGCAGGTGCTCATTTAACGTATCCTGGTGCAATGCATACTCGTTTTCTTCACTCACTTGGGGTAATGTTCACGGCCGGTAAAATATTCTCTCACATTGCCAATTACCATCTTGGTAGAGTGAATGGGGATGATTTGCAGCTAGTGCGGCTTGCTGGAATGCTGCATGATATTGGCCACGGTCCTTTTTCACACACGTTCGAAGAAGTACTCACTGAAAGAAAGGGTATTACACATGAGGATGTTGCAAAAATGCTGATAAGGAAAACTGAGCTTAGGGATATTGTTTCCAAGGGAGGGTTTAATCCGGATGAAGTATCTGAACTCTCCATTGGTAAATGTAGTATGAAGGAGAAATGGGTCAATCAAATAATATCAAGCCACTTTGACGCAGATATCCTCGACTATCTTAGGAGAGACTCGTTTTTCACAGGTGTTGAATACGGTTTAATAGATGCGGAGAGAATAATAGATTCGATGGTTCTCTGGAACGATTCCATTGCGATAGATGAGGCTGCTCTATATGCATTGGAATCTCTTTTCATCGCCAGATATATGATGTTTAAAGCTGTCTATTTTCACAGAACAGTTAGGGCTGCAGTAATAATGCTTTCTAGAGCAATGCTCTTAGTTGATGATATAATAGGTTTAACAGACTTTAAGACTTCAGAAGAATACATTCTATTAGACGATTACTCTGTAATAGATAAAATTATGTCAATAGATGAAAACAGCGAAGAGGCTAGACTCGCTAAAAAGCTCGTCTCAGGATATTTAAACAGATCTCTTTTAAAATCGGTATTTGAAGTATTAATCCACCACGATGACCCTCTTTACCACTCCCTAATATCTAGACCATTACTGCGTAAAAGCTTGGAAAACGAGATTGCTGAGAAGGCTAATATAAACCCCAGAATGGTGTTCCTAGATCTTCCATCAGTACCTTCTTTGCCTTACCATCCTGATTACAGCGGAGGTAAACACGGCGGTTTTGAAGTCAAAATAGTAGGTAAGGAAAACGGTGAGAAGAAGCTTAAGCAGGTTTTCGAAGTTTCACCAATAGTCCAGTCTCTAAGAGGATTTATCGGCCTTGCAAGAGTCTATACTTTCCCCGAACTTCGTGAAAAAGTATTTGAAGCATCGAAGAGAATATTTGGAGAAAGGCCCTATTCCTTCAAGGTTTCCCTTTAGATTCTTCCTTAATCAACCTGCCCTTTTTCGCATCTAATACGACAATCTCACCGTCTTTAAAAGACGATAATAGCTTTCTCATATCCACCAATACCAAGGGTATTCCACCAAGTATTGCTCCTGAAGACACTATCGTATCTATCTTCCCCATTACTATACCTGAGGGGGCAATTCCTTTCTTGGCAAGACTGTAAATAACGTAAGAACCTACAGTACTCCCCTTGCTGGAAGGTAATACAAGTATCTTGTGTGAAATGCTTCTCCCCTGAAGGGGGTGTCCCCTCTCAACCACGGTGCCTGTTGTAGGATCTACTCCTCCAAAGAAGGATATTGGTTGTGGACTTATTAACAACGGGCCCCTAGCAAAGCCCTCATTAACAACCCTAACTCTCAAATACATAGCTATTCAACCCCATGGGTCTCAACGAATTCTCCTAACGATTTTAAGACTGTTCTCAGCCTAAAACTGTTCTTAAGGTAATATGCTGCCTTAACTGAATTCGTAATTACTTGAATATTACTCCCTCTTAGACTACAGTACATAACGCAGGAGTCTTTGAATAACCTAACATTTTTCCTTTCAAGTGTTTTAACTAATCCTTTCTCGAATACGCGAGAATACGCTGCTCGTGAAGTGAAGACCCATATTTCCGTCGAAAGCCTTCTTACATTATTAAGGGCATTGCATAGGTTTTCGATCTCTTCCACGGAGTAATGAGGACAGCCAGTTATGAAGACGGTTTTCCCATTTTTGAACGATAGGTTTTCTTCAGATAACATTCTCTTAACCTCCTCTAAATCGTCTCTACTTAAGACAACCTTCTCCTTCGGCTTCGGGATCCTTGAGAAACCAGGTGTAACCCCCTCTATCCAGATAATGGGTGCTCCACCGCTTGTCCCAAAGCTTGCAAGAAGCTGCTTAAGATATGGCAAGCACGGTTTCACATTGCCTTTCAAACTAAGGTATGGTATTCTAACCCCTGCTTTAAGCCCCATAGCATACCCCAATAAGCCGTAGTCCAGCTCATTATCCAGCTTTTCAAGATACTCAAAAAGCAATTCAGGCTTATCTCCCCTCTTGAGATGAATCCCAATCCCAGCAGTGTAGCCTAATATGGCTGAGGATAATGCTGTCAAACTACCCTCTTTATTGGTCCTGGCTCCCAGGATAGAGTTTGCGTAAAGCACTGCAGAGCTCTCTGCCCAAGCTACTTTTTGGTTTTTCTTTATGACGTTATCGAACAAGTATGGTGTACAAGTCAGTGATTCAACAGCCCCTAAGGCTTTAAGGCTTTTAACTATTCTTCTCTGCTTATCAAAAATCTCAGAATCGCATTCTCTTTGCAGATCAAAATCTACGCAGCCAGGGTTTATCGTAGTCTTAACATTGAATCTGAGTCCAGATCTGCTAAGGTCTTCTAAGAATTCTAGGCCTGCATCGCCAATGTTAAGATAGGATATTCCAGAAAGGTGTGCACTTGATACTTTAACATATTTCTTCCTCTTCCCAGTTTGTATGGAGTCTAAAATCTTCTTGAAGACTTTTTTACTAAGGCTTTCCCCCATTTTACATCTTGCTCCTTAAAAAACGTTTCCTATCTATTCCAATGGGAAGAGTTAAGTCTAGCCCCCATTTGGAAGTAAGCAGTTTCTCCTGATCGCTTGAAGGGTCTAGGGAGGACCCTCGCACTTTCTCGAAGAAGTAGAACTTTTCTTTTTCTTGAAACCTCGTTGCAAGCGCGAAATCAACATCTTCATAGCTTCTGGGATCTATATCGTCATCGACAACGATTACGCCCTTTACTGATCGGTGTGCCTCCATGACGAGGCTTATTACCCTACGCGGTTCATCATCGCTTTTTTTCAATATGCTTACAAAACAATGGAGCCAGCCTCCTGAGCCGCTTGAAAGCCAGACATCCTTGACTTCAATATCGTTTTCCACAAGTTTTTCTCTTATCTTAACCTCTGCCGGATATCCCATGAGAAACTTATGCTCAAGTCCACCTGGGAGAATAGCGTGGTAAATAGGATTTACACTAAAGTATACTCTATCAACCTCCATGATAGGCTGATCTCTAGGCTTATCGGGTAAACATAATATATCAGTCATCCACTCTCTAGCGGTAACGTCTATTCTTATTCTACTTTCGAAAACATATTCTGATTCTAATGGTACTGGAATATCTGAGCCGTCGAAGTAAGAGACTTCAAGAGGCTTGTTGTTTAAAGCGCCGGCGTACTCTATTTCTGAAACCTCCTTCGGTAATTGTGTCGAGGCTGATAGAATAACATGCACAGGTGTTCCTATTAGGACGGCCACTTTTAAATCCACACCCATATTCTTGTGCTTAACAAATATCTGATGTAGATGCCTTCCTTCAACCATTCTCACTGCAAACCTATTGGAGCCTAGATATAGAAGACGGTGTACCGACATGTTTACTACTCCGTCTTCAGGGTCTTTAGCAACAATTATTGAGCTTGTAATATATTTTCCGGCGTCTTCTTCATAGTATTTCAAGATGGGTATTTTAGAAATTCTGTCAGGCTTTGAAGAATTCTCCACCCATCCACCAGTTTTCTCAATCGGCCTAACCAATCTTTTTTTAGCATTAACCATCTGTTCAAACAACCTCCCTCTATCGATTCCCATTAGCCTCTCCACTTTTTCCCGGGTCGAGTAAAGGTTTGCGATCAGCGGATCCTTGTCATCTAAAGGTCTTTCAAAGAGAACAGTTCTGGGGTCCGCTTTCCTTATCGTTTTTGGAAGGTTGTCTTCAGAATGTATGTTTGAGTCCAAAATAACCTCGTCTCTAAGCTTATTCAGGTAATCTGCTATCCTCACCATCCCGTTTTTATGTTACACATTGAATTAAAAGGTATTTCTCAGCTTCTGGATAAGGGTTTAATATTCGATAATGCTTCCTTAAGTTAAGGAATTGGAAATCTTCCTGGGAGAAACAGGGATAAGTCTAAAAGAGAAGACTATCCTAATACACGGAGATCATTCAAAGGTATTCCCCTTTGCTATTAGTCTTGTTGGAATGAACATAGGTGGTTCGCTCTTATTCTTAGACGATTTCAGTGCAAGAACAGTCATAGGTGAGCTGGAGTATATTGATGGTGAAAAACTATCTAAAACCATGATCTCTAAATTTGAAAACCTAGTCCAGTTAGACAAGGCTCTTGAACACTCAGAGAAGATGTTAATCAAAAAGGGGGTTTTCAAACTTATTTTAATAAGCTCATTACCCAATGCTTACCTTCGAGAAATCTCGCTCCATGATTCTTCTTCACATTCTAATATCCTTTATTTGTTAAATAAGATTCTGGCTTTCTTTCTATTTCTTTCAAGGGAATATGGATGCACAGGGATTCTTATCAGCCCCGACACCGGCCTGGAGCAAGATGAAAACATTCCTGCTAAAAGGATATTCATGTATTGGACCGATTACTTCCTCGAGTTACAAAAATGCCTCGGAAATCGGTTATTAGGCAAATTAAAGACGAAAAACGGGAATGAGATTGGAATATGTATCCCTTCAGGAAAGCTTAAAGAACTAAGTGAGATAAGGAAATGTAAAAGAAATGAGTGTCCAAGACGTTTTTGAACTTGGAATCCGAGGGGTTTTGTTCTTTCTGCCTGCTTACATCGCCAACTCTTCAGCTCTAATATTTAAGGGACGGATACCAATGGATTTCGGAAGAACATTCATAGACGGCAAACCCATTTTAGGAAGTGGCAAGACCTTTAGAGGATTCTTCATGGGTATAATAGTTGGGACATTGACGGGAGTCTTAATTAGAATTCCACCTTCTCTTTCTTTTTTAATAAGTTTAGGGGCACTAGTAGGAGATCTGATTGGAGCATTTGTTAAGAGAAGGTTATCAATGAGACCAGGGGACCCAGCACCCGTTCTTGACCAGTTTGACTTTATACTTGGCGCTACGATTCTTTCTAAGTCTTGGATGCATCTGGATCCTCGCTCAATAATAATAGTTATGGCTCTAACACCTTTGATCCATCTCGTTTCCAATTATGTTGCTTTCCTAGTCGGGATAAAAAAAGTCCCTTGGTGAAATATTTTTAAGATAAGCGGGTGTTTATCTTAAGATAGTCGAGTCCTAATATTAGCAATACGGATATTGCTAAAAGAATTACGCCAGTAAGTATCAGAGTGTTTTTCTGAGAAACCGATTTCGAACTCCTTGCTAGAATTAGGATACCCGTCCCCAATAAGAGGTATGATATTAAAACATAGATCATTTCGTAGCTTGTTTGGTTAAGAATTTCACCAGCTGCTTTAGGCAAGAAGAAAATACCGTAGCCGTATAGTAAGCCGTTGTCATAACGCTTTACTTCCTCAAAGTATGTTATTACATAAGGTGCTCCTGAAAGAAATACACCTAAGGCTATCGTTAAACTTGCCAGGATGATAATATTCCATGACTCTTCTCTATGTAGTGTTATTTTCTCACTCCATTTTTTAACTTTCTCCATCAAGTATTCTGGTAATAGCAGAGGATTCATCCAGTCCATAATGCTTCACTGCTTATGATTTAAGCATTTCTCTTAACTTTTTAAGCCTCTGGTATATGGGGTATCTCAATGGAAAGAAAACAGCCGAAATGCATTATCTGCAGTAGAATTGTAGAAGAATCTTCAAAAGTGCCTCTTTGTAACATTCACATAAGGGCTTACAACAAACTCGCCCTTAAATATGGTGATTGGAAGAATGCATATGGCGATTTATCTCCAAGAGAGTTCTTAGAAAAGATATTAGAAAACGAGTATTCTGGAAAGTGGGTTAAAGAAGTTGTGCGAATAATTCTATCTCAAAAAGAGCTTATGCAGACTTTTTTGGGGGATTTGTCTTCCCGGGACATGAAGGGTTGACGCATAAATACCATGGTCTCTTTCTTGTTACCACTTTGACAATCGGCCAGCCGCAGGAGCTACAGGTCTTATCAGTAGCATAAACCTTATTGGGATTTTGTGGAAGCGGTATTGTGAGCATACACCTATTTCTGAAAACATTTGTGCATATCCCAAACCTCTTACCAGTTTTCCTCGAAACAATAATTTTAAGATCTCCTTTTCCACAAACCGGGCACTTCCCAATTACATTCCTATTCCTGAGTATGGTAATTATAGAGTTTGAAAGATGTTTCCCGACATCAACTTCTCTATTACCAACTTCTCTCAAAATCTCAATCAGTTCTCTCTTTGCCGCGTCTACAACTTTCTCTTCTTCAATCAGTCCGCTTTCTATTTTCTCCATGTCCGATTCAACCATTCTAGTCATCTCCGCAGAGAGAATCTTCGGAGAGAATCTTCTCAGTGTGGAGACAATGCTGAAACCCAATTCTGTTACACTAATAGATTTGCCAATTATATACCGTCTCTTGTAAAGCGTCTCGATTATCTCTGACCTGGTTGCTTTAGTACCTATTCCAAGTTTCTCCATCTCCCTTAATAGAGAGGCTGGATTATAGCGACGTGGAGGATTGGTAAACTTCTCTTCCACAATTATTTTCTTTACCGTAAGGATATCGCCTTCTTTAAGTAACGGTATCGTTTTCTCTTCAGGAGAATAGTAGGGAGAGTAAACTTCTAACCACCCCTTTTTGGTTATCATACTGCCCTTCATGATGAATCTTACATTACCAATTCTTAGAATATTTCTGCATATTACCTTCTCTGCATCTTCTTCAAAAGTAGCTAGGAAACGTTTAGTCACCAAGTCTAATAGTTTAAGCTGGTCGCTGTTTAACTCTTCTTTCCATTCGCCAGTAGGATAGATAGCGGGATGTGCAGGATCGTCTTTTCTCCCTTGCTTGGGGTTTAATACTCCTCTTGAAAGTATTTTCTCAACCGCTTTGGTGTAAGAACTATTTTCAGAGAGCTTTTCCAGTATCTCTCTATATCCTATGTCAGGGGGTAGTTTCTGAGACGATGTCCTTGGGTAAGAGATCAACGCGTTTAGATAAAGTGTTTCCGCTATGCTAAGGGTTCTAGATGGCGTGAATCCGAAAACCCTGTATGCCTCCCTCTGGAGAGTGGTAAGGTCAAATGGCTCTGGGACACTGATTTTTTCAAAACGTCTCTCAACTTTTTCAACAAAGGCCTTTTTTGAACTCGCCTCTTCAACTAACCTCTTAACTTCAGATAGGCTCTGTACTTTCTCAACTTCGTATAATGCTTCATGTGTTTCACCGTTTATGACAATTTCCGCTCGTAAGACCCAGTAGGGATCGGGGATAAATGTCTCTATGGCTATTTCCCTTTCTACAAGAATGTTTAAGGTAGGTGTTTGAACTCTGCCAACGCTTAAAACATATGGTGTCCTCAGGAATCGCAATACTGACCTGGTCAATGCTCTCGACAGATTTATCCCGTAGAGGAAATCTATGATATGTCGTGTTTCACCAGCTTTAACAAGCCCTAGGTCAAGACCAGGACTCATCCTTTTGAAAGCTTCTTGTATTTCTCGGTTAGTCAATGTTGAAAGCTTCATCCTGAATACTCTTCTGTAGTCTGAAACTCCATATAGAAACCTTAGAACATTATATCCTATTAAGCTTCCCTCTATATCGTAATCGCAAGCGTTAACATAGTAATCTACACCACTGCCTATCTTTCCCATTTCTTCAAGCCATTCCTCAAGCCTCTTATTCCTCTCTACGGTATGTTTTGGTACCCATTTGTAATCGAGGACTGGATAAATAGTCCTATCACTAATAGTCGTAGTAAGCTCATACAAGTGGCCTAGTGCAGTTGTGACGATTATTTCACAATCCCCGTTTTTAACGACGAATGATGGAACTACTCTACCTATCTTCTTAGGCTTCGCTTTAGAGTCTAGAGCCTCTGAAATCCTTCTCGCAGCCTCAGGCTTTTCTGCAATTATAAGGTACTTGGGCAATAATCCAGCTCCCTAGAAGCAATGCTTAATTGTTTTTAAACATTAACATGTCCCGAGAAAAATACATTTTTATACTCCCTCTGAAAAACCAAGGGAAAGGTAAAAAGAGGAAGAATGATGAAAGCAGGGAAGATTGCTAGAAAGATTTCAGAGCTGCTTCCAACTATTGATGCATATACTTATGTTAAGGTATCGATCTTCATAACCATTATACTGTTGTCAATATCGGTTAGGCTAAATAATCTTCCACTCGGATACTACCTTGGAGAATTCGACCCATGGTGGCACTATCGGAGTGCAGAATACATAATGAAAAATGGGATGCACGCTTTCCTTCAATGGCGTGATCCCATGAGCTGGTATCCATATGGTAGGGACGCTGCTGCATCAACACCTATAGGATTACCGCTTGCAGCAGTTGTCCTACATTCCTTCTTGAACTTTATTGGTATATCTCTTTCATTGTTGGATGTTACAATACTTTTCCCACCTTTCATCTCCGTAATAGCAGTTATAGTAATGTTCTTCTTAGGCAAAGATCTTTCAGGTGATGATTGGGTTGGTCTATTGGCAATGTTATTCCTGGCTGCTAACGGGAGTTTCATCGACAGGTCTCATTTAGGCTTCTTTAAACACGAATGCCTAGGAATACCTTTGATAGCGCTTTCCGCATACCTCTATTTTAAATCGATAAAGTCTAGAAGTATCAACATGGTTTTTGCATACTCAATATTAGCAGGGCTGGTATTGGGATACCTCTGTATTACTTGGACAGCATATGTATACATGGTTGGTCTAATTGCTCTCTTCTCAACACTCCTCGCACCCTTTGTAGATCGCGAAACAGTCAATTTTCTTCTCGTTGCATATGCTTTAACAATTGGGATCTCAATTTTAATAGCAATACAATTGCCTAGGCCGGGTGAGAGCGCAGTCTTCTCCATATATTACATTGCGGTAATCGCTGGTTTTATAGCAATCTTAACTACGAGTCTTCTTAAGCGAGTAGAAAGATCCTTAACTTTACCAATTTTAATCGGATTATCAGCATTAGTCCTTTCAGCAACGATACTTCTCTTCAATACGGGCGTTTTCTCATCTTTAGTTGGCAAATTAGTGGCTGTTATAAATCCGGCAGCACGTTTTGAGCAACCCATAGTTGAATCGGTAGCTGAACATAAAATGGGTACATGGTATTACTTATTTTCAGATCATGGGCTTTTACTCATGCTTTTTGCAATAGGAATCCTATCCAGCCTTTTACATAGGGATACTATTAGCAAGGTATTCATAGTCTCTGCCGGATTAAGCTCATTGTATTTCGCGAACATGATGGTTAGGATAGGACTTGTATTTTCTCCCTTCCTCTCCTTCATATCTGCAATAGGATGCTATTCTTTAATCAATTATTCATACCCGGTTGTAATGGAGGGCATTAAGATGGGCAGAAAAGTTGCTTCAGCTAGGAAAATAGGAATTTGGAGCCTTTTACTTGCAACAGTCTTAGTTTTCTATATGAGTTTTCATGGTATTAACACCGGAATAGGTGTATATGGCTTTAGTAGAACTGATAAAGAAGGTATGTCGCATATGGAAGGCACGGGGGCAGCATCGCTTCCAACATCTTCTCTTCCTACACAGTACTCTTTCCCAGATTGGATTGAAACGTTAACATGGTTACGATACAATACTCCTCCAGGCTCAGTTATACTATCATGGTGGGACTACGGATATTGGATTACAACGCTTAGTGAAAGACCTACACTTATAGACAATGCTACAATAAACTCTACACAGGTTGCTGTAGTAGGTAGGATATTCATGTCAAACGATACTATTGCTATACCTCTGTTAAGAAGATACAATATTTCCTATATTGTAATATTCACTACTCTTCCAGAATATTGGACTGGAATAGGATTTTACGGAGACGAGGGTAAGTGGCCATGGATGGCTGCTATAGGCTATGACTTGAGGCCGAAAAACGGAAGTTATAATTGGATTTCCTCGTTGGATTATACGCAGGGAGGATATGGAGACTTAAACCTAACTAAAAAAATGCAAGAAACACGCTTATTTTCAGGATATGACGTTAGATACTACCCGCAAAACGTGCTCTTCTTACCTAAGAGGGATTCTTTACTTGCTAGGCTTATGGTCAATGCTTACCTTCAAGCACTTGATAAAATAGTTATTCCTAAATATGCAATGTATCGACTTACTCTTAATCCACTTCCTCAAGAAGCCAGGCTTTCAACATCTCCGTTTTACGAATTGGTTTTCCTTTCACCCTCCCATGGTTTTGTAGCAGTCTATAAGGTGAATTATAATGTTTCTTACGAGGAAGAATTTATAAGCCTACGCTCGCCTCAGGGAGTGGCGTTAAGAAATTCTTCTGCGTTTTACGATTTACCGCTCGTGCAAGGTGCTAACATGATTGTGAACGTTAAGAGCGTGATTATGGATGAAGGAGAGGCTCAGATTGACAATGTTTCAAGAGTCTTAAGGGCAAATGTCTCGATGGTCATAAGGTTAGACGGGGGGATTGAAAGGCTTTACCCTGTCTCCAAAGGTGAGTATAGGATAAGATATTTAGAAAATTCTCTACAGGTATTTCTAAACCAGAGTCTACTAGAAACCATTCCGCTTCCAGATAGAGTTAGGAGAATCGAACAGGGTTTCATCCTCTATGCGGAAGGTGTTGAAACCGGTACTATAACAAGGGATGCAATAGCTTACGTCAAATACAGGATTAGAATAGAGATGCCTTAAAAACGTTAGCTTACGTAGTCTGGTGGCATAAAGGCTTCTGCTATTTTCCTCGCTTTTTCATCTTGTATTAGTTGTTTAACCTTACTCTCATATCTGCTTATTATCTCGTTTATCTTCTCCTCTTCACGCTGGAAATCGCTAATATCAATGTTCAGACCAAGGAATTTATTCAGAACGTTTAAGACTTCTCTCGACCTCTCAGCATCCGGTCGTACGCTAATAGTTTCACCCAGAATACAAACGGCGTCAACACCCATTATGCTGCTTAACCCCAAGATTATCCCTGAAAGTCCAACAACGGGAGTCCCCATTTCTGCTTTCCTACATCCTGCTTCTTCTAGTCTTTTCAACAATTGCTCATTACTTGCAAAACCTATTACTCCCTTAGATCCAGTTGAAGAAACATGTCCCCCTACAGTGACTATAAGCCTAACGCCCTTCTTGATTAAGAATCTTAAAAGCTTAATTGCGACATCATATTCTCCCCATATATTCTCTAAATGTTCATCTGCTGTAACTATGATGAGGTCAGAATTCTCAAGAGTATTTCCACTCTTATACATTCTCACCCCGGTTATTCTAGCAATTCCCTTCTTACTAACTATTACCTGGTTGCTAAAGTATGGTGATGTAACTATGCCTACTAACTTCGTATTGAGCCTCTTAATTAAGTATCTGGAGATTATCCCACCAATCCTTCCTAATCCGGGTAGGCCAATTATGACGACAGGGTTTACTATACCTATCCCCCTCCTTATCCATATTTTAGTCTCCATTAACGGCAAATCCTTCACGTAAATCCTCGTAAACTGTTTCTCTAACATTCTAACCCTCCCCTGAATAACTTGGCCTGGTACTATAGATTGCACCCACATTAGCATTCTGACAAATGTTTTTAATAAACCTTTCCAAAAACATTTTCGTGGTGGTTAAACTACGTAAGTGTCCAAAGTGCACTAGCTATACGCTGGGGGAGAAGTGTAAAAAATGCGGAATCGATACTTGTAATCCTCATCCTCCAAAATTCTCTTTAGATGATCCGTTCTTAGAGTATAAAGTTAAAGCATTGATAAATTCGCTAGGAGAGAGAAACGCTAAAAAACGCTAAGCCTCCTCTTTAAGTACCTTGAAAACTCCTCCTTTTTCTCTTGTCAATTGACTCAGTTTTGCTACGATTTCTTCAGAAACCTTCTTAACCTTCTTTGGCTCTCTGGAATGTATTATTATAAGATATCGTGGTGCAGCGACTACTTTAGCTTCTATTGTAACGTCCTTAGTCTTCATCTTTTCTATTTCTTCAAAGATGCTCTTAAGACTCTTAATTCCATACTTGTCAATAAAGTATGCTTGTACTAATATCTTCTTAATGGCTTCTTTCTTAACGATTTCTTTTGCAATAAGCTCATATATGGCTTTTCTAACTTCTTCACTGATTCTTGTTCGAGCAAATATATTCTCACCCTCTATTATGGCTGCTTTAAATGCTTCATTTATACTCCCGTATCTTTCAATAAGCTTGTTCTTAGTATCTTCTAATATTTCGTTTGGTATCGAATATTTCTCGGCGACTTGAGTTAGTATTCCCAAGGCCTTTTTCTCAGCCCTCCACTTTCTTAACGTTGAACGCGCTTCAGATTTGCTCAATTGTTTCATCGATACGAAGATTCTTTCACCAGTTTTACTCACCTTTATCACTCTTACAACGATTACTTGCCCTTCTCTAAAATCCTCAAGACCCATCTCCTTCGGTATTTCAGAAACATGTAAAAATATTTCTTTATCTGTTATCTCTTCATTATCTAAGAGAAGGCCAAAATCTGTTATCTCCTTCACTCTACATACGAGTATTTCTCCTGCTGAAACCGTTTCATTACTCATGTCTAACTATAGACTTCCAGAATCTCTGCGAAGAATTTCCCCTTGCCTCCGGTGCTTTTCACAAGAATTCTTCCACATACTCTGCACTTCACGTTGGATGCGGGTTTTTCAAAAACTATTTGCTCATTAGAACACTGAGTACACCTTACTTTGACAAAACTGGACCTCGGCTTCAACAAAGTTTCTCTTGACATTTCATCTAACCACCTCCAGTTTCTTTATCCTTATTCCTTCTTTCTGTATTATATAGCCACACTTAGAGCACTTTAACTTTAAAGTCTGCTTCTTGGTTGTCTTAACGGGCTTAGCCATAGGGGCTTTTTGGCCGCCATAGCCATGCCTATCGACTCTGTCGTGATGTCTTTCGCCGGCAGCAAGCTTTCTTCTCTTACCAGCCTTAAGCAAGCTTACTGAGTGCTCCGTATACTGTCTACACCGAGGGCAATATGTGTTAATCTTATCTGGAATCTTCATGATGCTATTGCGTGATTATAACTTCAAGTTATAAAGATTTCCTCTATTGCCTTTTTTTCTTCAAGAAGCTTGGCTATATTGTATGGGATGTTTATTAGACTTCCCGCTGGATAAGGCCCATATTCATTCCCATCCTCACCTATGAACTTCTCAATGTCCCTTAATACTATTGCTATAGTCTTCCTATTCTTTAAGCTTCCAGCAGAATGGGGGATTATACGAGTTAATTCAAACTCCTCAGGTATAGATGCTGAAAACCAGGACAGGCTATTAATATCTTGGCTTATTTTCTCAATCTTCTTAATGCTTAAAGACATACTCTTCAACAACTTCGTCATTACGTAATCTTCTAGAATGCTTTTTACGGCATTTAGATACCATTGTAAAATCTTCATCTTTTTAGAGGTTTTATCTACTAATTGTATTTCACTTCTTATTGATGCCAGCAATTCGGCTAGGGTCTTAGCATCCGAATTAGAGTAGTCACACTCCCCCTTTCTCCAAGATTCTATTATCCTTTTTATAGAGATACTATCCTCCGGCATACTCTCCCATTCCTTTACAGACAATGTACGCGGCAGCGTAAGCGGGTAATTCAACCTCCTCGTCTTTGAAGGGTCCGAAAGTTCTTCCGCATAGTTTAAATCTTGGGGCTATTTTAACTTTCACAATAACTTCACCTTCTCCCAATACGACTGCTTCTCTTAAAGGGTTGAATGAGAGCAGTTTTTTAAGCTCAATAGCTCTCTTAGCCATTCCACTATTGCTATTAATGCTATTCGGCATTCTCATCAGCCTGTGGGTATCTATTGTTACAACAGGGTCTATTCTAACTTTAAGTTCTTCAATAGCTTGATTAATATACTTCAAGAGCCTGCTTTTAGTGTATACTACTTCATTCTTTCCGGAGCTTATTGAATCTAAAACCCTCCGGTAAATTCTTCCAATAACGCCTTTTAAATCATTGATAATCAGACTCTTTTTTCTCAAGACTTCTATCAACTTTTTTTCTTCAAATCCTTGTATCAACAAATAGTCTACTAGTTCCCTTCTACTTTCTGCTGTCAAACTTAAGAACTCCTCTTGGTTTACATGTACGTGATAACCTCTGTTTCCGCTGAAGAAGACATGTATGCTATTGCTGTTTATTCCGAAATCATCAGTCAAAATTCTTACCAGCTTATCTGTCTCCTTAAGCGCCTTATTCAATTGCTCTTCGTTGACTGTCTCCAGATATTCGATGTCGGAGCCACAGGCTGGACACTTTTCTTTAATGCCGTAGTCATACTTTCCACATTTGAGACAAATCCATGCAGATTCATCCGAATCCAGAGCTGCAGATTCGGCATCGATGTCGAAGAAGAGTTCAGCGTCTATTAACTTCTTCTCTCCCATGTCTCTATTGCCGGGATCTTCATATCTTGCTGCAGAAACATAGATATCTAAGGGTATTTCCTTTAAAACGAATTCATGAAAATCCTTAAGATTATTGAAGCATTTATGCCTAAGCATCCCTCCTTTTTTATCGAGGAAGAAACCGAATTCCCTTTTCCCTATGGGACCAGGAGGCACTAACCTATCAAGATTCTCATAGTAGTACTTGAAGAATTCTCTTTTAAGAAACTCTAGGCTTGCCTCCAATACTCCTGCCACCATACCCTAATGGGTGCTTGACACCTTTGCATTTTTCATCGGGATAGCAGAGGCCGTTTGCTAGTATAGTTCTACAACTGGGTACTGAGTACTTCTTTCCTCCTCCTCTGAGGCCTGAAAGATGTTCTACTTGATACTTTGTAATATTATACTTGTAATCCGGTTGTTTCGAGAATAGCTCTATTATTTCTTCAATATCTTTACCCTTTGCGATCATGAAAGTGGCTATAACAAGCCTTTCAAAGTGTGAAGTATTCTCTCCCGCCTCCATCCTCTTAAGTATCCTGCTTATACACGGCGGATTCTCCCCGGCTTCTTCGGAGATAGCATGGCTGGGCTTGCTTTCTTCTAGCTTATTCCATGTTTCAATTATCGTTTTCATTGCCTCCTTCAGACGTTGTGGGACTACCGTAACGGGGATGGGTTCCAGGGTCTTTTCATAAACGTAATTGTTTACCTCTACTTGGATGAGTCTTGCATATTCTGTCCTACTAACCCAAACATAGCCCTTGTCAACTATTCTGTTTACGAGTTTCCAACGATGCTCATGGAATACGTAGGCTAGATTCAAATAAGTCGGTATACTAATCTTGATGAAGCCATTATTATCCATAATGCCTCTTACTCCAAGTCTCTCGCCAATGAAAAGCAGTGTTTCATCGTTTTCTCTGAGCATTCTCTTATAAGCTCCTCTACTCTCACCTAGTGAATATATCCTTCTGATATACTCGTTTGAAATAGCTGATACCAGTATTATTGCAAGGGGGAAGGATAACATTTCCCTTACATAATTTGACTCGTGCTGAGGTGTAACCCGGACTTCTTTAAGGATCAAAGCGTCTTTTACCCTTTCAACAGCTCTTTTCAAAGCTGCTTCAGAACCCGTTTTATCAAGGCTTTCCAAAGATAAATCGATATGTCTAGACACGAATTCCCTGGCCTCAGGCAGGAAGGGGTATCTCGCTGCTCTGATGACGTTTCCCTCCATGACCCCCAATTATTTTTACCAAATCATATTCGTTACAAACCCTATTTAAGATTGGGAGTTTTAAGAAGCAAGCTATATAAGGGATTACTTTAACCATATTTGTTAAGAAATGTCGTCTTCAAACATCCTTGCAAGACTAGTTACGAACGATGCGAAGCTTATTAAAAAAGTCTTCAAAGCAGCCTCCTCCCTAATAGACGAGGCTCCTCTTAAGATAGGTGAGGAAGGACTTTCAATAAGGGCCCTGGATCTAGCAGAGGTTTCAATGATAGATATGGTTCTTTCGAAAGAGGCTTTCGAAGTATTCGAATTCAATAAGCCTATCAAAGCTAATATACGTTTAAGCGATGTCCTTAACCTTCTCAAGTTCGAGTCGAAGTCAGAAAAGCTGGAGATGGTCTTTAGGGAGGATAAGGTTACCTTCAGGGTTAGCAACGAATTCACAAGGATATTTACAGTTCCAATTTTCTTCTCAGAGGATAAGGACCTTCCTCTTCCGAAGGTTTCATTAGGGAATTCGTTTGAAACGAAGGTTTCTACGATAAAACACTTATTGGAAAGCGGAAAACATATCTCAGATTATATTTCAATAAGCGTTGAAAATAATACTGTCCTTCTCTCAGCTAAGGGTGAAATATCCGAATACCAAGTTATATTAACGGTTGAAGAGGGTAATTTGATAAATCCTGTTCTTAAAGAAGCGTCAAGAGCCTCGTATGATTTAAAGAGGCTTAGTAGTATAGTTTCCTCCTTACTCTTCAGCGAAAATGTTAAGGTAGAATTCGACACGGACTTGCCATTGAAAATGTCACAGAAAATGGAGGATGTTCCAAACAGTACGGTAACATTCTACATTGCTCCGAGAATGGAGAAAGCTTAGTTTCTCAAGAATATTCTCTCCACGTGTAACCACATTTAGTGCATTTAAAGAACTGTGTTGCGCTCTCATCAGCTCCTCTTGTCTGTGATATCCACCAGTATGCCTCTTTATTCTTGCAATTAGGGCATGTAGTGCTCGTGGTAGGTAGAGGGTTTAAATCGGTTTCCTTCCTTATTATCTTAACAGCTCCCGTTCTACGCTTTGTCTCTATGCTTTTCTCAATGGTGGATGCACGTTCTTCATGTCCACATTTAGGACAGGAATAAAGAAGGCTTCCTTTTTCCCTCTTTATTTGAAGCTTTGTGCCACACTTGGGACAGAACCTTATCTGCATAGGGGTTTTAAAGGAGCCTCATAACGTGTTAATAAACATTTCTAATAGGTTATTTAAGACACAAACTTACTAGCGGCTTCCTTAATATCATCCTCCAGTTCTTCAAGGTCTTTAATAAGCTCCTTAATGGTCTTTAGAAGAGCTTCTTTCGGATCTTTACCACCAGTATTTATATAGAGCACAGCTTCTTGTTTAAGGGGATGCTCTATCTTATATGCTGCATACCCCTTCTCAAGCTTACGATTTAAATAACTTGTTAAAAGATTGAGAATAGTATGTGTTTCACCGTATATTTCAAGCTCTGCGCTCCCCTTCTCCCTGCTCCTATAGACTACCCTCATATCCTTCTCACCAACTTCTCGACTGGTTCACCGTAGAAAATACTTACTTTCCTCCTTTCTCTGGTGCGACAGATCGAACAGAAAAGATCTCTTCCAGAAAGAATGAGAGTATTACCACATAACTTGCAATGAGCTTTCACGACTCCATACTCTCTATATGAAATATCGAGCAATATTGCATTTACAGTCGAGATAATACTCCCATAAACTATGTCGTTTTCACTAACATACATTCGCAAGCTTCCTTTGCGGAAACGTGGGTGAGCTCTACCAAGACTATCCCTTCCGATTACGCCGGTATATTCATGATCAAGTTTTACGCCATTCATACAGAATATTTCAACATTAGCGTAATGGCTTGAAAAGCCTGTTACCATACCAATTACTCTAAAGCCAGGCTTAGGTACTAGGAGCGTTTTAGCGGATAATACGCCAAGCTCCCTCTTATGCTTATCTATAAAAACTCTTCCAATAGTGCTTGAGTATATAACACCGTCTTTTTCAAATGTTCCTTCTCCAGGGAAAAACTCCTCCAGGGTGGCGAGGGGTTCCCCAACTACTACGAGCCTATCCTGAAGGCTCTTCACTAGTTTCCTCCTCCTTCTTCACCTTCTCTTTTTCTATGAAAGTCTCCACGGGAAGTTTCGAAGCTGCTGTCTTAAGACCTTTCTTTATAACGTTCTCGTACTCCTGCTTAGAATAGACTTCTAGCACAGGGTTCCCAGCGTCTATTCTCGCAGCCAAAGTAACAGGTTTTCCATAAGCCTTCTTCATACCTTTACTAACCCTGTCGGCACCAGCCATTGCAAGCATTTTATGCTCCCTGCAGATAATGTGGGGGTATGGAACTACCCTCAGAACATAATTATTCTCCCCCAATTCTGCTTCGAGAATCTTATTGGCGGCCACACGGGCTGATTCAAGCGCCTCCTGCATTATCAGAGCGGGTTTCTTGGCAATGAGTTTAAAGACGGAATCGAAATCACTAGCCTTACCCAGTTTAAACTTACTGATCCTAAGCTGGGGTATCCTGGGTATGTACTCCTTCCTCACGTATGGCATCTGTCCCAATTTCCACGTGCCCTTTGCTAGAAGGTGGACTGATTTAAAAAGCTTCCTGAGAGATTAAAGATAATATGGTCTCACCGATGGATATAGGCTCCAAGTATTACATAGTACTCGTAGGGCCAAAATATCCTGTTAACGTGGGGATTATAGCTAGGACGATGCTAAACTTCTCTTTTAGAAAATTAGTTTTAATAAACCCCGGGGAAAAGGTCTTGGGGTCGTCGAGACTATACGCTGCCAGGGGCGCTGAGATTGTAGAAAATCAACTGGTTTACAGGGATTTAAATGAGGCTTTAAAGGATTTGAGACCCTCAGTAAGCATAGGCACCTCTGGTAAAATAGCTCCTAAAAGCCTATTGCGGCAATACGTTTCTCCGAAAGAAATGGTTGAACTCTGCAGGCCTGTGGAGGGTAGGGTATTCCTAGTCTTCGGGAGGGAAGATATAGGTCTAAAGAACGAGGAGCTTTCTCAACTCGACTATATTGTTCACATTCCGTCTTCAAGCGAATATAGCGTGTTGAACCTTGCCGTCTCTGCTTCCATATTAATGTACGAAATATTCATAGACCATATGGGTAAGAGGACCAAGGGTTTGAGAAGGCCTGCGAGCAGGGAGATTATAGAAAGGATATATGTGGAAGCCGAGAATATTTTCAATGGTCTGAGCCTACCTGAGGCTAGGAAGAATTCAGTGATGAGGTCGCTGAGAAACATAATTGGGCGTTCAACGCCCTCTGCAAAAGAGGCCGGGAGTATACTCTGGTTCTTGAGGAAGACGAGGCTTAGAATAAACATGTTAAAAAGTGGTTAACGAGGATTATGTTTTTAAAAGACAGTATTATCCTCATTAACATCTTAGGAGAATCATATGGTTACTAATTTGCCTCCTCAGGCGGAAGCGCAATATAAGAAAGTTATCGCCTCCAAGAGTAAGGAGGAGAAGCTTGAAAACCTTAAGATATTCTTATCAATGATACCTGAACACAAAGGGACTGAAAAGCTTAGGGCTCAGGTTAAGAGGCAAATATCAAGACTGCAGGAAGAGATTATTCTCGAGAAGAAGAGACGTAGCACGAGACAAGTAGTCTTCGACAAGGGGGAGAGCTCAATACTCACAACAATAATGACTAAGGATAAGAGCCTGCTGCACGATTTCCTATTTCGCACCAGACTTTTCAAAGAGGAATCAGTACTTGAATCTTTAAACGAGCTTAAGCCTCTAAGCGCTCCTTTTGAAGACATTAATATTAGCTTAATGCCGGTTTCAATGTCTCTAATTGAAAGCCGTAGGTATTCGCTTATTCAAACTATCCTCTTCAAATCAGACCTGATACTGGTGCTATTGGGTGAAACAGATCCTTATGAAGAGTATCGTCTGACTAAAGAGATGTTGTCAAGATTCGGCATATACATTGCTTCTAAGAATTCGACAGCAGTTTTTAATCCATTAAAAGCAGGAGGAATAACAATAGTTAATAAGTCAAAATTCCTAGGAGAAGATGAAATTAGAAAATTCCTCAGTGAACACGGTTATGAAAGCGGCATAGTAAATCTTTCCGAATACACCTCGTTATACACGCTTGAAAGCTCTATCAGAGGACTACAGAGGAGGAGTTTCCTAATGCTTTTTGAAGGCGACTTCGAAGAAACTAGACTAGCATATGAGCTTAAAGTTCCTCCGGAATGTGTTGTTAAAACAGAAACCTTCCTTCAAGGAGATTTTTTGAAAAAGGTTTTCGAAGCCTCGGAAATCATAAGGGTCTACTTGAAGCCTCCTTCTGCAACATTGCCTTCAGAAAAACCGATGCTTGTAAATGCCGGGATTACTGTCGGAGAGCTTGCTTCAAGAATTCATGGGGGGCTTTATGAAAGCTTAAAATACGCTAGGCTCTGGAGAGGAGGCTTCAAATCTACACCTCTCAGAGTAAGCCCTTCCTTTAAACTTATGGATAAGGATGTGGTGGAGCTACGTACGAGATAACAGTAGAGGGTTTTAGAATTCGCATATATGACGGCGTATATCCCCCATCGGATGATTCCTACTTGCTAATCGATGCCGTTAAAGGCATTAAGGCGGAGAAAGCCTTGGAAATCGGTTGCGGATGCGGCTTAATCTCTTTAGTACTCAGCCGTAACTGCACTGAGGTTTTCGCAATAGATATATGCAAGCAGGCATGCGTAAACACTCTGGAGAATCTAAAGAGCAATAATGTAAACAGGATTATCCATATAGTTAACGGTGATTTGACTACGGCGTTTAGAAAAGGTTCAAGGTTCGACCTTATAGCGAGCAATCCACCATACTTACCTGTAGAAAACTCTGTAGAAGAGGATGTTTCATGGGCCGCTGGAGAAAATAATTCTCTCTCAAAAAGACTCCTAGAAGAGGTATTCCCACATCTCTCTGAAAATGGTATAATGCTTCTGGTTCAGTCAAGCCTATCTGACTTAAGTAGTTTAAAAAGATTCGTTGAGGAAAAAGGCTTTACAATAGAAGAGGTTTCAATCAAGGAGTTTTTCTTTGAGAAAATCATAGTCTTTAAAATTAGCAAGCCTAGTCTCGTGTGAAAATACGGTATTTGACTTCCGTGGAAAGCTCTTCTACAACCCTCTGAGCCATAATCTTAACTATCCCCTGTATTCCTGTTCTCTTCGAAAAGTCTTCAAAAGATGAAAAAGGCTTCAAAGACCTTTCCTCAAGTATCTTCTTCGCATTCATCTTCCCAATTCCCGGTAGAAGCTCTATTGCATGCATCTTGGGAGATACGGATTGAAGATTGTTAAGAAGCTCCACGAACCTCTGCTCATTATTCATTATTATCAATTCAACGACCTCGGGAAGCATGAACCTTGCCTGGGGAGTAAGCTCGGAGTACCTTATTCTACCGAGCACGTTCTTAACCTGAGGCCTATCTCCTTTTCCAATAAACACCTTCTCCTTAAGATTCAGCTTTACATGAGGGAAGAGAGAAACCTCCAAGAGAGTAAAATACATGTCTCCTACCAGCTGAGCGTATGGAGAGTGGACGGGCTTACCAATCCTACTTAAAACTCTGCCTTCCTCTACGAAGTCTAATACATAGCCGTACTCTTCGAAAACTCTTTTACCCTTAGCAAAACTCATTTTCAACCCACCCCGCTCCCAGACTTATACCGATAATGAAGCCATAAAATACAATAGGAAATCAACGGCTTTCTCCGGCTTTATCCAGGGCTTTCTCCATGTCATCATGGTCTTAATCAGATGCTTCATATCATCAATTGTTTAAAGATAAAGTTTTTCTTAGAGGACCTCCAGATTTCTACAGCCTATGAGGATAAGGTATTTGTAGGAGAAAATGACTTGTCAGAGTTAATCTGAGGCTAAAAATGAATTATTAATCATTTATATTGACCACTTGTTTCTCAGAACCGGCTTAAAAGATTGACTCGTACCCAAAAACTGGGCAAAAACATAAATTAAAACATAGACTTTAACAGCTGCCGTGACGATTAGTGCTTTATGGAACCTAATGGTTCATACATGTCGACATTATCGTACATAACTGAACAAGTAACAAAGGTTGGTTTTCTGGATTGATATTTTGACAGAAGGAATTTAGTAGCATTACCGATGGAGAATAGGGCTAGATTGGGTATTTGGCTAGGCCCCCAATTCTACTCTGACTGAAATTATAAAGTCGTCGAATAATTTGCAACACTTTTGTTTTAAAAGTTTCACTCTATTCTAGAGTAATGTGAAAATGGAATTGCAGAAAGTTGAAAATTTAAACGCCCTGGCCGGGATTCGAACCCGGGTCGGGAGGGTTTACTTGCATGTATCT
>JAFNJB010000011.1 GCA_017601245.1 Candidatus Brockarchaeota archaeon
TACACCTACCATATGCTTCCTACGTGCTTACAATGTTTCGTTTGAAAACAATCTGGGTTTTTTCTCTCCCTCGGGTGCTTTTGGGTTTACCCCAAACGGTTTTAAAAACTCGTGTGTTAACCTATCTAGCCCCGTAACTCTAACTGCAAACTTGAATGTTAAGGGCTCTTTTAAAATGAGCTTTATGATGAAGATAGATGCTAACGTGGTTTTCAACTTCACAAGGCTTCGTTTAAGTTTAGACGAGTCAACAAATTATGTTGAAGTGGTTTTGGGTAGGAACATCAATGGGAAAATCGCTATTTTCAAAGATAAAAGCGTGAGAGAAAGTGTCAAACTTGACCCTGAGAAATGGTATAACATTACCGTGAGTCTTGATGTTTCAAACGACTTCCTCAGCATTTCTGGCAACGGCAGCATGCCTGTTTCCATTTCAACTGGAACCAATATACAAAACCTTAAGGCAATCGTTCTCCAACTGGGAGTTATAAATCCGAATAGCACTTTTAAAGCATATTTTGATGAATTTTCAATGCTTGTTTCTCCAATAGTTTTCACTGACAGACCGGTATATGCTTCTTCTGGCAACGTTATAGTAAGGATCTCTGGAGACCAGTTTCCATCATCAAACATGGAGATTAGCATAATTAGGCCAGATGGTTCAACAATTGAAAAACGCACTATACTAAATGTTAATAACAGTTATGTACCGGGGTTTTATGGGTTCTCTTATTCAACTAGTTTAAGCAATCCTGTCCCCGGAACTTACACAGTACGTGTAAATGGCACTGGTTTCAGAGTAGAATACCATTTCGGCATCTGGAATATACCTAGAGTTTGGGAACGTAAATCCATTGTCAACATAAGGGCTGGAGGTTTTGCACCCAACTCATTCGTAACACTTTCAGTTAGAAACTCTACCCATGAAGTTATGAATCGTAAATTAAATGTCGATCAGCATGGGAGAGTTAATCAGAATATTACCATTCCAGTAGACCTCCAAATCGGTGTTTTAAGAACCCTCTTGATATACGATGGTGCTTATGACTTTTTGAAAATGAGTGGAACTACTGATTTTATTGAAATAACTGTAACAAAAGCCGTTATAAATGTTACAGTATCTACTGACGCCGATATGTATGAGAGGGTCAGCCCGATAACCATAAAGGCATATACCAAGTATAAAGATGGGTCAATCATTCCATGGAATAGTGCCGTCAAGCTCAGCTTAATCTATAATGATGCTGTTAAGCAAACGATGTATATGGATTATACTCACGATAGTTACTGGTCTAAAACTGTTAAGCTTGGACCATTTGACGAACGTGGAAACTACTTGATTAAGGTTGAGGCCTCAGACCCCTATGGCAATTTCGGAACTGGGAACAAAACAATACTCGTCACCGCCGCTAAACTGATTATTGCCCTTATGAATCAACTTGAAGAGAGTTATCAGAGGTCTACTAAGCTAAACATCTCGGTGAATGTAAAGTATAGGGATGAAAACCCGGTAGAACATGGTATGGTAACTCTGGAAATGACTATGGGAAGCAAGAGGATCGGCCCGCTCAACTTCATTAAAACCGGCTTGGGTAAATGGGAGATTTCATATAAGATTCCGATAGCTGAGCAAACGGGCAAGTGGGATTTGAAAATAAATGCTGTGGATAATTCTGATAATAATGGAGAACTTTCTCTAAGCATACTCATCGTCCCAGCTGAATTAATCGTTGGAACAACGGAATCGATTGGTCAAGAATTCTCCAGGACGCAGAGCATACCCCTCAGCATAACGGTAAAATACCCGTCATACGAGCCTCTCCGAGAGGAAACCGGAATGGTAAATGCCTCATTAATACATTCCGAGAAGGGAATAATATCTAGTAGGTTCCTCAGGTTTTCAGCAGGAAATTGGCGTGGTAATATTACTATTCCGAAGGATTCTCCCCTCGGAGAATACGTTTTAAGGGTTTCAGCAAAAGACCCCTATGGAAACCATGGTTTTTTCGACCATGCTATACGGGTGTCTAAAGCTATTCTTAACGTGAAAATAGAGGATTTAAAGAATGTCTATCAAATTGGTTTTGATACTGTCCAATTAAAATGCACAATAAAGTACTTGGACGGGTCGATCATGGATACTGGAAATGTCACTGCTACCATCTCCTCGAGTACAATGTCTTCCGGCATAATTCTAAAATACAGTAACGGGGAGTGGATCGGAGAATATGGTCTACCATTAACTGCTCCGACTGGAGACTATACGGTGAGAATAAACGTCGAGGACCCTTACGGAAACACTGGGGTATACGAAGATAATTTCCGAGTCAGTAACCTCTACATTGTTCTAATAGTAATTAGTATTGCAGTGGCACTGGGCGTTTCAGTTTCTATATTGGTTATAAGGAGGCGTAGGTCTAGAGAGTCTCCAATCCCCATAGCGGAAGATTATGAGATATACGGTTGATGCGGTAAGGCTTAATATTCTTCTGTAGCTTAAGTAAGAACACTACCATGCCGCGTAGGGGAAGAGTAAGAGAGGAACGTAGGGGTACAACGATTCTCTTTAAAGCGGGAAGGGTACCGGCTACTGTTGACGAGATGTTTTCAAGGATTTTCTGGAGAAGCCCATTGCTGGCTTCAGAAGCGAAAGTATTCTGCGAGGAGCTGGTTTCAAGAGAGCCTTCCGGTATCAGCACTAAGGAATGGAAGATTTGGATTAGGAAAAGGAGGATTACAGTAGGTCAGTTCTACAATATGATTAGAGGTCTCATTGGGGCGGGGATAGTTGAGAAAAGAGAAGGCTGCTGGCATATAAGCAGCGGGTTTCTAAGAGAACTCGAACAGTTTATAATAATATATACTTCTCTAACAAACTTTAAGCATAGGCTGAGTTAATGCTTCCTTCTTTTCTTCTCATTCTCCACTATTAGCTTGTCTGACACTATCCTCACAACAAGCCTACCCTTCTTCTTTAATGGAAATGCTGAATCGTTTACTATCTTGCTTGGCAGGTAAAGTATTGTTGCAGAATAAATTTTACCACCGAGCTTCTTTCTAAGAGTGTATATTCTAGTCGTAGCTTCTTTGACCATCCTATCGTGAGGATTAGGGGGTGTGTATTAAATGTTTATCTAAGCATTTGAAAACTTTCCTTCAATGGAATTGAAACTAGTGGATTCTCATGCTCACTTGAGCGACAGCGCGTTTGAAACGGATTTAGAGCAGGTCATTCTCAAAGCTAGGGAAAATGGCCTAGTGGCGATTATTGATTCCGGGCTTGGTAAAGATGGTGCATTAAGGTCTTTAAGCATTTCAAGAAGATTCGAAGGCTATGTTTATTCGACTATAGGTATAGATTACGGCGCACCCTTCTTGGTTGACGTAGAGGAATTAAAACGTTTGATCTTGGATAATAGGTATAGAATAATAGGAATAGGTGAAGTAGGCTTGGATTACTACACAGTTAAGAAACGGGATGAGAGAGCTAAGCTCGTAGATTATTTTAGGGAATTCATAGACCTTTCGAAAAAACTAGATCTTCCACTAATAGTGCATTCTAGAAGCGCCGGTCGAGAAGCTATAGAGATACTCCTTGAAAGCGGTGCTAGAAGAGTCCTTATGCATGCTTTCGACGGAAAGGCTTCGCACGCTATGAAGGGTGTTGAATCAGGGTTTTTCTTCAGCATACCCCCTTCCGTAGTAAGGTCGCCGCAGAAACAGAAACTGGTCAATAGGCTACCTATTGAAAACATCCTCCTAGAGTCGGACTCGCCAGTGCTGGGCGTAAACCCTCTTGAGAGAAATGAGCCTGCAAACATAGTTTTCAGCCTGAGGGAAATAGCCAGGATAAAGAATCTTGACTTAGAGCTTGTTGCAGAGGAGACCACTAAGAATGCACGTAGGCTCTTCGGGTTGAGAATATGAAATGTTCTTCGTAGGCATAGACCTTGCTGGTGTTGAGACTAGGCCGAGTGGATTCGCAGCTTTAGATGAACACATGAAAGTAGTGGCAACCACTCTTTACGGTGACAACGAGATTCTGAATGAGGTTAACCGTTTTAAACCGGTTGTTGTAGCCATAGATGCTCCCCTCTCACTGCCAAAAGGAAGGGCTAGCCTGGATACGAGAAGCAATATTCACTTGAGGGAATGCGATAGGGAATTGCTTAGAAGGGGTATAAGGTTTTTCCCTATAACGCTTGGTCCAATGAGGGCTTTAACGAAAAGAGGCATTAAGCTGAAGAACATGCTAGAGTCTCTTGGTTACAGTGTTATAGAGGTCTATCCCGGAGGCGCTCAGGACGTATTGGGAATACCCCGGAAAACGGTAAGCTTAGAAGGACTCCGTAAAGGCCTTATCCACCTTAAGATAAGGGGGCTAAGGGGTTTAAGGTCCCACCATGAACTCGATGCTGTTACCGCAGCCCTGGTAGCAAAAATGTTCTACGAAGGAAATTACGAAGCCTATGGCGACCCTGAAGAGGGCCAGATAATAATGCCAGTTAAAAGGAAATAGATTAGGAGAAGGTTTATCAATGCTTATTCTAATAGGGGCTTAAAAGAGTAGGATCTCATGTCAACGAGCCCGTATAAGTTCTACTCTGTCAAGAGTAGGTTCGAAGAAATCGTTGGGCTACTCCACCCTATTGTGGCAGAATGGTTTAGGAAGAGGTTTAAGGATTTGACTCCGCCCCAGGCATACGGGATAATTCCAATTGTAAAAGGCGAGAATACTCTAATATCTGCACCCACTGGAAGCGGGAAGACGCTTGCATGCTTCCTCACAATACTCAACGACTTGATAAAAAGCGGTTTCGAAGGCAGGCTTGAAGACAAGGTTTACTGCGTCTACGTCTCGCCCTTAAGGTCTTTGAACAATGACATTAGGAAAAATCTCTCGCAACCCTTAGAGGAGATTAGAAAGATCGCAGAGAATAGGGGCTACGGTTTTCCAGATATAAGGATTCACGTTAGGACTGGGGATACTAAAACGTCTGAGAGAAGTAGGATGTTGAAGAAACCTCCTCACATATTGATAACAACTCCTGAAAGCCTCTCGATAATACTCGTCGCGCCCAAGTTTAGATCCTTCTTGAAAGAAGTTCAATGGGTTGTAGTCGATGAGATCCACGAGCTTTGTAGTTCGAAGAGGGGTGCACATCTCTCTTTAAGCCTTGAAAGGTTGAGAAACTTTGTAGGCAGGGATTTTCAGAGAATAGGCCTGTCTGCAACAATCCATCCTTTAGAGAAAGTGGCTGCTTACCTAGTCGGGTATGAAGATGGTTCTCCAAGGAAATGCAC
The DNA here is from genome assembly GCA_017601245.1 of Candidatus Brockarchaeota archaeon. Taxonomy (GTDB): domain Archaea; phylum Thermoproteota; class EX4484-205; order EX4484-205; family JAAOZP01; genus JAAOZP01. Next base: position 5,305 of record JAFNJB010000011.1, read on the forward strand.
AATAGTAGATGTGCATGCTTCTAAGAAGTTTGAGCTTAAAGTTGTATCGCCTCATCATGACCTTGTCCACACTCCTGCTGAAGAACTCAGTAGAAGGATGTACAAGCTGATTAACGACATAATAAGGCGGAATAGGACTACGCTAATATTCACGAATACGCGTAGTAGCACTGAGAGAGTCGTATACCATTTAAAGAAGCTAAGGCCGAAGAGCGTTTTAAACGAGGATGAATATGCCGCCCACCATTCATCCCTTTCTCGTGAAGTCAGGCTCGACGTAGAAGACAAGTTGAAAAAAGGTAAGCTTAAGGCTGTAGTAACCAGTACTTCCCTAGAGCTCGGTATCGACATTGGCTACATAGATTGCGTTGTTCAAATAGGTTCTCCTAAATCAGTTACGAGAGCTATCCAGAGAGTCGGCCGTTCAGGCCATTCGCTGGAAGCAGTGTCAAAGGGAGTCTTCATACCCATGGAGAGGGATGACCTTGTTGAAGTACTGGTAATGTCCAAGGCTGCCGAAGCCGGGAAGCTCGACGAGGTCTATATTCCGGAGAATCCCCTCGACGTACTTGCTCAACACATAGTTGGAATGTCCATTGAAAGGAAATGGAGTATTCAAGAGGCCTACAGTCTCGTCAAAAGGTCTTACAATTTCCGGAATCTGAGCCTGGAAGACTTCATGAGCGTCCTAAGGTATTTGAGCGGATACTATAGACAGTTAGAAGGCTATAAGGTCTACGGAAAGATATGGCTCGACGAGGAAGATGGTGTTTTCGGTAGGAGAGGCAATCTTGTTAGAGTCATATACATGACTAACACTGGGACAATACCTGACATGGCCATGGTTAAAGTCTTCACTAAAGACAATAAGCCCGTCGGCAATATTGAAGAAGAGTTTTTCGAAAGGCTCTCGCCGGGAGACATTTTCCTCCTCGGCGGTAGGCCCTACAAGTGTATTAAAAGCAAGTTGATGAAGCTTATCGTAGAGCCTGTTGAAGGAGAAAAACCCACGGTGCCTCAGTGGTTTTCGGAAATGCTCCCGCTTTCCTACGATTTGGCCAATATGATAGACGAATTCAGAATAAGGGAGCTTCAAACAATACTCTTCGATAAGAAAGAGGATAGGATTAGACATTATATGGAATACTTTAAGATAGATAAGAAGACGGCGAAAGCCCTCTACGAGTACCTTAGGGTAACGGCTGAATACTTCAATAATATGGGTATACTCCCCTATTTGAGAAAGGGCTCGCTGATAGTAGAGAATTACATCGATGAATCCAATAGGCAGATAATCGTCTTCCATAGCCTCGTGGGTAGAAGGGTTAACGATGTCCTCTCCAGAGCCTTTGCAGTTTCAGCCTCAAACCTCTTAGGATCCATCTCGGTGCAAATCTCTGTTGGAGACAACGGTTTCCTCTTAATACTCCCACCCAAATACAGGATTGACCCGGATAGGATAATCAAGTCCGTCAATTCCTCAAACCTTTACAGTTTAGCAGTATCTTCAATAGAGAAGACTGAGATGTTGAAGCATAGGTTTAGGCACGTCGCTGTAAGGAGCTTCATGATACTCAGAAACTATAAGGGCCATGAAGTAATGGTTTCAAAATTACAGCTCAACTCTGAGCATATTCTGAAGGCAATAAGAGATTTGAAGGACTTCCCCGTCATGAAGGAGACTTACAGGGAAATACTTGAAGACGTTATGGATATTAATAATGCTTTAAGATTCATATCGGAATTGGAAAATGGCTTCAGGATTCCAATCATCTGTAAGCCCAGTAGGGTTGCTTCGCCGATTGCCCACTCCCTATTGTTATCAAGCTTTACGGACGTGGTTCTCATGGAGGATAAGAGAGCATTGTTAGAGAGGCTCTACAAGGAGGTTTTAGCAGCTATTCATGCAACTAACTGAGGATATTGAAATAGTCGAGTTTGAACCAGCTTTATATGTTAAAAGCCTAGACGCTATAGTTGTAGCAGATATACATCTCGGTTTAGAATGGGAGCTGGAGGAGAAGGGGGTTCACATACCCTTTCCAACGTATGAACCAATAGTGAAATCCCTAAGGAACATGTTCAATTACAAGTCTGCGAGAAGACTGATAATCTTAGGGGATATAAAGAACGAGTTCGGAGACATAAACCCTGAAGAGTGGACTCAGGTCCAGGACTTCGTAAACGATGTGCGTAGCCTAGGTGCAGAACCAATTCTAATAAGAGGCAACCATGATAATTTCGTTAGGATCGTGCTTAGGAGATTGAACGTTGAATTTAAAGACCCTCCCGTTAGGATGGGGAAATACCTTCTCATACATGGTGATAAGGACCATGAGCTTGGTGGGGATGATATTGTTCTAATGGGGCATGAGCATCCAGTAATATCCATAAGAGACTCGATAGGCGTTAAACACAGGTTTAAGAGCTTTTTATACGGTGAGCATTACGACACCAGGATAATCGTACTACCATCCATGAACCCTCTTACGATGGGGACTGCTGTAAACGAGGTTGAAGTAGGCGAATTGCTATCCCCCATCCTAAGGAAGGTGGACATAACTTCTTTTACACCAATACTTCTAGTTCAGGGGGAAGTGTTGAAAAGATTTCCGAAAATAAGTAATCTGATTGCTTATTGATTTTAAGGATTAAGCATCATCAGTGTTAAAGCAGTTACTATAAGCCCTACAAGGGCTCCTAAAACTGTTTGTAGATAAGTATGTTCACCCGTGTTTACACGCGCCCATGCTAACAGTGGTAGAAGCATCAAGACTATCAGCCCCGGGAGCCCGTAGAAGTAGTAGATGAGCATACCCACTGTTGCTAATCCGGATACGTGGATGCTAATCTTCGTCTTTAGGGTGAAGAAGAGGAGGACGAGGGATGTTGAAAAGTAAGCTACTGACGTAACCGCCAACAGGCTCATCCCCCTCGATTTGAAGAAGAATGCTGATAAAGTATATCCTAATAGTCCAGGAATGAAGTGCCTGGGTCTTCTTGATCTCTCACTCATAAATATGTCGGTCTTACCCTTTAACCTAAGGTAGTACACGCTTGAAAATGGCAGTATGCTGTAAAAGAAGATGATCATGACGATGTATAAGGCGAGATTGTTAAGCACCGCTTCCTTGTATAATATTGCCAATCCGCCAAATCCTCCTGTGACTGGGTTTGACAATACGTAGGAGACGATTTCAGCAATCCTCTGTCGCATAGGTTTTCGGGAGGAGAGGATGTTTTTAAAAGGTTCATAAGATGCTGAATTCTTGTTTAACAAGATGTTTATTAAAGAATTGCCGGTAGTAAAAAGGGGGATGTTGTTTAAATGTAGGCTTTGCGGACAGAAATGCTGTTGCCTAAATCCTGAAATAAACGAGGATGAATTGGAGAAAATTAGGAGAATCTATCCTTCTTTTAAGCCATACGTCTCACCTGAAGGGAGGATGCTCCTATTGGGTGAAAAAGGGTATTGCCCATTCTTAAAAAATGGTTTATGTGCAATACACGAGTATAAGCCTATTGCATGTCAACTCTACCCTTTCTATCCCGTTGAAAAAAGGATTCTAGACGATATATTGGAATTACCCAGGGACGTTGAAATAGTTAGATACGGATCAGAAGAATACGTCTTCCTCTTCGACGAGGAATGTCCCGGGGTTGGAGAGGGGGAGCCAATTAACTTAGTGGAGCTTCTCGAGAAATTTCTAAGGGCGAAGCGCTTTTTGAAAAACCCCTTATAAGATGTTTACCGTAGGTTTTACTCTTTCAGAAGGCGGGTTCTCCAGAAACGTTTTTACCTTCCCGTGAAATGGGTATTCCATGGTGATGCTTTTTAAAGAAGTCGCGGAGATCATGGAGCAGGTAGAGTCTACTACGAAAAGGCTGGAAATGACAAGCCTGTTAGTGGAGCTTTTCAAGAAAGCCAGCCCCGCCGAGCTTGAGAAGCTTGTATACCTCCTCCAGGGTAAGGTTAGGCCAGATTACGAGGGTTTAGAATTCGGCGTTGCAGAGAAGCTTGTTTTGAGATCACTGTCAGAATTCTCCGGTGTAGACGATGAGACTGTGGAGAAATTGTACAAGGAGACTGGCGACCTGGGCAGCGTCGCTGAAATGCTTGCGCAGAGGAAGATTCAGAAGAAGCTTTTGAGTAGGGAACCTACCCTAACAGATGTCTATGAGAAGCTCTACAAGCTTGCAAAGCTGGGTGGGAAGGGCTCGGTTACTCAGAAGACGAGCCTGCTTTCCTCCCTACTCATAGACATGTCTCCTAAGGAGGCGAAGTATGCTGTTAGAATCGTCACCGGGAGGCTCAGGCTTGGAATCGCTGACTACACTATTCTCGACGCAATCGCCCAAGCGTTTACTGGAGACAAATCCAATAGACCGGTAATAGAGCGTGCTTACAATATCTCCAGCGACCTAGGGGCGGTTGCGAGGGCCGTTGCAGAAAAAGGGCTTAACGGAGTTTACGATTTCAAAATAACCGTAGGCAAGCCTATTAGGCCAATGCTGGCAGAACGACTTACCACTGTACAAGAAGTCTTAGATAAGATAGGTGGCGAAGTCGCTGCAGAATACAAGCTTGACGGCGAGCGTGTTCAAATACATAAGAATAATGGTAATGTCCTACTCTTCTCTAGAAGGCTGGAGAATATTACAAGCCACTATCCCGATGCAATAGAGATAGTGAGGAAGAACGTTAATGCCAGGGAAGCTGTTTTAGAGGCTGAATGCGTAGCAATAAACCCTGATACTGGTGAACTCCTCCCATTCCAGGAGCTTATGCATAGGAGGAGGAAATACGGTATAGAGGAGGCTATGAAGGAATACCCGATTGCCCTATTCTTCTTCGACTTATTATATGCGGATGGTGTCGACTATACTGAGAAAACATATTTGGAGAGGAGGGAAGCTTTGAAGAATATCATTATCGAAGACGAGAGGGTTAAAATAGTCAAGCAGATAATATCACGCGACCCTGAGCAGATAGAAGCATTCATGGAAGAAGCGATTTCCGAGGGTTGTGAAGGCCTCGTGGTAAAGGACCTTAAAGCATCTTACAGAGCTGGGGCTAGAGAATGGAGCTGGATAAAACTGAAGAGAGAATATAAGGCTGAAGTAGCTGATACTTTCGACCTCGTCATAGTAGGAGGCTTCCACGGCAGGGGTAAGAGAGCAGGGAAATACGGCGCATACCTTTTGGCTGCATACGACCCTGATGAAGACGTTTTTAGAACATTCGCTAAATGCGGCACGGGTTTCACAGACGAGGATTTAACAGTCTTCACCGAAATGATGAACAAATACAAAATCGGTCATAAACATCCTAGGGTCGATTCAAAAATAGAGGCGGATGTCTGGTTTGAACCCAGAATAGTGGTTGAGATAATAGCCTCAGAGATAACTCTAAGCCCCGTCCACACCTGCGGGCTTGACGTAATAAGGAGGGGTTCCGGGTTGGCTGGGCGTTTCCCAAAGTATACCGGTAGGCTTAGGGACGATAAGGCTCCGGAGCAGGCTACTACAGTAAAGGAGATCGTCGAAATGTATAGGAATCAGTTAAAGAAAGTGGAGGAGCAGCCTCAGGAATCCACGTAAAACCCACTATTCTTTAGTAAAAAGCTTAAATTTAGGCATTTAGAAGGGCTTTTGAAAATGAGTGAAATACAGCTTTTAGTTGCTGAAGCAAAGCCTAGAGACGCTGGGAGGAGGATTGTTAGAATAGGTAGGAAGGAGATGGCTCAGATAAAGGCTGATACGGGAGATGTTGTTGAGATAATAGGTAGGAGGACTGCTTCCGCTGTAGTTTGGCCGGGTTACGCCGAGGATGAGGGTCAGAAGATAATAAGGATGGATGGGTTGATAAGGAGGAGTGCTGGAGTTGCAATAGGCGACTACGTTAAGGTTAGGAAGGTTGAGAAGGTTGAGAACGCTAACGAAGTTGTTTTCGCACCCATGGGTGTCAGGGTATCTCATGTTGACGAGGAGTTTCTGAGTTATGTTAAGGATAAGCTTATCGATACGCCTTTGACTGAAGGCGATATTGTTGCAATACCCGTTTTCGGAGGACAGGCCTTAAACTTAACCGTTGTAAGAGTTAGGCCAAGAGGCGTAGTAAAGGTCTCGCCCGATACCAGGTTGCAGCTTGTAAGCGAGGAGGTTGCTGAGAAGCTTACCATACCCAGGGTCACTTACGAGGACATAGGCGGGCTACACGAGGAGATTCAGCGGATAAGGGAGATGGTTGAATTGCCCCTTAGGCATCCAGAATTATTCCAGAGGCTCGGCATAGAGCCTCCTAAGGGAGTTTTATTACACGGCCCGCCTGGGACGGGTAAGACACTTCTAGCCAAGGCTGTTGCAAACGAGTCTGATGCGACTTTCCTCTCGATAAACGGCCCTGAGATAATGAGCAAGTTCTACGGCGAGTCTGAAGAGCGGCTTAGGAGAGTATTCCAAGAGGCTCAAGAAAAAGCTCCCAGCATCATTTTCATAGACGAGATAGACGCGATTGCTCCAAAGAGGGAGGAGGTAGGTGGCGAGGTTGAGAGGAGAGTAGTAGCGCAACTCCTAGCATTAATGGACGGTTTAAAGTCCAGGGGAGACGTTATAGTCATAGGTGCTACCAACGTACCCAATATGCTGGATCCTGCTCTCCGTAGGCCAGGAAGGTTTGACAGGGAGATTGAAATAGGCGTTCCAGATAAGCAGGGTAGGCTTGAGATCCTTCAAATACACACTAGGTCTATGCCATTAGACAGCGATGTAGACTTAAAGAAGCTTGCGGAAATGACTCATGGTTACACCGGCGCCGACTTGGCTGCGTTATGTAGAGAAGCCGCGATGAAAGCTCTGAGGAGATACCTTCCTGAGATAAAGCTTGATGAAAAAATCCCGCCGTCAGTTCTCGAGAAAATGGTTGTCAAATGGGAGGATTTCCTAAATGCTTTCAAGGAGATAACTCCAACCGCTATGAGAGAGGTCTACGTTGAGGTTCCTACTGTGAGATGGAGCGACATCGGAGGCCTTGAAGAAATAAAAATGAGGCTTAGAGAAATGGTTGAGCTTCCAATAAAGAATCCTGAAAAATTCGAGAAGCTTGGAATAACCCCTCCGAGAGGAGTACTGCTCTATGGGCCACCGGGTTGTGGTAAAACCCTCCTTGCCAGGGCTGTAGCAACAGAGAGCGAGGCCAATTTCATAAGCATTAAGGGTCCGGAGGTCTTCTCAAAATGGGTCGGCGAATCTGAGAGGGCTATTAGAGAAGTTTTTAGGAAGGCTCGTCTCGCAGCTCCTTCGATAATCTTCCTTGACGAGGTTGACGCTATAGCGCCTCGGAGGGGTATGAATATTGCCGACAGTGGGGTTACTGAAAGGGTTGTAAGCCAATTGCTAACTGAAATGGATGGCTTAACCCCAATAGAGAAAATAGTTGTAATAGGTGCCACCAATAGGCCTGAGCTCTTAGACCCTGCAATAATGAGGCCTGGGAGGTTTGAAGTGGCTCTCTACGTCCCGCCGCCAGACGAGGCTTCGAGGCTTCAAATACTTAAGATCCACACTAGAAAAATGCCGTTAGAAGGTGTTGACCTTCAGGAAATAGCCAAGAGGACAGAAGGGTATTCTGGGGCAGACCTTGAAGCTGTTTGCAGAGAAGCAGGCTTAAACGCATTGAGAAGGGATGCTGACAAGGTGACGAAGGAAGACTTTGAAAAGGCTCTTCAAACAGTGAAGCCGAGCCTGAGAGAGGAGATTCTAGCGAAATACAAGAAGTTTGGCGAGAAGGAGGATTTTTTTCTCGTCTGAACTCTGAGAATAGCTGAGAATGTTTAAAGCTTAAATTTAGGAGCATCCTAAATTTAGGGCGTGCCTAAATCAGAAACGTCTTCGAAAAGCCTAACGGGAAAGGAGATAGAGTACCTTAAGACGGTTTACAGGCTTGTTTCTGGGAGAGATGTCGTTGGCAGCCTTGAAGTAGCGGATGCCATGGGAGTTTCCTGTGCGACTGCAAGCGAGTATCTCGAGAGGCTTAGAAGAAAAGGTATGCTTAAAAGATATCGTTGGAAAGGAGTATGTCTTTCAGAAAAGGGTTTTGAAGAAGTCAACAGGGTGATTAGAAACCATAGGGTTTTTGAAACCTACGCTTACAGGTTTCTCTCAGTCAGCCTCAAGGATGCTTGCGAATGTGCAAGCAGAGTTGAACTATATCTCTCAGAAAAGGTTGTGGACTCGATGTGCAGTCTCCTAGGGCATCCTAAAACCTGTCCCCATAACAATAGTATCCCAGGGGGTAAACTGTGTTGCAGAACCTGAAACTCAATATCATCATGGCTGTTTCCATCATAATCACTAGCTTATTTGAAAGCCCGGTTTTTAATCAACAGACTGATGTAATAAGAATATTGGTTACGATGGATATGCTTAAACTCCTCGTCTCCCCGATAGTCGGAGGCAGGGGTGAAGTGGTGTCCATAGTTCCAGAAGGCGTTGAGCCTCATGGTTTCACCCTAACCCCCGGGGTTATCCGAGTCGCTTTAAACTCAGACCTGATAGTAATAACTGGCCATATGGAGTGGGAGATGGATCTTGTTGAAAGAGTAGCTAGGGAAAAAGGAGTTTCTCCGGATTCTATGTCGATCAACCTGCTTGAATTGGTGAAGAGTAGCGGTACTATTCTTAAGATCAACGGGGAAGAGAATATTCATGGCTTCTGGCTATTGCCAGATAATGCTGTTCTAATAGCTGAATCTTTGAAAAACATGCTTTCGAAAATAAAACCAGATTATTCCGGAGAATTTTCTTCAAACTATGTTTCCTTCAAATCCAGGGTTTCCAGCCTTAAGGGCTTTTTAAAAGGGCTTTCCGAGAAATACGTTTCAGGAAATAGTAAAGTGGTTATAGGGTTTTATGCTGAACAGTATATTGTTGAAGCATTAGGCTTAAGGGTAGGTGCAGTTTTGATTGGTGAAGAAGAGGTTGTTAAACCGGATTCGTTAAGCAGGATTTACGAGGGATTAAGGTCTGGAGAATACTCTTGCATAGTCGTCTCAGATACTGCTCTTTTAATGGGCAATGTTAAGAATGCTATTCAACAGGTCTCTGCAGATACCGGGTGTCAAGTAGCATACGTGTCTGTTGTCTCTTCAAACGGTTTGGAGAATTACGATTCGATGATGTACTATAACGCTGGACAAGTCTACAGTGCTATTCTTTCAAGCCGTAAACCACTATCAACGGGATTTGACATATACCGTTTAACAGCATTCATAGCTCTGTTCATAATCTTAATCGAAACTATAATAATAGTCAGGGGGATGAGGAAATGAGCCAACCGGTAATATCCCTCAGGGATGTTTCGGTAAGACTGAATAATCATACGGTTTTAGAGGATGTTAGCTTTGACGTGGAATCGCCTTCTTTCATAACGATAGTTGGCCCAAACGGGGCTGGGAAAACAACCCTGATAAAACTGCTCCTAGGGATGATCAAGCCGGTGAAGGGCAGTGTTAAAGTCCTCGGTATGGATCCATTTAAGGAAAGCGAGAGGTTGAGAAGCCTAGTTGGCTACGTTCCTCAGAGGGATAGGGTTTCCTATGAGACGCCTTTAAGAGTATGGGAGGTTGTGCTAATGGGGGTTTTTCTGAAGAAAAGGTTTCCGAGGACTATTTCCTCAAGCGACCTGGAATCTGCGAGAATAGCCCTAGAATACCTTGGGATGAGCGAGTATTGGGAATACTTCTTCAACGAGCTCAGCGGCGGGCAGCAACGGAGGGTTCTAATAGCGAGAGCATTGGCGTCAGACCCTGTTCTCCTACTGCTAGATGAAGTGTTCTCCGGGCTTGATTCTGAAAGCCAGCAATACCTGCTTAACGTATTCAGAATGTTGAGAGATAGGAATAGGACGATACTCATAGTAGAGCATGAAGTAGATCCAATAATGGAGCTTACTGAGAAAATACTTGTTTTAAACAAGACTGTATGTGCCTACGGAGATCCGAATGAAGTATTGAGCGAGGATAAATTGAAACCAATATACCCCTGCTTGAAAATGATTGAGAAAGAGGGCAGGCGGATATTCATTCTAGGTGATAAGCATGCTTGACCCGTTTGTCCTAAGGGCATTACTGGGAATTATATTTGCATCTTTCTCAGCGCCTGTTTCAACAATAATGCTTCTTAGAGGTGCTCTATACATGTCTCCAGAGGTTTCTCATGCTGCTCTGGGGGGTGCAGCGTTAGGAGTCCTCTTACAAGTATTCATCCCGGGATTAGCAGACCCGTTCCTCTTCGCAATAATCTTCTGCATAGCGACTTCCATATGGATCTCGCGAGTCGGAAGGAGTAGTCAACAGGCCTTGAGCATGATGCTGAGTGTCTCCCTCGCATTAAGCGTCATGCTCTATGCGATAATAAGAAGCTACCTTCCAATTGAAAAGAAAATCATGGTTGATAGTTATCTTGTTAGCGACTTACTCTTGATTTCGGAAACCGAGGTTTTAAACCTAGCGATTGCTTCCACAATCTCCATTTTAATGACTATCGTATTCTATAGGGAGTTCCTCTACATTTGCTTCGATATGGAGACTGCAGAATCACTCGGGCTTAAAGTAGGATTGTACGATTCCCTACTCTTCGCAACATCCGCCATAGCTGCTGCAGTAATAGCGAGGACCATGGGAGTACTCCTATCTGTCACCCTACTAGTCATACCTGCAGCGGTTTCAAGGTTAACGACACGTCGAGTAAGCGGGATGCTGATAACCTCTTTTGCAACTACCATCTTCTCAGGACTCTGCGGATTAGCCTTATCGTTACACTTTAACATTCCCACGGGCGGTTCAATAGCGCTCGTATCGATAATAATTTTTTCACTAGCATATCTAGCTAGGTTCATTAAGAATAGGCTTGTCTGAATCCTTACCTAAGCTGATAAGCGAGGAAGAGGCTGTTGAAAGGGCTGAGGCACTGAGGAAGACTTTCAGCATCCTGTATGAGACTGATTTCAAGAAGGTTCTAGACAAGATCCCGGTTGAAATGGCTATTCCCACGGAAGACTTTCTTGAAGCAGATAAGCTTGTAGCAACTTTCAAAGCTTTCCTCTACGAGAATTATAGGGTTCCAGCAATATGCCTAGAATTACCTAATAAGAGAATATACGTGATCGACGGACATCACAGGCTTCTAGTCCACAAGCTCTTTAAAGAAAGCACTATGAGCTCCTATGTATTACTGCCTGCGGGTGAGATCGAATACTACAAGCCTTTGAAAAGCATAATGGACCTTAGCATAATTAAAATGCCGGTGTCAAGGGAGAACCTTCCCTTTCTCAATACTGTTAAAATAATCCTATACTATAGGAGGATCTACGGTGACATTTTCCACTTAGAGCATAGGAATGTCGATGTTCTAAGCCTTGTTCCAACACAGCCCTTGATAAGCGCAGAGGGGTTAGAATACTGGCGTGACAAGTATTCTCCAATAACATGTCTCGAATATCTCGATAAACTCTATATTCTCGATGGCCATACGAGGGCTTTCGCGAGGGCCCTCAAGAGAGAATATTTAGTAGAGGTTCTTGTAATAAAGAGCGCGGTCAACATAAGCTTCAAAATAGTTGAAACAACTAGAAAACTTGGCCTATCCAGTATAGAGGATGTTAAGGTCGTTGAATAATACCTTAATATTTGCCTTCATATAAGGCAAGCGATTTATTCTCTGGAGAATTTGAGAGTGCATGCATCCTATTGAAAAATCTAAAACTAGGCTCGTAGCTTCTTCAGCACTATCAATAGCACTTGTTTTCATAGCGACTTCGTCAATATCCATATACATACCCGCCACCAGGGGATATTTCAACCTTGGAGATTCTATGATATTTCTGACGGCGATATTGTTCGGCCCCATTGTAGGGGGAGTGGCTGGAGGAATCGGTTCAATGCTTAGTGATGTTTTCCTCGGTTACACTATTTATGCTCCCGCAACCCTCGTGGTAAAGGGTATTGAAGGCTTCATAACAGGAATGCTCTACAATGCTATTATTAACAGGGAGAAAACCGGAAGAGCCTGGTTGGCCATGGTGCTTTTCTTCACGCCAGTTGTAGCATTAGGGATGATCGTGGCTGCCTTGATGTTTATGGGAGAGGAGGCTGAAGTATCCCTGTTTGCAACGGGCTCGATGACTATGCCGTCTCAACCATTGTTTTTCACAATACTCGTATTACTGGCTATTCTCGTAATGTTTGGATTGAAGTTTCATAAGAGAAACCTGTCAACTGTTATCCCCTGCTTCATAGGTGGTTTCGAGATGGTCTTAGGATACTTCATATATGAGCTATTCCTAGTAGGTCTTGGAGCAATATTTGAAGTGCCCGCTAACTTTGCGCAGACTTTCCTGGGGGCAATGATAGCGAGCACCATATACATAGCTATAGAGAGAAGGATAGTCAAGCCCACTTAGACAATGCCCTCCAAAGCTCGTCTTGAGGAGGCTCCTCTATTTCCATTTCCCTACCTTCAAAAAGACATATCTTCTTGACTCCCTTAGTCACCCTTCCTATTACCGTTGCTTTGAAACCCTTGGCTCTCAGCTTTTCGACTAGTTTAACGGTTTTATCTCTACCCACAGTTGCCAGAAGGGTTCCGGAGCTGATCAGCTTAAGAGGGTCTAAACCCAGCTTCTCACATATTATCTTAGTCTCACTCCTCACCGGTATTGATGAGAGATCTACTAGGCAGCCAGTGTTGGATGCTTCACACATCTCGTATATTCCTCCTAATACTCCTCCTTCAGTAGGGTCATGCATTGCTGAAACATAGTCTGCAGCAATAAGCGCCTGCTTGACGACGCTTATACTCTTAACAAGCCTACTGGCCCTTTTTATAATGACTCGGGGAATCCCCATGTTCTTAAGCTTCTTTTCCAAGTCTGAGGCAAGTATTGAAGTGCCTTCAACACCAGCATAACCTACGATAACTATGTTTTCACCTGGCTTGGCTCCTCCTGACGTTATTATTCTCCTACGCCTAGTCCAGCCTATTGCTGTTCCTACGAAAACAGGATTTTCAACTATATCAGAATACTCTGTGTGTCCTCCAATTATGCTTACTCCAAGCCTCCTAGCCTCCGAACTGGCCTGCCTCATTATATATCTAATACTCTCCTCCCCAGTGCCAGGGGGGAGTATGAGAGAGACTAATAGGAATTCCGGCTTCGCTCCGCTGAGGGCAACGTCATTGGTTGACACGTCGACACCTATTTTACCGAGGTTCTCCTTAGCGCCAGTTACTGGATCCATTGAAACAATTATCTTAAAACCATCCAAGGATATCACCGTATTGTCTATGCCTATCCCTGGGCCAACGATGACCCTGTTACTCGGAGCACCCAGGTTCCTAAAAACAATCTGCCTCAATATTCTGGGGGGAACCTTACCGAGCATCTTGGTCAATGCTACGAAAAGTTTGCGTAAGAAAGTTAAAAACTTTCTTTAATCAACTCATTCATCAAAATTATTGAAGCCTTTAGAACATTATCGTCTAATTCCAATTTGCCGTATTCATGGATTTCAAGGATTAATGGATTACGATAGTCGATTTTACGGAGCGTTTTCATTAAAACATTCCATTGCATAGAGCCCATCATCGGGGGTAAATGCTGATCTTCAAAACCATTGTTATCATGGATATGTGTTGCTATCAGGAATTCCCTTATACTTTCTAGGGTTGATTCTAAATTCAGCTTATTAACGTGAGCATGTCCAGTATCGAAGCATATCCCTAAATAATCACTGCCGACGTTGTTAACTAGTTCTATGAGATCCTTGGGTAGAGCGCCATAACCGTTTTCAAGCCTGTTCTCAACAGCAACTTTAACACCGTAATCTGAAGCGTATTTGGAGACTTCTCTAAAGAACCTAATGTTTGCCGATCTGCTCTTCTCCAAAAGACTCAAAGAATTATATTCATGCGAGGGATCTATTCTCGCAGTGTGGAGTATGAAGACTCCCAATTCGAACTCACTGATGTACTTTATCCAATTGCATAATTTCCTCAATGCCTTATTTCTACGGTTATCATCTTCCGAAGCAAAGTCGAATTCTATGTTTCCAAGGGGGCCGTGTACCTGGATTATCTTAAAACCTAGGCTTTCCTCAAGCTCCCTAATCCTCTTTAAAGCATTTGAATCGACTTCATTGTTTCTAGAGATTTTGGAAAGGTGTTCAAAAGATATTTCGATAAACCTAACACCGTTAGCACTGAACCTTTCTAAGGCTTTCTCCAAGTCGAGTATGGAGTATATCCAGCTGTCGAATCCGTAATCCATGCGTAAGCTTTTTTTAAAGCATTAAAAAACTTTACGAAAAACTTTCTTAGAAAAATTATCGGTCCAGAAATTTAAAGCAAATAGCTCATAACACAGAGTTAAAAATAGTTCTCTGAGGAAAAATGTAATATGTTGTATTTTTCTGTAAGATTGTTTCGAAAAACTTATATTCAACTCTAATCATATAAAGTTGTATGCAACAGAATATAGACATAAAACCATATGTTAAACAGGCTATTTCCCTAGGGATCCTTCTCCTCATAGCTCAATCAGGCATAGTATCCTACTTATTAGGTGTCCCCATTTCCTTAGGTTCATCAGAATTAATAATCGGAATAATTCTAACGGTTATCCTTCATGAAGGCGTGCATGCTATTGTTTTAAAGATGTTTGGAGCCAAAAGCATAGGAATAGGCTTTAAAGTGCTTAAGTACGGTTTACCCATATTTTACGTCAAGTCTAATGCACAAATACCTAGGAATAGGTGGATTATAGTCGCTTTAGCCCCTCTGATTCTTTCACCGATCCTCGTAGTGATAGCCCTGTTGCTTCCAGACGCCTCTTTGAAATCTACGTTGGCTTGGGTGAGTATTTTCAACACTTCAGGAGCTTCGGGCGATATGATTCTAATATTGTTCTCAGTGTGTTTCTCTAAAAACGCTCTATTCATAGATATGGGAGAATACGGTATAGTGGAAGGTGAGGAAAATCCTATGCGTAAAAAGACAGTATACCGTATACTAACTGTTATGGATTTGATTGCCTGGCCCTTAATAGCAATACTACCAATAGTGGCGATAATCCTCATGATGAGCTTTGTAACTCGCAGCTCACTGTATCTAGGAGGAATACCCATCGTAGAATTTATCGAGGAAAAAACAAATGGTTATAGCTGTTATTCGCAAATAGGAGCAGGAGGATTCGTATTTTCCTTTACTTTGGTACTAGCTATGGAATTACTTGTAAGGACTATAATAAGAGTTCAAAGGTCGAAGAGCCTAAACTCTAAACTTCAACATTTAAAGACTTAAGTTTCCCCATCAATTCCTCGATGCTTCCATATTTCGCGCTTTCCGGCAACCCTAGGAATGCTATTTGAATACCGGAATTGCTCATTACTTCTGACAAGACCTCGGTGAAAACCCCCGTCCCCTTCTCAGCCTTATCATCTTTGAAATGCGTCCATTGTACGCCGCACGAGGGGCTTCCCTCAACACCTATGTAAGCAATCGTCTTAACACCTTCCTTCTCGTATTCTTTAACGAGTTTTACAACCTGCTCTGCTATTTCTCTACAGACCTTTTTAAAATCCGGGTTGTCGTATAGGCTTCTTGAAGCAGGTCTTCTACCTAAACCTGCGTAGAGCATTTCTGGGCATTGAAGCTGAACTATCCCGAGGTCAGGATCCTTAAGGAGCTCTTCTAAAAACATCCTCGAAGCCTCTATCTTCTCCCTTCTAGCCAACCCCCTTGCTTTACTGTGGGGGTTGATTATGCAGTGGGAAACCAGTAGGATTTTCCTCATCAGTATCCCAATGCTACGCTTGTAATTAAAAATTGCCCTAAAGCGTGAAAAAGCATTGCAAAAGCTGAGAAATTTTCCTTATAAATCACAATGTTTAAAAAGAGTTCTAAAAACGGCTCATTAAGGTAGTTGGAAAAGTGACCTGGTTTGAATACAACAGAGTATCCGGTGTCGCCGGAGCTGATAGTTTCGGCATCGGTTCTAGCTAGCATCCTAACAATAACGTTTCTAACGCTCAGGGTAATCCGTCAAAAGGTTAGAGACCCTAGGGTTTCTAGAATAGCCGGCTATATAGAATCGGGCGCTTCAGCATTCCTACGAACCGAGTACTCGGTCATAATGGTGTTCGACGCTCTACTAGCCTTAATACTATTCATTTTCCTAGGGTTTAAAACAGCCGTTGCATTCATCCTCGGCGCAGCTCTATCACTCGCCTCTGGATTCCTGGGTATGAAAATAGCTGTAAAAGCCAATTCAAGGACTACAGAATCTGTTAATGGCAGTGTTTCAAAGGGTCTAAAAATGGCTTTAAGCGGCGGCTCGGTAATAGGGCTCTCAGTCACAAGCCTAAGCCTGCTTGGAATACTGGTTCTCGTCTCCTTAGTGGGAAGCTCTTCGACGCTGGAAATAGGGTTTTTAACAGGATACGCTATGGGTGCGAGCTTGACAGCAGTATTCATACAAATAGGCGGGGGAATTTTTACTAAGAGTGCTGATATCGGAGCCGACATAGTGGGTAAGATAGAGTATAGGCTTCCCGAGGACGACCCTAGGAATCCGGCAGTAATAGCTGACCTTGTTGGCGATAACGTGGGTGACTGTGCAGGAAGAGGTGCTGACCTCTTTGAAACCCTTAGTGGAGACCTTGTCACCAGCATAATAATAGGACTGGGGTTCATAGATAAATACGGCTATATTGTCCTACTCTTTTCCCCGCTTTTCCTCTCAATAGGAATATTGTCAACGCTGATAAGCATTTTCACCGCTATGCGGATAAGCGATCCAACGAAAAGTTTCCTAATAAGCCTCTTTGTTTCCACGGTCTCATCATCAATAGGCTTATACTTCGTTTCCACAGTGTTCATGAAAGATATAACAT
The DNA here is from genome assembly GCA_017601245.1 of Candidatus Brockarchaeota archaeon. Taxonomy (GTDB): domain Archaea; phylum Thermoproteota; class EX4484-205; order EX4484-205; family JAAOZP01; genus JAAOZP01. The sequence continues at coordinate 22,254 of JAFNJB010000011.1, forward strand.
TGTTTTACGCGGGATTTAGCGGGTTATTGGTTACTTTACTCATGGCACTCGTTTCAAATCACTACACTGGGGTTAATTCCTCTCCAGTCAAGAACATGTTCGAATCAGCTAAGAGGGGTGCGGCAATAAACATGATAAGCGGATTCGCCTACGGTTTAAGAGGTGCAGTGATACCTGTCTTCTTAGTCTCAGTATCAGCGATATTCTCCTATCTTGTCACTGGAAGCATTTATGGTCTCGTAGCTGCGAACATAGGTACAGACATACTCATAGGGACTGTAATGGCCTGGGATGCTTTTGGACCGATAGTTGATAACGCTGGTGGGATAAACGAGATGTCTGGAGCAAGCAGCCACAACGAGGCTTTCGATGCGTTGGATGCCATTGGAAACACTACTAAGGCATATACTAAGGCATTTGCCCTTGCAAGTGGCACCTTCACAGCTTTCATAGCCCTAATGACCTATTACCACGTCGTAGGTAAGAGGCCGGTTGACTTAACGAACCCGTTTCACACAGCAGGCCTACTAATAGGCATAGCAATACCCTTCTTATTCTCATCATACATAATGAGCGCAGTCAACTCTACAACAATGGTAATGGTTGATGAAGTCAGAAGACAATTCAGGGAAAATCCTAAAATACTCTCGGGGCATGATCCTCCAGCATACGATAAGTGTGTAAGAATAGCAACGCTTAAGGCTTTAAAACAAATGGCAATTCCAGTTTTAATCGCCGAAGCAGCGTTCATAGGCTTCGGCATCCTCTTTGGAGTAAACGCTCTAGCCGGAATGCTCATAGGACTACTTGGTTCAAGCGCTATCCTAGGCATAAAATGCATACTAATGGGCGGTGCATTCGACAATACTAAGAAACGCTTCGAACTATCCAATAATAATGGCGACGAGTTCCTACAGTCCGCAGTCGTCACCGGCGATACTTTCGGAGACCCGCTTAAAGACGTAGTAGGCCCCTCACTAACGATCCTGATGAAAAGCATCATAATGACTGCACTCACCTTCGAAACAATACTGCTTAAATACGCAATATTCCCCGTTTAATTTAAAACAGCATTTGATTTCCCGATTCAACCTTAGCTGAAAAATACTGAGAGGAAGCAAGCGTTAAGAAAGCTTTTTCCCTCGAGCTAAGCTCTCGTTTCTTGATGAACATTAAGGGCTTCTCAGCGACAAGAGAACGAGGTTAGCGGTAAAACGCTAATCCGTATGCTTTTAACACATCGTAATGCTTAGTGTTCCTTGTTAGCAGCTTAAGTCTTTTCACCATCGCCGTAGCCCCTATTATAAGATCCCGGTCTTCAACAAGCCTGCCTGAAGCCTTTAAAGCCCTCCATATTTCTGAAGCCTTCTCCAGAATCTCATTGTCTAACCAAACTATGAAAAAGGATTCTTCAAGGATTCTCTTCGCCTCCTTAATATTCTTTGTCCCCCTGATGAACTCGTAAACAGTTATTTCAGAAATATGATGAGAATCATCAGGGTTTAGCTCCAACTCCCCCTTATAGTAGTCGATCAGGCAATCAGTGTCAACTAGTATTCTCTCGCCCATTTCCTAACCCTAGTATCATCATATTCCATTTCCAGTAGCTTCTGCATTCTTTTCCTATGTTTAAACCTCTTCTCATTCAAAGCCATGTTCGCAAGCTCGTTCAGAAACTCGTCCCACGCTTTATTACCCTTAATGCTCTCCAACCTTTTCTTCGTTTCCTTGCTCACCGGAATAGTACTCATTATTAATAGATCATGAATCATAACTTATAAACCTTTTTTCTCGTAGCAAGAACCTAAACCCCTTCTCATAAGTGAAAAACACTGTTTTTTCATAATTTTAACCAGTTAGAAGCAAAATACCCGAAAGACATCTCCTATGTTTAGAATATAAAATCTGGGGAATGACTGGCAATGCAACAGACATTGCTGAAGCGTGATTTAACATGAGGACTATTTTAGAAGCAGTTTAACATATTTTTTCTGATAAGTTTTGCTTTAAAGAGTTTAGGTGAACTCGGAACAGAAGACGCGCTCTCCTACTTTAAGGAGCTTGGATTATAAAAAGAATAGGATTTATAAAGCATGCTGACAGATTTCCAAGAATCAAATTCGCATAAATCCCATAGCTGGCCGGCATAAGAAGATGGACGAAGAAGAACATTGACGAGTATTTCAAATAGTATTTGCTCGCTTTCTCCCTATTAACTACAGAAGGGAAGATAATCAATAGCATCATTTACCAATTCCACAACCTCTTTTAGAACTCCTTCGCATTATTTTTCAAAAAACTGTCCATGGGGCAGGTTGTTCCTATTGGCTGATTTTGAAAGACTGGTTTCAAGCCGGATTGTTACCAATGAGGTTATAGAAAGAGTTTACGGGGAAGCGGGCTGAATACTGTTCGCAAGTTAATAGTATAACTGTTTAAGAGCAAGAGGGATATATTGTTGCGGAGAAGCTTCTGGACAGGATTGGAGGCTCGAGTAGCGTTTTTTCTTATTTCTTCCCAGTGGTATACGGCCTCTGTGCACAAGATGGGGGATATTAGTAAGGAAGAGGTGAAGAGCCAATAGACCCTGACTCGAGTCTGTTGATGAAACATGATTCCTCCTTAGCAAGAGCTATAAGACACGTTCAACTATATTAAAGACCAGATGGTGAAAAAGGATGCAGATTGTTGCTCTTTGAACTTTTTATGGCCATAGGTTTTATAAGGAGAATCGGTCTTCAAAATAGCGGAGGGAGTTGGCTGAGGTAACTGTAGCGAAGGTTAAGGAATTGTTCGACCCTGAGGATGAGCTGGTCTTCATAAGGGTTGGCGATGTTTACATAGTAGAGAAGCTTGACTATGTTCGTATCTTAGAGAGGATGAGAGTGAAGTTTAAGGATCTGTCTGAGGAGGAAAAAGAGAAAATTGCCCTGGAGGCTAAAAAGTGGGCGAGGATAAAATAGTTTTAGACACTTCTGTACTGATAGCTGGAATCATCGGGAGCAACGCATCGAAGAGTATTCTCATTAGGATACTTAATGGCGAGCTTATTGTAGTGATTTCAGACAGCGTTTTTTAAAGAGTATTTGAAAGCCATCCAATTTGACAGGGTTTCCCATAGGATTGATTTTTCCAGAACCTACCTTATCTTGGATAAACTTTAGAGTTTCTTTAAAAGCTACACCAAAGGAGAAATTTAGGCTTTGCAGAGATCCAACTGATGACGAATTTCTCAACGTCGTCTATGAGGCTAAGGCAAATTGCATTATCACACTGAATAAGGATCTGCTCAACTTATGGAATGAGGCTAAGAAGCTAAAGCTTAAGGAGCATGTGATTAAAATACTCTGGCCCGAGGAATTTTTGAAGGAATTAAACAAACAGGCTTAACGAGGGCGTTCGGATAAGCCTAGTTTCTTCTAAAGTGCTTTTAAGCACTTCTTTAAGGTGAATATGGATATTGGCTGAAAAATATAGCTTGTTATTTCTCTTCAAAGTTGTCAGGCTCCACTGG
>JAFNJB010000020.1:0-6743 GCA_017601245.1 Candidatus Brockarchaeota archaeon
GTGAACTCCAGTTTTCTAAAAACACTTCCTCATTGGAATTTTCTTCATTGTAGAGCAATCCGGCAGCATTCAACCTGTTAAATAATATCCTCGTATTATCTAATGATATGCTGGCAATTTGAGGTTCGAGGTCGGGTAATTGAATGCCAACATAATCAACATAGGGAAACCCATTGCAATTATATTGGATAACAACTAGCCTGATGTTCTCGTAATTTGACGGTATCGACAGGGCGTATATAGCGCCACCCCCTAGTGAGACTAAAAGAGTAATTAGAATCGCTTTAGAAAAGTATCCAAGACCTCTTGTTTTCAAGTGCGTAGGTGTCAAATATGGAATTAGGCTGAATAATCTAAAAATCCTAAACTGCGCAACCATCTCCTTATCAACAAGAATGGGAAGCAATGCAATTCCAGCTATAAACCCCCCGGCGTGGGCGAATACTGCAGTACTGCCCCCCATTTTAGTGAAGCCGTAGAATACTTGCGTTGCAAACCAGAAGATCAAGTAGTATGATGCTTTCACCCTGAAGAAAATCGGAAACGGGAAGCCGAATCCAGCTAAGAGATATGTCCCAGGATAAAATATCAAGTATGCTCCTAATACTCCACTAATAGCCCCGGAGGCGCCTATTGCAGGAATAGCATAAGCTGTAGGACCGCCTATAAAGCTAAAAGCAGTATGGAATACCGATGCTATAATACCCGATATTAAGTATAGTATTAGAAACCTTAATTTCCCCAGAGCGTTTTCAACAGCCCTGCCGAAGAGGTATAGGAAGTACATGTTGAAGAATATATGGAACAGATCTGCATGGAGAAACATTGACGTTAGAATCCTGTACCACTGTGAAGGAGTTTCGATTAACGAGGGTACGAATCCTCCTAGGCTAACCCAGTAGTCGCTAATCCCAATAAAGAAGTTTTCATAGGATGTTACTACATACATTAAAGTATTGGCAATTATTAAAGCTAGTGTAACTACGGGTTTCTTTATGCTGAAGCCTCCAATAGGCACCCCCATACTCCTTAAATCTTTAATCAAGCGAATCTTATCATCGCCATGTCTCAATCTAGAAACACGTCACCCCATTAATCGAATGTCTATTTAAGGCTTCTGAAAACAATTTTTCTCATAGAACCTATCTTGTTAAGTATCTCCATGAAAGGACAATCCCTATCAGGGAGAATATTGAAGCGAAAACACCCAGATATATAAAGTCTACTAATATCCTTGAAGCGTCTAGGGGTAGAATAGTCAACTGTCTTAGAGCATCTGTTAAATAGCTTAACGGGTTTACATACGCTACTGATTGCAACCAATTAGGCATCATAGAAATTGGGAAGAAAGTATTGCTTGCAAACATTAAGGGCATGGTGATTAAGCTCACGATCTGCATCGGCCTCTCAAGCCTGGTCGACCTAAGGGAGAAAGCCAAGAATATTGATGAAAGACCAATACTGATTAAGAATATTGCAGAATATATTCCGAGTATGTTCATCATGTTGAAAGTTGGACTCAGTCTTAATCCAAATAATACGGCGAGGAGCAAGATTACTGTTGCCTGAAGCATAGCTCTTAAAGCAGCGTTCAGAACCTTTGAAAAGATTATTGCTCCACGTGGCACCGGAGTACTTAACACCTTATCCAAGAATCCGAGACGCCTATCCCAAACTATGGACATTCCGCTAAACATTGTGGTTGTCATTACAATCATGGATATCATTCCAATAGCCATATAACTGAAGTAATCTGAAACACCGAAAACATTTTTCATCACGCTTTCACCGATATCGGAAAACATTCGCTGGAGAGATTGATGAATCCACGATCCACTGATATAGACATATCCTTCAACCTTAGGCGTTACATAGTCACCAGGCACGGGAATCTTATCCGGAATAGGTATATTCACCAGGTTTTCAGATGAGAACATTGCTCCAAGATTCATCGATTTCCCTAATAGTCCCATCCAGATTAATGGTTGAAGCACGAACATTAAGAGCATTATCGGATCATTCAGCCATTTCTTAAGCTCTCTAACAGTTAAAGCCCATAGGCCACGTAGAAGACTTGGACCATAATCCTCGTTGTTACCACTCATCTTGCCCTCGCCCTCCTAAGCATTATCCTCTGAGCATGAAACTCTTCTCTAGAGCCTTCAGTATCTCGCATGGTCTTTCCTGTATACTCTAGGTAGACATCGTTCAACGTTGGTTCTGTAAGCGATAGTCTAGTAACAGTATAGCCCCTGCTTCTCAATGCTTCGATTATTAAAGGCGTTGTAACCTCTCCAAGTTCTGCTTTAATCCTGTAGGAACCGTTCTCCATCTTAACAACTTCTTTCACATGCTCAACGTTGCGTATAACTTCGCTGACATCAGCATCCTCCTTAATGCTTATAGTTATAATGTCTCCACCCAAAGCATTTTTTAACTCTTCAGGAGAGCCCGTTACTATGATTTTACCGTGGTCTATTATGGCTATACGATTGCATAACGCATCCGCCTCTTCCAGATAGTGCGTAGTCATGAAAATAGTCATCTCATACTCCTCTTTCAAACGCTTAATGTAATCCCAGGTTGCAGCTCTCGTTTGAACGTCTAAGCCTAGTGTAGGCTCATCCAAGAATAGGACTCTAGGCCTATTTACTAGACCGCATGCAAGTTCAAGCCTCCTCCTCATTCCTCCGGAATACGTCTCAACCTTCCTATCCTTAAAGTTGGCAAGCTCTACGAGTTCGAGGAGTTCCAAGGCCCTTTTCCTTGCGACCTCGCGGGGAATACCGTATAAGTCTGCGCAAAGCATTATGTTCTCATAACCTGTTAAATCCTCATCTGCAGTATATTCTTGAGGTACGACACCTATTACCTTCCTAACGTTATTGGCCTGCTTAACAATATCGTATCCAAGTATTGATGCAGAGCCTTCCGTAGGTTTTAAGACGGTTATCAACATGTTTATCGTGGTAGTCTTGCCGGCGCCGTTTGGTCCCAGGAAGCCGAATATCTCGCCTTCTCTAACGCTGAAGCTAACGTGGTCGACTGCAACCAGTGTCTTATTGAAAATCCTGGTTAAACCATCTGCGACAATAACATTCTCAACCATTGGAACCACCTTTAATTCTCTTATTCACAGCCTCTATTCTTTCAGCAGTTTCCTCAAGAATCCTACTTACCTCTGCAATATGATCTTTAGAAGCCTTTTCCCTAGAAAGAACCATAAACTCTCTGAAAGCAGTGAATAGCCTGCGGATGGGTGCATGTAATTCTTCAATTCCCATTGGGGGGATACCTTTCATAAATGGAGGGGGAAGAGGAATCATCGAAGGGAATAGAGTCATTTTTTCAACTAGTCTCTCCCTTATCTTACCTCTCTCCCTAAGGAGCTTTCTACCCTCATCCGTCAACTCATAACGCTTAACACCATTCTCATCTCTAGGAAGTGGCTTCACAAGGCCTTTTTCATGCAACCACGTAAGCAATGGGTATATGGATCCTGGACTGGGCCTCCAAGCCCCCTTAGTATCTTCCTCGATCTTATCCATGATTTCAGAACCGGACATAGGCTTTTCGCATAGCATTTCCAATACCAAGTATTTCAAGAGTCCTTTTGGTGCGCATGCAAAGTGCCTCATCCAATGTCGAAACATATTGACGGCGATATCGACGTCGATATATAAACTTTTCCATCAAAATGTACAAAGGAGCTGTAGCTTTGATCAGAACTAAAGAATCAGATTGCAAATCGAAGAGAAAACTTATGAAAGAAACAAATGCTACGTATTACTGTGTGGATTCTTAGCATGTTTAGAATCTCTTCAATAGCTATTTCTTAATCAATTTATTTACTTACCAGCTGGCAATAGCCAATTCTCCTAAACAGCTTTAGGAAGACGAACTATCGGCCGTTTAAAAAGCTAGTTAAGTACTTCTTGTTTAAGATCCAAGTCTTGAATAGCCCATGAGATTTTCCTCTGCAATGACCTAGAGTATATTTTACCTATGTCCAGTGAGACTTTCTTACACCATTCTAGATATATTCTGGGATCGATGTAGCTGTTTAAGCTCGTGTTAAGATTGTAATCTTTCGTTCTCCTCATTAATTCGAGTTTCAATCTTTCTTTTCTAAGTTTCTCCCTAAGCTTCTTCAATCTTCTCCTCCTTGCTTTAGTCGGCTTTTCTTTCAGCAGTTTTTTCAAAGACTCTATATCCTCCATTATTTTTTTGACTTTTTCTTTCTGTTTTATCACGCGTTCTTTCCAATTTTTAGGCAGTTTCCTCTTATGGTTTAATGTCTTTGCCGCTTCCAGGTTTGCAAGCTTTGCTACGAAGACCTTGTAGAATTCAGGGTCTTCAGGGCGCACTTTTTTCTCGTAGAGTTTTTCTAAGACTGCCTTAGATGCATAGTAGGTTCTGAATATTTTCGAAGTCAATCCAGGCATTACCTTCGATAGAAACGCATTGACATGCTCAGACCTGAGTTTTGGAAAAATCCTTTTCCCCGGTGTTTTATCTATTAGCTCTTTTAAGTTCTTAACCACTATCGGCGGAAGCTTTACTTTACGGTGAAACCTGACAGCAGCCTTGCCGAGGAAATCGAACTCAACAGTATCTTCGCTTAATATCTTTACATTGCTTTTTGTAAGCGTTGTTACGCCTTTCGTATCTAATTCATCCTTATCTTTCTCATCACCAACTCTAAGTTTTAAAAGGTCTATTAGGAAGATCGCTGTAGCGACTTGTCTTTCAAAAGCATCCTCCGATTCTAAACCTTCCCTCACGAGCTGTTTTATCTTATCCAGGTTTTCCTCAAGCTTCATCGCCATGTCAAACTTGCTCCTCTCCCTATCTTGCTTAACGGGTGCAGTCTCCCCAATCCACAGGTATTTCATCTTTCCAGTGAGCTTATCTCTCCATCTAGCAATCCAGAGAGCATCTGGATCCCATATTCGTCCACCCCATTCTCCACCATCTGGAGTAGGAGGTGTAGGAGCATCTGGCGATAGGTTTAAGGTTATGTCGCTATAATTTACTCTTGGCTTCCACCTGCCTCTCAGAGGATGCTTACCCTTCCCTACGTAGATGCAGGGAGGTTCGACAGTATACCTTATCTCAACTTTAACACCGTCTATTATGGCATAACCGTACTTCTGTTTTAACTCTTCACGGACACGTTTCCTCTCCTGGCTTAAAGCCTTCCTCTCCTCTTTAGTAAGCATCTCTTTTCTTCTCTTTTCTTCTTCAACCCACTGCTTAACTTCTGAGAAATCTATAGAATTGTTATTGGGATTGCCGTTTATACCCAGGGCTGCATAGAAATCCTTAAGAAAGTTTTTTACAAAAACACTGTCCTCCAGCCTTTCCGGAGGCTGTTTCATGAAAGCAACTGCCATTTCCTCCTGCTCAGGTGTTAACTTTATCCTATTGCCATTAAGGATTATTGAAAGCCCCTTGTATTCGTAGGGAGGAATGTAGACGCCGTTATGAATTAATTGTTTCATACAGTTTGTCCCACGTTTTCATTGAGGGGGTAAAAAAGGTTTTCGTTAGAAGTTAGGAAAAACTTTTATCTGAGAATATTTAACTTTAGACAAATTATGCGAAAGATTTAATTATTTCACCTATTTGCTTCCAATCATCCACCATTAAACTTAGGACCCGAGGATTGTAAAGAGCTGTTGCAGGATGATAAGAAGGTATTATCTTAATGCTTCCATATGATAATGTGCTAACGTTAAAAACCTTACCGTGGATTTGATTCATCGGTGCAAGCTTGAGATTGAATTTTCTGAATAAAGTACTTGTAGCGATATTACCGAGCGTTATAATAATCTTAGGTTTTATAAACTGGATTTGGATGTTTAAATATGGAAAACAAGCATCTATTTCATCTTCAAACGGCTCCCTGTTTTTTGGTGGCCGGCATTTTACAACATTTGTTATATACACATCTTTTCTCTCAAGCCCCGCAGCTTTCAAAAGCGTTTCATTAAGCATCTTACCAGCTTGACCTACGAATGGCCTACCCTCTCTATCCTCATTCAAGCCAGGTGCTTCGCCGATAAGCATTATCTTGGAATTTAAATTGCCTTCTCCAAATACTACATTGGTTCTACTTTCCCATAGTCTGCATTTTTTACATTGCACAGCCTCATTCAGAACGTCTTCGAAACTATTCAACATCCCTCAATCATTTCTTAAATATCTCTCCATACCTCTTTTGACTATAAAGGTGTATTCGGCGAGTCTTTCACCCAATAATCTACATGCTTTCAAAACATCCTCTTTAGGCCTACCTACTGAAACAGCACCGTAATGCAACGTAACTCCCGGTGCAACATAGTCTGGAATACCGAATACGAGCATACCGTAATTCAAAATTGTTAAAATCAGGGAAAGACAAGCCATTTCATTTCCCCCTCCCAGACCTCCCGAACTACTGAACGCAGCACCAACCTTACCTTTCATCCTACCCCACGCAGGCATTGCAACTTTTGTAAAAAGCATATTCATTTTACTGGACATTGTACCGCAGTGAGTTGGTGTTCCGAAGGCAAATCCATCGTATTCCATAAAATCTTCTGCTATAACCTCCTCAACCTTTTTCAAAACAACTTTTGCACCAGCCTTCTCCGCACCTTCTGCAACAGCCTTAGCCATTTCTTCAGTATTCCCGGTGTAACTGTCATACACTATGAGCAGTTTAACCTCCATTATGTTCTAAGCTTAGTAAACATGGC
>JAFNJB010000020.1:6904-24458 GCA_017601245.1 Candidatus Brockarchaeota archaeon
TTAGGACAAAACCCGATGGAAAATGATTAGGGACCTAAGGGAGCAAACTAAGGTTATGAGTAGAGAAGAAATCCTTAAAAGACTTGTCGAATTCAAACTTGAACCAAAGTTTTCAGCGGGAATATGGTACTTCTCTCCAGCTAGATCAAGGTTTCACGATGACTATAGTAAGACGCTTAACATAGATGAGAGATTGGAAATAATTCTTAAAATGTACGATGAGAAAGCCATAGGAAGCGATTTTAGGATTGAAGCACACTATCCAAACGAGATTAATGAGGAAAACGTGGACAAGTATAAGCGGGTTGAAAAAGAGACTGGAATAAAGGTGATAACTGTAATTCCGAATCTCTTCTACGATAAGATTTTCGAATTTGGCTCTCTGTCAAACCCAATTAAAGAAGTTAGGGACTTCGCAATAGATAGGACTATTAAAGCCTTGAAGATGAATAAGGAGCTTGATACACATTTCATGGTGGTCTGGCCAGGTATAGATGGTTATGAGAATCCTTTCGGCACCGATTTCTATGGTATGTGGGAGAGGTTTGAAACAGGACTAGCGCAAGCCATGGATGAAGTTCCTGGAGTAAGAGTTGCTATAGAGCCTAAGCCTTACGAACCCAGAGGGAACAATATTTACAGGAATACTGCAAACGGTATCTTAATGGCTAGAAACGTTGAGAGGCTTTTGAAATCTAAAGAAAATAGGAAGCTCCTCGAAGAAGGACATGCAATGGTTGCTCTAAACCCTGAGGTTGGACATGTTCTAATGGGGCATGAGGAACTTGCTTATGCTTTTGCTTCAATACTGAGAGAAGGAAGACTAGCACATACGCATTGGAATAGTCAGCCACTCGGAAATTACGATCAAGACCTTAACGTGGGAGTACTAGCACTAGATCAGCTTTATGCTGCACTATTCGTATTGAAAATGTATGGTTACAAAGAATATTTCGGAATAGACATAAATCCTGAGAGAATGCCGGTTGACGTTGCCCTTAAGCTTAACATGAGGGCGATAAGGACAGCATGTAAGAGGCTTAACAATATGAGCTATGAAGACTATAGTAAGATTGTTGATGCAATGTTCAATCCAGATAAGAATCGCGGAGTAGTAGAAGAAGTACTTACAAAGGCCTTCGAATAAAACCATTTTCTTTTTACATCACTCTTTTTTAACTTAAAGGCTATTAGTCAATATGAAGATTTGCAAACGCTTAACTTAGTGAAAGATTCTAGTATATTCATCCTTGGAGAACTACCTGAGGTTTAATTGTACAATCAAAGTTTGTACACTAATAGTTTCAATAATCGTAGCTATTTTCATCTTCCGGCTCAGAACGGAGTTATGTAGAGCCGACATAGAGTCTGAAAAAGCAGCTTTCCTGAGTTTAATAAATCAGTATAGGCAACAGAACGGCCTTCAACCTCTATCCCTCTCTAGCACTCTCTCAACTGCAGCACAGCTTCACAGTGAAGACATGGCTAATAGAAACTATTTTTCCCATACTACCCCTGAGGGGAAAACCTTCGTAGATAGAATAATAGAAGCGGGTTATACCCATTTTACATGTCTTGGTGAAAATATTGCTGCAGGATTTAGCACAGCTCAAGCAGTTTTCGAAGCCTGGAAAAATTCTCCTTCCCACAATGAGAACATGCTTAACCCTTGTTTTGAAGAGATAGGAATAGGATTAGCATACAGCGCAAGCTCTACTTATAAGTGGTATTGGACCACAGACTTTGGAGGGTATGATGATTCTGGTTCAGGTGGCGGTGGAGGAGGTGGTGGATTTACGCCCAATACTAACAATCCTCCGAACAGGCCTGAAAAACCATCTGGACCTATTCTTGGCCACGTTGACGAGGAATATACTTTTACAACCGTTTCCGAAGACCCGGATGGAGACCATGTAATGTATGTTTTTGACTGGGGCGATGGCTCTAGTTCGATGACTGAATACGTGCCTTCAGGAATCCCTGTAGGCTTAACTCATTCATGGTCTAAGCCGGGTACATATAGCGTTAAGGCTATGGTCAGAGATGAGAATGGAGCTATTTCTCCATGGTCGCCGATTGCAACAATACAGATAATTATTCCTAAATTGAATGTAGTAGTAACATCCAACGTTAATGTTAGGATTACAGTAGACGGTGCTAACTATTCTATTCCCATGACTTTCGAATGGTTGAAGAATACGATACATAATGTAAGTGTTCCCCAATCTATTGGATTCATGGAAGGCGGGAGATACTTTTTCAAACATTGGAGCGATGGCATTAAAAATAACACGAGGACTATAGTCGTGAGAAGCAATGTTTCTTTAGTAGCAATATATGAAATACAATACTTGTTCACGTATAGAACGAATCCGAATAATTTTACTTCAAACTGGTATTCTAATGGCACTGTGCTTAAACTCTCAGTAGAACCATTTATCCAAATTGGCTATGGTGAAAGGCTTGCTTTCAAAAAATGGTCTAATAACGCTACAGACTTAAACATAAGCATAATCGTGAATAAGCCGGATTTCATCGAAGCCTTATGGTGTAAGCAATTCTTAATTAAATTATACTCGCCTTATGGTATTCCATATGGAGGGGGTTGGTATGACGAGGGGTCCACGGTGAAATTCTGGGTTGACCCACGTGTCATTGAGCTGGAAAATGGTACTCGAAGGATTTTCGAAGCATGGGTTGGAGAAGGGCAAGGGAGCTATTCGGGTTGCGATTTATCTCCAGTGATAATTGTTAAAAACCAAATAAATGAGACCGCATTATGGAGGACAGAGTATTTTTTAACTGTAGATACGGATTATGGGAATCCCTCAGGAACTGGATGGTATAATATTTCTTCCACTGCCGAAATATTCATAGAATCCGTGGTATATGAGTCTCCCGTCGTACGTCACGTCTTTCAAGGTTGGAGAGGAGGCTTTGAAGAGAAAAGCAATAATATCACTCTCAAGGTAGATGCCCCCATAGTTCTAAAGGCTGTTTGGAATACGGAATACTATCTTAATGTGAGTTCGGAATATGGTGAAGTTTGGGGAGGGGGATGGTACTTAAACAATTCATATGCCTCATTCGGAGTGAAACCACCGTCTTTTCATATAATTCCTTACGTTTTTGAAGTGTGGGAGGGGGATTTTTACTCCAGAAACCTGAACGCAACCATTGTCATGGATGGGCCTAAGAAAGTTGTTGCGAAATGGCGTAGAGACTACACGTGGGTTGCCCTAATCTCAATTTCAATAATCATCACATGCACCATCGTATACTATGGTAGAGTAAGGAGAGCCAAGGCTAGAAGCAAGCAGATCTTACATACTACTCCATTTTCACTCAAGTAAGGAGTCCCTCAGACATGGCAAAGTCTTAATTGGACAAAAGTGCCTACTGCACCCATCTTACTAATGTCTCCAATACTGCAGACTTTTTCTAAGTTTTTATTAGGATATTTACCCAGTATTTTCTGATTTAGTTTACAAGCTTGCGAAAACCAATATTGGCATAAAAAGTCAACTAGTCTCAAGGCGCTTTTACCAGACTTAAATTCCAGAGCAAGCAAGATAGGGGAAAGGTCGAATTCCTTTTTGCTGTTTACTGAGTAAATATAGCATAATATAAGTATATCGGAAAATTTTTCCGATATACTTATATAATACTGATTTTTCCCAAGCTCCAATGAGCAATATTGAGAAGGATACGGAAGGCCATTCGTACTTTGGAGGGGATTTAGGCGAAGGCAAGCTGGTGCATAGCAATTCCCAATTCGAACGGTATCACGTAGAGACTAGGGAAGCACCTTGGAGAATCAGACTTCCAAAGAAGTTTAGGATCAGCATTTACAATAATTGCGTGAATATTCAGGAATGCGTTCAGGCCTGCATCTATAATGTCCATAGGGTTGGTGAGGACGGGAGGATTACGGATCCGGTTGAAGATCTTTGTCGGGGGTGCCACTGTTGTACACTCTCATGTCCGAAGGGAGCGATATGTGTAGAATTAAACCCGGAATTCCAGAGGCTTGGAAACACTTACTTCACTCCTGAAAGGATGGAAAACATATTTTTTGAGGCTGAGACGGGTAGAATACCGGTTTCAGGAGCCGGTTACGGTGGTGTTTTCGCAGGCAAGGGGTTTGACGGGTTCTGGTTTGATTTCTCCGAGATAGTTAGGCCTACGAGGGATGGGATACATGGAAGAGAATATATCTCAACCACGGTGGACTTGGGTAGGAAGCCGCCTCGCCTGGTTTTCGAAGGATCCAGGCTTGTTTCAGAACCTCCGAGGACGATTGAAATACCTATACCAATGATTCTCGACGCCCCGCTTTCTTCCCCATCCGATAGGAGCTTAGCGCTTGCGCTAGCCAGGGCTGCCAGCATACTCCACACATTTTCAATCCTTAAGGCAGAGGATTATTTTGACGGCTTATCGCCCTACGCTTCTAACCTAATGCCCAGAATCCCCTCCAGTAAGATTATCGAATTCCCCAAGCTCATCAAATCCTCACGGATCATTGAGCTAGATTATCAAGAGGAGAAGGCGAGTGAAGAGAGGATAAGAGAAGATTTGAAACAAGTGAGGAGGATTAATCCTTCTGTAATAGTTTGTACCAAGTTTTCAAACATTGATGAATTGGCTGAGAATGCTGAGAATTCAGCAAGAGCCGGCGTTGAAATTATACATATTCATATCGATGATTGCATTGTTGAACAAGATCCTGATACTATAGTAGAAGCTATTCGAAGCGTTCACACCCGTCTCGTTGAAAAGCGTATGCGGGATGAGGTTTCTATTATTTCAAGTGGGGGGATTGCCGAGGCTGCGCATGTTCCTAAATCCGTAATTCTAGGTGCAGACGCTGTTGCAATAGGGTTAGCATACCAAATTGCATTGGGATGTAGATTTTGCTATGGTGATAAGCATCGAGATGATTGTCCAATGAGGGTAGAAGATGCAGATATCAATTTGGCTTCTCAAAGAATTGTAAACCTTGTCAACGCTTGGAGAGACCAGCTTCTCGAAGTTCTTGGTGGAATGGGCTTAAGAGAAGTTAGGAGGCTTAGAGGCGAGCTCGGTAGAGCCATATTCTACAGAGAGCTTGAGGAAAAGGTTTATGGTGATTCAGAATGATACAGGGCAAGCTGGCTTTAAAGAAACCGGAAGTAAAAAACGCCCCATCCAAGCAACCTTACGTGATAGACAAGTATGACGTTATCTTAGAGAGAGCTAAATGCACTGCATGTGGCATCTGTGCCCAGGTCTGTCCAGAGTACATAGGTTCAGCTCATATCGAGTATGAAGCGTTCAAGAAGCCCAATGGGATTCTCCGCATAACTAATAATCGCAACCGCTGTATTGGCACGGATTGTCGGAGATGTGTAGAAGCGTGTCCAACAGGCGCTTTAACGGTTAGAATTAACCCTCAGTATCTCATACTTGGAGACAAGCGTTGGACAGCTGACCTCATTCTTTCAACCTGGGAACAGGCTGAATATGGAAAACTCTCTGGAAGATATGAATTTAGAGTAGGTGACTCTGGAGGCGGATTTGACAGAATAAGGTTTGATTTTGAACTTGAAGAGAAGGTAACTCCTGACGAGATCTTTGAGATTGAAGACCTTGACACATCGATAGTTTTAAACAAGAGGAGAGACGGGAGACCTGAAATAGAAATCCCGATTCCGATGTATAGCGCCGACATGTCGTTCGGATCCATAAGTTTAAGAGTTATGATTGCTAGGGCTATGGCAGCTAAGGCCTGGGGAACATTCACAAGCACGGGCGAAGGAGGTTATCCAAAGGAGCTCATACCTTTTAAGGATTATGTGATAACTCAAGTGGCGACTGGACACTTCGGAGTAAGCGCTGAGACGATTAAAAGAGCAAGAATAGTCTGCCTAAAGTATGCTCAGGGAGCTAAACCTGGTCTAGGTGGACATTTACTCGCAGACAAAGTTACTCCAGAGGTTGCTGAAATGAGAGAAGTAGTTCCTAACATAAGCCTCTTTTCCCCATTCCCCTTCCACAATGTCTACTCTGTAGAGGACCATTATAGACACGTACAGTTGATCAAAGATATTAATCCTAGGGCGTTAGTCTCTGTGAAAGTATCCACGCCTATAGACATTGACATGGTTGCCATCGGAAGCTATTATGCAGGCGCCAATATTCTTCAGATAGACGGGGGTTTCGGTGGAACGGGGGCTGCACCCGATATAGCCAAGAAGAACATTGCCATGCCAATTGAATACGCCATTCCCATTGTCCACAATTATCTTGTGAAAGAGGGCGTTAGGGATGAAATAGTAATAATGGCAAGTGGGGGAATAAGAACAGCCTTTGACGTTGCTAAGATAATAGCTCTCGGGGCTGACGGTGCGGTAATAGGCACGAGCGAGCTTGTCGCCCTAGGATGCAAGAGGTGTGGAAATTGTGAAAGGGGAAGGGGATGCCCCTCTGGAATAGCAACCACCGATCCTGCCTTAAGCCTCCTGATAGACCCTGAATGGGGAGCTCAGAGAATAATAAACATGTATTATTCGTGGAAGAAGCAGCTTGACTACATTCTTTCAAAACTCGGTTTAAGAAGTATTAGAGAGCTTCGTCCGAAAGACGAGGTCAAGTTTAGGAGAGGAAGGTATAACCATTTGGTTCATCTAGATCATTTGAGGTGATCTACTTGAGAGTTTTAGAGAGGGTTGAGGAAGGCGGTTGTGGTGTTATCGGCGTGATTTCTTCAATACCGATAAGAGGCAGGTTCCTATTAAGACCACTTGTCCAGATGCATAACAGGGGAAATGGTAAGGGTGGTGGAATAGCTGCAGTAGGGCTCTCAGCTAAGCAACTAGGTGTTTCTCAAAGAGTTCTGGAAGACTACTATCTACTTCAAATAGCCTATTTGGATCCGAGCATAAGAAGGAAGTTGGAATCCGAATTCATTGAACCGTATATGAGAATTGAGCATTTTGAAAAACTTCCTACGCTGGAAGACTATAAGAGCCTTGGATTAGAGGTAAAACCCCCAGAGGTCTGGAGGTACTTCGTCAGGGTTGACGAGGACGTGTTGAAAAAGTTCGCTAAAGAACGTGATATGGAGACGGTTAGCCAGAGGGATGTGGAGGACGAGTTTATCTACAGGAATAGCTTTGCTCTGAACAAGAAGTATTACGCCTCGGCAGACTCGAAGAAAGCATTCGTATTGTCACATGGAAGAAATATGCTTGTCCTGAAGATCGTTGGCTATGCTGAACAAGTCATAAAGTATTACATGCTTGAAGACCTTGAGGCCCATGTTTGGATAGGCCACCAGAGGTACCCTACTAAGGGCAAGGTTTGGCACCCCGGGGGTTCGCATCCCTTCATAGGTTTGAACGATGCCCTAGTTCATAATGGTGATTTTGCAAACTATTTCTCGATAGCAGAATACCTTAAGCAGAGAGAAATATACCCGCTCTTCCTGACAGATACTGAAGTTGCCGCCCTATACTGGGACTTATTAACTAGGATCTACAAGTACCCGTTGGAGTATGCGATTGAAGCAATTGCTCCAACAACCGAGAGGGATTTTACCATGCTGCCAGAGGAGAAGAAGAAAATATACAGGGCCATTCAGGCTACTCATATCCACGGTTCTCCAGACGGTCCATGGTTTTTCATAATAGCTAGGAACAATGCTGAAGAAAGTGTTTTCCAATTAATAGGTATAACTGACACTTCTATGCTAAGACCGCAGGTCTTCGCTCTCCAGGAAGGCGATGTTAAGATAGGGATTATTGCTTCCGAAAGACAGGCAATCGATGCAATGCTGGAAGAACTTTCAAGGTACGATGGAAGATTCCGCCCGATGGCAGACCACTATTGGTACGCGAGAGGAGGAAGCTATACTGACGGTGGGGCCTTCATATATACCTTGGATGAACATGGAAACCTCACATGCACCGATAAATTTGGTAAAAGAATAACGGTTGAAGCAAGCACTCCACTCATAGAGTCTAACTGCGAAGAAAGAGCATCAGGAGATGCTTCCTGCCTAGAAGAACAGGTGTCTGAAGAAGTTTTCAGCAAGCTTGACGCCATGGAACTGTTTAGACTTTTTTCCGAAAAGGTTAGAGTCTGGTCTTTGAAAGAAGTTGTTTCATTTATAGAATCCTTGGAAGAATATGGTAAGAAAGGTGATTACGAAAAGGTGAAGGCAATAGACTTGTTAACGCTACTAATCGATAGGAGATACCCATCTAAGTTAAAGAGAAGTTATTTAATCCCCTCTTTCGAAAGAGCCATATATAGGATTCTGGATGAAGTACCGCCGATAGGGACGGAATCGAAAAGCATGTTCAGACGGATAGACTGGAGCTCTAGGAAAAACCTAGTAAAGCCAACATGGATAAATTCTGTTCTAGTAATCGATGCATACGATTTCCCACCCGAAGGTGATGATGGAGTTTGCTATTTGCTTGATGAAGCTTGTAGGCTCGGATGGAGAAGATTCATAGCCTACAATTTCAGGGGGCAGAGGAATTTTGGCGCTGGCCTCATAGCAAGGGACGGGGTCAGGATAGACGTGTATGGTAGGGTTGGAGACTGCCTTGCAGCCTTCGCAGACGGCCCAGATTTTTATGTACATGGAGATGTACAGGATTCTGTTGCCTATTGTTTTAGATCTGGGAAACTCGTCGTGTACGGTGACGCCGGGAAGGCGTTCGAGTATGGTGCAAAAGGCGGTGTGACCTTTATCCTGGGAGACCTAATAGATAGACCTCTGATAAATGCTGTTGGAAGTGCCACCGCAGTTATAAACGGCTCTTGCATGGATTATATGGGGGAATCCTTCATGGCTGCAAAAGGCTTCATCATACTTAACGGAATCAAGTTCGACGAACAGGGCAGGCTGATTGAGAAAGAAACTCCCTATCCTGGTGGAAACCTCCTTCCACTTGCAGCCGCAGGTGCAGTATATGTTAGAGACCCTAGAAAAACCATTGGGGAGGATCAGCTAAACGGTGGGAAGATTGAAAGCATAACTTACGAAGACTGGAATAGAATGCTTCCTTTATTGAGAGAGAACGAGAGGCTTTTCGGAATAAGGGTTGAAGACCTACTTAAGGTCAATGGGATAGTCCGGAAGCCAGAGGAAGTTTATAGAAAAATCGTACCAGTTCAGGTTGCTGCTTTAAGCCGATACGAAACGGGTGATTAGCTTGAAAGTTATAGTCCTAGTAAAACAGGTTCCCGATCCTAGGGAGTATGTCAGAATAAGAGAAGACGGGACTCTTGATAGGGAGAAGGCGAGGGCAGTGATAAACGATTGCGATAAAAACGCGTTGGAGGCAGCACTTCAACTTAAAGAGAAATTTAACTCTAAGGTGATAGCTGTTTCCATGGGTCCGCCTAAGGCTGAAGATGCTCTAAGAGAGGCTTTAGCAATGGGCGTTGACGAAGCCATTTTAATTTCGGACAGAAGGGTTAGGGGTTCTGATACTTTGGCAACATCATACGTTCTTTACAAGGCTATTGAGAAGCTAGGGCCATACGACTTAATCCTATGTGGATTAGAATCCAGTGATGGAGGTACTGCCCAAGTTGGGCCAGAGCTCGCTGAATTCCTAGGGATACCCCAGGCAACTTTTGTGGAAGATTTCGAAGTCAAAGGAAATTACGTCATAGTTAAGAGGAGAATTGAAGGAGGCTTTGAGAAACTTAAGATAACAATGCCCGTCTTGCTAACGATTTCGAAAAATGCTAACAAGCCTAGGCCCACTACTTTTTCAGGAATACTTAAAGCTGTTAAGAAACCTGTTGTGACATGGTCCCTTGAGGACATTGGCGCTGAGGTCGACAAAGTCGGATTAGCCGGCTCGCCAACTAAAATAATGAAGGTTGAGAAAATAGGCTCACAAAGGAAGAGGATCCTGATTGAAGGCAATGATGTTGAAGAGATAGTGAATAATCTCTTAAGAAGTTTACAAGAACATGGTATAATATTGGAGGCTGCTAAACAATGAACGGCTATTCAGGAGTATGGGTATATGTTGAACATAGGAATGGCGTCATCAGTAATAGCACATTGGAAATAATGGGTAAGGCACGTGAACTGGCTAGTAAGCTCGGAGTTGAAATGGCAACGGTCCTCTTCGGCAATGATGTAAGCCATCTTGTAAGCACGTTAGCTGAATACGGTGCTGACAGGATTTACCTCGCTGATGACGAGGCGCTTAAAGAATACAAGACCCTCCCATACACTAGGTTATTGACGGAGCTTATAGAGAGCAATAAGCCCGAGATAGTTCTATTTACGGCGAGTAGCCTAGGCAGGGATTTGGCGCCGAGGGTGGCAGCTAGACTTAGGACAGGCTTAACCGCAAACTGTATCGACCTGGACGTAGGCTGTTTCGAAGACAATGAAAAGGGTAAGAGGCTTGAGAGAATCCTGTATCAAATAGTTCCAGCATTTGGAGGGAATGTTGTTGCAACAATAGTTACCCCCTACCATAGGCCGCAAATCGCTACAATCAGACCTGGAACCTTCCCGGTTCCGACGAAAGCTCCTGGCAGGGGAGAAGTTATCCATGTTAAGGTTAATTTAAGAAGAGAAGACGACAAGGCGGAAGTCCTCGAGGTTAAGAGAGACCTCCAGGAGTCTGAGCTTGAGAACGCGAAGATAGTCGTTGGAGTAGGAGTGGGAGCGAGAGGACCTGATGGAGTTAAAATGCTTAAAAGGCTTGCAGAAGTCTTAGGAGGAGCATTGGGAGCTACTCGGCCAGTGACAGATGCAGGATGGCTTCCTCAAGAATACATGATAGGTGAAAGCGGTAAAACAGTTAGGCCAGATCTATACATAGCATGTGGAATCTCTGGAGCGATGCATCACATGGTCGGTGTGAGGAATGCGAAGGTTATAGTTGCTATAAACAAGGATCCTAAGGCTCCAATATTCGAGGCTGCGGATTACATAATAGTGGAAGACATGTTTAAAATAGTTCCGAAGCTATTGGAGAAGCTTGATAGAAAAGGATGACGCGCTACGATACTGTGCTGGTTTTAGATTTCGGAGGCCAGTATTGCCACCTCATAGGGAGGCGAGTAAGGGAGCAAGGAGTCTATTCGGAGATTCTCCCTCATGATGCCAAGGTGGAGGAAATAAGGCTTTTAGGAGAGAAACTTAACGTCAAAGGAATAATACTATCCGGAGGGCCTGCCAGCATTTTCGATGCGGATGCTCCAAGGCTTGATGTTAAGATATTAGACTTGGGCCTGCCAGTCCTAGGTATTTGCTATGGTCATCAACTCCTGGCTCATATTGCCGGCGGGAAGGTTGGACGCGCCGAAATAAAGGAGTACGGTTCAACATACATAACGATTGACAAGCCTGTTGGAATACTGAAGGGTTTAAACAGGAAGGAGAAGGTCTGGATGAGCCATAGCGACATCGTCTTTTCAATCCCTAATGATTACGAAGTTTTAGCATATTCTGAAAATTCTCCTATCGCTGCTTTTAGACATAGAGAAAAACCGATTTACGGCTTACAGTGGCATCCTGAAGTGAGCCATACGGAGAAAGGTATTCAAATGCTCCGCAACTTCCTATTTGAGGTATGCGGGTGCGAAGCAAATTGGAAAATGGATAGTAATTTTATAGACCAGATGATTGAGGAAATAAGGTTTGAAATCGGTGAGAACAAGGCGATAATTGCTTTAAGCGGGGGCATTGATTCCAGTGTCGCCACGGTTTTAGCGGCAAAGGCTATAGGAGATAGACTTACTGCAGTCTTTGTTGACCATGGGTTTATGCGTGAAAACGAGACTGAGACCGTTAGGAAGTTTTTCCAAGCGTTTGGAATAAACCTAGTAGTAGTGGATGCGCAAGAACGTTTTCTTAAGAGGCTTAAGAACGTTGTCGAACCGGAGATGAAGAGGAAGATCATCGGCGAGGAATTCATTAGGGTCTTCGAGGAAGTGGCTGAGAAGATAGGGGCGGAATGCTTAATCCAGGGAACGATCTATCCAGACAGGATTGAATCCGGGTTCAGAAGGTTCTCGGACAAGATAAAAACTCATCATAACGTAGCTGGGCTTCCTACACATATAAAGTTTAGAAAGATAGTTGAGCCACTGCGTGACTTGTATAAGGACGAGGTTAGAAGGATTGCTGAAATCCTTGGTCTACCCAAGGAACTGGTTTACAGACAACCTTTTCCAGGCCCAGGTCTTGCTGTAAGGATTATGGGTGAAGTAACTAAGGAGAAGGTTGAGATCGTCAGGAGGGCCGATAAGATAGTAAGGGAGGAAATCGAAAGGAGTGGTTTAGGAGAAAGCTTATGGCAATACTTCGCCGTCCTGACCGATACGAAGAGCACAGGTGTTAAGGGCGATGCACGAGCCTACGGTCATGTTGTTGCAGTAAGGATTGTCGAAAGCCGTGAAGCAATGACTGCGAGCTTCGCAAAAATCCCGTATGAGATACTTGAAAGAATATCGACGAGAATAACTAATGAAATACCGGAGGTCACCAGGGTTGTTTACGACATAACACATAAGCCACCGGCAACGATAGAATGGGAATAAAATTTGTTATGATTTATAGACTTGTCTTTTTATTATTCTTATGATTGGAGTTTAAAGAGGATGAGACGCTATCATCCCTCCACATGTTAGCTATTGGCACCTTCATCCGATGCCAAATGCTTTAGGCGTAATTTTTATACAAAGAGGAGCTTGCTACCTCTTATATTCTGCATTTCTAATCCTTCTGTAAATGTCTTCTACGGTCTCTTCAAGGTAACCTGTCTTTAACAATTCCTTTTTGCCCCGGCGTTTTTCTAATATTTTGTCTATCAATGGGCTTACAATATTGAAGTCGAAGGGATCGTATTGTCCTTTCTTCAATTCTGGTGAAGCTTCTTTTCAAAAACCCTCCTAGGAATAATCTCTTCCAGCTTTTTCATTGACATATCTTGCTAAATTTTAAACCTCAAGCTTGCTAAAATCGCCGATAGCACCAATTCCGCCAGTCATGTCCCATATAGAGGCAGTTATGAGACACATATGTCTTAAAGCATTTTCAACAGAAAACTTGGGACAACTTGCCAGTATTTGGCAAATGGCACAAAGACTATGCCTAGTTTATGTATTTCAGTAAGGAGAAAAAACCCTTATAAATGCTTACAGATAGATGTAAGCCCCCTCAGACTCACACTACCCTCTTGTTTAAATACTGCCTATGCTTTTTGAATGCGTTCCTTAGGCTTTTGCTTACAAGATTATGAAGCTCCTGAAGTTCCTTGTAGATTTCTACGTTAGGAGCTTTGGGACTGACTCTAGTGTTCTCGTCTAGTTGGACAAACCTGTCGCATATCTCGACTATGCTCGTCTTAGAACCCACGTAGTTAAGGTAGCACCACATTGCTTGTAATGCTGCACCGTAGGCAGCGCCCTCATCCACCTTTATACAAACCACTTCAGTATTGAAAATATCTGCAGCTATCTGTCTCCAAGCCCTATTCTTAGAGCCTCCACCGGTTAGCCTTATTTCCTTAGGCTTTATCCCAAGCTCCCTCATTCTATTTAAACCGTAGTTCATACCTAATGTAACCCCTTCCATGGCAGCTCTAGCAATATTCTGTTTATTGAAGGTCTTACTGTTCAGACCGTAGAATACGCCAGTTCCCTCGGGGACGTTTGGAGTCCTCTCGCCTTCGAAGTACGGGATTAGTAAGAGCCCGTTTGCACCCACCGGGGCTTCTTCAACAGCCCTAGTCAAGTCATCATGAGACATGTTGAATAATTCCCTAACATACTCTGTTGCAACAGTAACATTCATCGTGCAAAGCAATGGTAGCCAAGCATTGGTTGAATCGCAGAAAGCAGCTATCTCGCCTTTGGGATCTACAACAGGTGTTTTCGAGTATGCGTATATGGTTCCTGAAGTACCAAAGCTCGCTGTAACAATACCCTCTCTAACATTTCCTGTTCCAATCGCCCCCATCATATTGTCGCCACCTCCTGCACTAACTACCACGTCTTCTCTGAAACCAAATTCTTCAGCCACTTCTTTCCTAATCGTACCTGCAGGCTTATCTGAGCTTTGAAGAGGAGGTAGCATATCCTCAAGCTTAGGGTCGATAGCTTCTATTACCTCCTTGCGCCATACTCTATTCCTAACATCCATAATAGCTGTTCCCGATGCGTCTCCATACTCCATTACTATTTGACCAGTCAAATAGTAATTCAAATAGTCGTGAGGCAGTAATACATGTCTAAGCTTACTGTAATTATGTGGCTCGTTTCTCTTAAGCCACAGTATTTTCGGAGCAGTATATCCCGGGAGAAACGGGTTTCCAATTAACTCTATAACCTTATCCATTCCACCAAGCTTCTCAGTCAAGTAGTTACATTCCTCGGCAGTACTTGTATCGTTCCATAGCTTTGCAGGCCTTATAACCTTCTTATTCTCGTCTAACGGTACGAAGCCATGCTGCTGTCCTGAAACACCTATTGCTCTTATCTTCCTTGGATCCACTCCAGTTTTTGATAAAACTTCTTTAACAGTCTTTCTAAAAGCATCTATCCAAACCTGCGGGTCTTGTTCTTTATGACCAGGAGGCAGGTTTTCGATTAAACCGTAACTCTCTGTAGCCTTCCCCACTACTGCGCCTGTTTCCCCTTGTACAAGCAAAGTTTTCATACTTTGAGTACCGAGGTCTATTCCAATGAAGTATATGTCGCTCTCCAACTCGGTTTTTTAATCATAATGAAAACGGTATTTAAGTTTAACCTATTTTACACTATGCCTTTTAGCATAACGTTGGGTGATTTGGTATACGTAATATCCTAGACGATTGTTGCAATATGTTGAAATGTAAACCTAAAACTGGGTATTTTCAGAAAATGACAAAGTTAAAGATTAATATTTTCTGAGCTACGAGTGGGATATGCCCATAATAGACTTACCCTTAGAACAGTTGAAAATCTATAAACCGCCTTTAACAAAAAGAGGTGATTTTGAAAGCTTCTGGAAAGAGAATATTAAGCTTTCCGAAGAACAACCTCTAAATCCAGTTTTGAAAAAGATGGAGTATCCCGTTAAGAAAATAGAGGCTTATCAATTAGTTTTCGACGGATTCATGGATAATACTCCCGTGCACGCATGGTTTCTCAAACCCGTTGGAGAAGGCCCTTTTCCAGCGCTCTTACATTTCCACGGTTATGGATCTAACAAGGGAATGGTTTCAGAACATTTGATGTGGGTTTTACAGGGGCTTGTTGTAATGTCTATTGACATTAGAGGACAATCCGGTGAGACTCCTGATTACGCGAAATACCCTTCTGGAAGCATTACTGGACATATGACGAAGGGAATATTAGACAAGAACACTTACTATTACAGGTATGTTTACATGGATTGTTTTCGCGCATCAAAACTTCTGACTGAAATGGAATGCGTTATGAATGATAGGATTGGGGTTATGGGTATGAGTCAAGGCGGGGGTTTAACACTTGTAACTGTAGCATTAAACGGGAAGATGGCTTTAGCATTGTCTGAAGAACCTTTCCTATGCCATTTTGAAAGAGCTGTTGAAGTTACTACTACAGACCCTTACCTCGAGATTTCAAGATATCTGAAAACACGTCCTAATGATTTCGAAAAGGTTTTTGAAACCCTCTCCTATTTCGACGCTATGAACTTTGCACCTGACATAAAATGCCCTATATTGATGTCAGTAGGCCTTTTTGACGTTACATGCCCACCATCTACAGTATTCGCAACTTTTAATCACATTGCCTCGAAAAATAAGGAATTAGCAATATACCATGGAGCAGGGCATGAGTATATCAACGTTCACCGAGAGAAGAATGTGGAGTGGGTAGTAAAGTATCTGTTAGAATAAAGCTGATAAAAAGCTTAATAAGGTCTAGAAGGTAGAGAACAGTATGATTTCAAAGGTCCCGGTTTTCATAGAGAAGACGGGGAAAGAAGAAATCAATAAGGAAATACTTCGTGTTGCAATAATAGCGGAGTTGGACGCTATAAATCTGTATGAACAGCTCTCCCAGGCAACTAGTGACGAGGGGATAAAAATGGTTTTGCTGGATATAGCTAGAGAAGAGAAGACTCATGTGGGAGAATTACAAGCTCTTCTCTTGAAGAAGGATAGGGAGCAAGCATCCGAATTGGAAAAGGGCAGGGAAGAGGTTGAGGAGAAAATTGGAAAATAGTAGTCTAAAAAGTAGCAATCAAATAGGGAATATAATCACGCTTTTAGAAGGATTTGTATTGGGAAAATATTTACATTTTAAAAACCTTTAATAAAACTGTTAACATTTAAGGACTGGAAGAAAACGATGAAAGTCTCATTAATTACTAGAGCATGCATTGAGAAAATTGTTTCTATGAAGGAGATTATGGATGCTGTGGAAAATGCTTTTCGAGCAAAAGGATTAGGCAGAGTGCAAATGCCAATGAAAACATACGTTGTTTTCCCGAATGGGGATTTCAGAACAATGTCTTCTTACATGCCGGATCTTGAAATGGCATGTGTCAAAATCGTAAGTGTGCATCCAAATAACCCTGAGAAATACGGTTTGCCTACTGTTATGGCTACGATAATTCTAATAGAGCCTGAAACAGGAAGACCCCTAGCAATAATGGATGGAACATTAATTACCAATATGAGGACTGGAGCCGCTGGCGGAGTAGCTGCTAAATATCTCGCAAGAAAGGACTCTAGGATAATTGGAATGGTTGGAGCCGGGGCACAGGCTAGAACTCAACTTCTCGCATTAAACGAGGTTTTCAAAATAGAAGAAGTTAGGGTTTGTGCAAAAACAATAAGTGAATGTGAGAAGTTCGCGAAGGAAATGGAATATCTTGGTCTGAAAATTTTAATTAAAAGCAGTATTAAAGAAGCTGTAGAGGGCTGTGACATTCTAGTCACTACTACACCAGTGACTCAACCCATAGTTAAAAACGAGTGGATTAGTGAAGGCATGCATATTAACGCTATAGGAGCTGATGCTCCCGGTAAAGAAGAATTAGACCCTGATATTCTAAAAAGAGCGAAGGTGGTTGTAGATGATTATGATCAAGCATGCCACTATGGTGAGTTAAACGTCCCAGTCTCTAAAGGTATTTTTAAACGTGAGCAAATATATGCGGAGCTCGGTGAAATCATAGCTGGTAAAAAGGCAGGTAGAATTAGCGAAGAAGAAATAACAGTTTTCGATTCCACCGGACTAGCAATACAAGATCTAGCTACAGCAACCCTGGTATACGAGAAATCTAAGAAAACAGGGCTTTTAAATGAGGTAGAATTGCTCTAAAACCCTGTTGATTTTCACTTTGTTTTTGTAACTTACATATTGTTACGACGAAGAGAAACGATTATAAGCCAAATGCTAGCGATTAAAGATGTTAACGTCTCCTGTATTGCAACTCCTCGCCAACCCCATTTTACAATCCAAATCGTTGCAGAAGCAATGCTTGAAACAAACGCAAGCAATCCAGTAAGATGGTTTTTGGAGACGATCGAGGAAAAACCATATACAA
>JAFNJB010000039.1 GCA_017601245.1 Candidatus Brockarchaeota archaeon
ATTTATTGTAAAACAGATTAGAAATCATTTATCGCAGAGTATTCAACAAGGTTTTGAACGATTTAAGGAAGTACTCTATTTCTTCCCTTCCCTCATACCCGACGTTTCCTATCCTAGTAGTTTCATCTTTCAGCTTACCCATTCCTCTTGCAATGAGTATTCCGTATTCCTCGTATAGTTTTTTAATAACTTTGGATGGATCAAAATTATTGTTTTTGAAGACTATTATGGATATTGATCGATACTTCTCTTCTTTGGGGAAGATTTCAAAACCTTCCGATTCTAAGAATTCATATATCATCTCAGCGTTCTCTTTATGTCTTCTTATCCTCTCGTTATAGCCTTCCTCTTTAAGTATGTTGAGAGCTTCAGCCATGCCGTATAGTAATGTGATAGCAGGTGTGAAAGGCGTCTCTTTCCTTAGATGAAACTTATGTATTTTCTCAATATCAAGATAAAAACTTCTCCTTCTAGGATTATTCAACCCCTTTTCTAAGGCCCTCTTACTTACTGAGACAAAGGATAGCCCGGGAGGCCCCCCGAGGCCCTTCTGACTCGCAGTTACACAGACATCAACATGCCACTTGTCGGTGTAAAAGGGCTCTACACCAAGGTCTGAAACAGTATCTACAAAAACAAGGATATCCTTATTTCCAATAGCGTTACGTATCTCCTCCATCATTCTGAATGTTACACCGGTAGAGGTCTCATTATGTACTATGAAGATACTCTTTATATCCTCCTTCTCAATCACATCGATTATTTCCCTCAATTTTGGAACGTCTCCCCATTCTGCCTTAACAATAACTGGCTTAGCACCGACTTTTACAGCATTCTCTACAGCTCTTTCTGTAAAATCTCCAAAGTCGGGTATTAGAATTTTCTCACCTTCATAAACAAAGTTTTGGAAAACCATGTCTATTCCGGCTGTGCCCGAACCGTTTATTATGTAAACGTCATTCTCAGTCTGAAAAGCATACTTTAACCCATCTTCCATCTCTTCGTAAAGCCTGTGGAATTCCTCTCCTCTATGGCTTATTATTGGCTTAGCCATAGCCTTCAAAACTCTTTCAGGAAGCGTTATCGGACCGGGTATGAGTAGCATAGGCATCTTCTGAAGCATTTCTCGACGAGTAGTTTAAAACCGGTTTATAACCTTTCCGGTTTTCAGAGTATTAAAACCATTTGTTAAATCCGGATTCATTCTCGTATGCATAAGAGATCCTCAGTAAAGTTGCTTCATCGAAATGATCTCCTATTAGCTGTAGTCCAACCGGCAGCGAACCTATGAAGCCCGCTGGAATACTTATTGCGGGAAGCCCTGCTAAATTAACGGCTACGGTTTCAATATCCATCATATAAATTTCTAACGGAGAGAGAAGCTCACCTATTTTCCAGGGTAGGACCGGCATAGTCGGTGTCGCTAAAGCATTATAGCTTTTTAACAAGAACTTAAATTCATCATGTATTTTCCTTCTAACTCTACATGCTTTTATGTAAAAATCTTCTTTATAACCTGCGGATAATACGAAAGTACCTAAAAATATTCTTCTCTTGACTTCTTCACCAAAGCATTCAGTCCTTATTTTAACAAGCTGTTCCTCCCATTTCCCCTTTACAGGCTTCCCTCCATAACGGATTCCATCGAATCTGGCCAAGTTACTTGAACACTCTGCCATGGCTATTATGTAATACGCAGGTAGAGCATATTTCATGAAAGGCATGGAGACTTCTTCAATAACGCAACCGATTTTTTGAAGAATATCTAGAGCATCGTATACTTTTCTAGAAACCTTTTCGTCGACGTTTTCGAATCCTTCCTTTATCACACCTATTCTAATTCCGTCTTTTTCCTTCAATACTTCTTCAATATAATTTGGGACAGGTTTGTTAAGCGTAGTTGAATCCCTAAGGTCTCTTCCAGCAATCACCTGTAAGAGAAGTGTTGTTAGTAAAGTGTTCTTAGCCATGGGCCCTATCTGGTCAAGACTACTGGCATAGGCTATTAAGCCGTAGCGTGAGACCCTCCCGTAAGTCGGCTTTAATCCGACTATCGAGTTGAAAGCAGCAGGGTTTCTTATTGACCCTCCTGTATCGCTACCTAGGGCAATGTCGACAGCGTCGCATGCAACGGCAACGGCGCTCCCCCCGCTACTACCCCCAGCAACTCTGGAGTGATCGAAGAAGTTCCTCGTAGGTCCGAAAAAAGACGTTTCAGTACTAGACCCCATTGCAAACTCGTCCATATTTGTTTTCCCTATTATTATCGCATCCTCAGCCTTTACCTTCTCTATGACTGTGGCGTCATAGACAGGAATATAATTCTCAAGCATTTTGGAAGAACAGGTTGTCCTTAAACCCCTTGTAGAAATATTGTCTTTAACTGCAAGTATCAACCCTGCTAATACTCCAAGCTTCTCCCCTCTGGTAATTTTCCTTTTGATCTCTTCAGCCTTCTTTATGGCCCCCTCCGCATCTACAGTTACGAATGCGTTTAAATCCCTATTCTTCTCAATTTTCTCAAGAGCCCTGTATACCCTCTCCACTGGGTCGGAGGGTAGCTCTTTAAATTCTGCTCGCTCTAAAATACTGTTTAACTCCATACTTGACCCGATACAAACCATTTTTCCTCTTTCTCCCAAGCGTTTCTGAAAACATCCTCTTCACTAAGGGTCTCAGCAGGTTCGTCTTCTCTAAGCGCCTCGTTTACGCTTGTTATATATGTCATGGGTTCAACATCTAATTTAAGACTTCTTATTATTTCAAAATATTCGAGTATCTCATTTATGTCTTTTAAAAGCCTTTCTACTTCCTGTTCGCTTAGTGAAATCTTGCAAAGCCTAGCGTAATGTAGCATTTCCTCCCTGGAGATGGCTACTTTTCCACTCATTTTGAACCCCCACCACTTATAGGGTATGGCTATTTATTGATTTCCCTAAGCCCCCAATATTTTCCATCAAAAATAGGAGATTAGCAAGGTTTCCTCAACACGTAATCCATTTTCGCCTTCTTATACCTCATGCACGGATGTATACATGCATGCATTTGTTCAGAATTTTTTATATATCGCTCTATCTTTGCGAGATGACTCGTGGCTACAAGCATAATTACCCGTCTCAGCAGTAGATCATCTAGCAAAAATGTCCAAATCTTAGATTTTAAAATAAGGGAGATCGATTATAAAAGCCCACTCGATGTTTTCTCAAAACTGGTTGATGAGTATAATTATGTATACTTATTAGAATCAGTAACTGGACCTCAAAAGCTTGCAGAATTCTCCTTTATAGGTTTTGACCCTAGGCTAGTAGTTAAAGTAAAGGATGGTAAAGCAGAGATTATTGGTGAGAAGAAAGAAGCTGTTAAAACCAATGATCCACTTGAAATCGTAAAAGAAGAAGTAAGTTCTAAAGTATTTCCACAGACGCGCCCAAGGTTTGCTGGTGGTGCTGTCGGCTATGTTTCCTACGATGCTGTAAGGTATTGGGAACGGCTTCCATCTATAGCTGTAGATGATTTGAAACTTCCAGATTTGGAGATGGGTATTTACGATGATGGAATAGTATTCGATCACACTAGGGGGAAGGCATACTATTTCTATACCGTTAAGAATAGGCTAGACATTTTAGAAAGAAAGCTAAAATCTAGTAGAAATTTTGGGAGTTTAAAGTTTAACAAGCCGAAGCCGAATATTTGTAAAGATGAATATGAAGAAATCGTAATTAAGGCTAAGAAGTATATTTTCAATGGGGACATTTTTCAAGTCGTATTATCGAAAAGGTACAGTTTTAACATTAGC
Source organism: Candidatus Brockarchaeota archaeon (assembly GCA_017601245.1). GTDB lineage: Archaea > Thermoproteota > EX4484-205 > EX4484-205 > JAAOZP01 > JAAOZP01. The sequence goes on from JAFNJB010000039.1 coordinate 3,797, forward strand.
GGAGATCTTATACGTTTCTACCGAGCTCTGCGTAAAATCAATCCTTCTCCTTACATGTATTTCTTAAAGCACGGCAACACTTGTATAATAGGATCAAGCCCCGAAATGCTCGTTAGAGTTGAAGGTAGAACTATTGAAACATATCCGATAGCTGGCACGCGTCAGAAGACTGGGAATCCGAAAAGAGATGATAAGCTGGCTGAAGAACTCTTAGCAGATCCGAAGGAAAGGGCAGAGCACGTAATGCTTGTAGACCTAGCTAGAAACGACCTAGGTAGAGTTGCGGAATATGGCTCGGTAAAAGTACCTGATTTTATGGTAATACATAGGTATAGCCATGTTCAACACATTGTTTCCAGAGTTGTTGGAATACTTGCATCAGACAAGGATTGTTTCGACGTTCTTAAGACCATGCTTCCAGCCGGGACTGTTTCTGGAGCCCCCAAAGTCAGGGCGATGGAGATAATTGAAGAGCTTGAGCCCACAAGAAGAGGACCCTACGCTGGGGCAGTAGGATACTTCTCCTACAATGGTAATGCTGACTTTGCAATAACGATTAGAACTCTCATAGTAAACAAGAAGAGGGGACATATTCAGGCGGGGGCAGGAGTTGTTGCAGATTCCATTCCCGAGAGAGAATGGTTTGAAACAGAGCATAAGGCGAGGGCCTTACTGAAGGCTCTGAAAGTGGCGGGTGGTGGATAATGAGGGTACTTTTAATAGATAATTATGATTCTTTCGTATATAATATTGCACAGTACTTGGGAGAGCTGGGAGCGTCTGTAATGGTTTTCAGAAACGATGCTATAGACGTTAAAAAGGCGAGTAAGCTTAAGCCAGACAGAATAATAATATCGCCTGGTCCAGGTACTCCGGAAGATAAGAGGTACTTTGGTAATTGTATTTCAATAATACGCAAGTTAGGTCCTAAGATTCCAATACTAGGAGTGTGTTTAGGACACCAGGGTATTGCGTATGCTTTTGGTGCAAGAATTTCTCATGCAAGCAGGCTTATGCACGGTAAGACGAGTATGATTAAGCATGACGGTAGAGGGGTGTTCAGAGGGTTACCAAATCCATTCGAGGCAACGCGTTACCATTCCCTAGTAGTAAGCACCTTTGATATACCGCCTTCATTGAAAATAACTGCTTATTCTCTAGAGGATTGTGAAATAATGGGTTTAAGACATGTCGAATATCCTATTGAAGGAGTACAGTTCCACCCTGAATCTATACTTACCCAAGAAGGGAAAAGGATATTGAAGAATTTTCTTGAGGGGGGCGATAAGCTTTGATAAGAGAATGTATAGCAAAGCTTGTTAGAAGCGAAGATCTTCTTCCAGAAGAAGCTGAGGAAGCTATGACTGAGATAATGTCTGGTAAAGCGAGTGATGCCCAGATAGCTTCATTCATAACCGCATTGAGGATGAAGGGAGAGACTGTCGAAGAAATAACTGCATTCGCATCGGTTATGAGGAAGTTCTGTATCCGTATAAATCCTAGCATCAACGACAGGCTTGTTGACACTTGTGGTACTGGGGGAGATTCTGTTAAGACTTTTAACGTAAGCACTATAGCAGCCCTCATCGCTGCCGGGGCTGGCGTTTACGTAGCGAAACATGGGAACCGTTCTGTGACGAGTAAGTGTGGTAGTGCAGACCTTCTTGAAGCATTGGGCTTCAATCTCAACATGAGCCCCGAGGCAGTTAAGAACTCTATAGAGAGCATTGGAATAGGATTCATGTTCGCTCCAGTTTTTCATCCGGCCATGAAGTATGCTGTAGGACCTAGGAGGGAGATAGGAATAAGAACAGTATTTAACATTTTGGGTCCCTTGACAAATCCCGCGGGTGCTAATGCTCAGCTCCTAGGAGTCTGCGAAAAACACCTCCTCAAACCCGTTGCAAACGTTCTCAAGAACTTGGGTGTAGAAAGCGCTATGGTAGTATATGGTTCGGATGGATTAGATGAGATTTCAATAACAGGTAGGACCAGTGTTTTCCTCGTGTCTAACGGTAAGATCGTTTCAAAATACATCAAGCCAGAAGACTTCGGCTTAAAAAGAGTAGATAAAGATCACATCCAAATATCTTCTAAAGAAGAAAGTGTAAGGACTGCTTTAGACATATTGAGAAATCGTAAAGGAGACGAGAAGCTTATTTCGAAAAGAAACATGGCTTTGATGAACGCGGCAGCTGCGATCTTCCTAGGTGGAAAGGCCAAGAATCTTTCTGAGGCTTTTGAAATAGCAAGAGAGTCTTTAGAAAGCGGTGTAGCTTATGATAAGCTTAGGGAACTTATAAAATACAGTGGAGGGGACATGACAGTATTAGAGGAGTTTGAAAAGAATGTCTGACTTTCTCGGTAAAATCGTTAAGAGTGTTTCAGATACCGTAGAATCAGGGTATTATGATGTAAGCCCTGTTGAACATAGGAAGCTTAGCTTAAAAAAAGCAATATTATCCTGTAATAAGAATCCGATTATAGCTGAGTTTAAACCAGCATCGCCATCAAAAGGTTTTTTGAGAAAAAGCGAGGATGCTGTGCAAATTGCTCTTTCTGCAGAGAGGGTTGGTGTAGCAGGCTTTTCGGTTTTAACAGAACCAAAATATTTTCATGGCTCCCTAGACATTTTTAAAGAAATCAGAAAAAGTGTAAACATTCCCCTCTTAATGAAGGATTTCATTATAAGCAATGTTCAGATTGAAGCTGCTTCTAAAATTGGAGCTGACGCAATACTGTTTATCCAAGCTTTATTCGACAGGGGGTTTTCTCAAGCAGATTTAGAAGAAATGATTTACCTTGCCCACTCTCACGGCATGGAGGTTCTACTAGAGGTTCATACTGAAGATGAATTTCTTAAAGCGGTGGATTCTGAAGCAGATATGATTGGAATAAATAATAGGAATCTTTCTAATTTGAAAGTTGACATAAACAATACTATAGCCATACTCAGCAAATATGGTAACTGTGGTAAAGTAATCGTAAGCGAAAGCGGTATAGAGTCTCCTGATCAAATAAGGCTTTTAAGAGAGTATGGTGTAAAGGCTTTTCTGATCGGGACTTCGATAATGCTTTCGAAAAACGTTGAGGAAAAAATTAGAAGTTTCGTTGAGGCTGATTAAAAAATGGTAAAAGTAAAAATATGTGGAATAACTCGGCTTGAAGACCTTGAATTCACCGTAAGTGCCGGAGCAGATTTTGTAGGGTTTGTCGTAAACGTTCCACATTCTCCAAGGAATTTGAAGCAAGATGCTGCCTCCCGCCTAATATCTGCCGTCCCGAATAATGTTAAGAGTGTAGTTGTCACAATTCCCAAAAGCTTGGAGGATTTAAACAATATTATGCAGCTCGGTGCAGACTATATACAGTTACATGGTGAGCCGAGTCTACTAATCCGTTTAGCCGATAAAGTTCGTGGAGAAGGGATTATAGGAGCTGTAAATGCTAGGCTCCCGAATGCTCTAGAGCTGGCTGTTGAATATTCTAAAGTATTTGAAATAGTGCTTGTAGACAGCTTAATGGATAATGGATCGGGGGGTTCTGGTAAAACCCACGATTGGAGTCTAAGTAGGATTATAAGAGATAGGCTTCAGCCCAGGCCATTAATCTTAGCTGGAGGCTTGACTCCGGAGAATGTTGCAAAGGCCGTTAGCATCGTCAAACCATATGCGGTCGATGTTTCAACCGGCGTTGAATCAAGACCGGGCATTAAAGACCCGGAGAAAGTTTTATCATTCATTAGGAAGGCAAAGGAAGTGGAAACATGAGTAGAACAGTTTACGATTATCCTAAGGGAGGAAAATACGGACGCTATGGGGGGAGGTTCGTCCCGGAAACACTCATGCCCGCATTGGAAGAGCTTGAAGAAGCATATTTAAGGTTCAAAGACGACCCGGAGTTTAAGAAGAAGCTGAAGTATTATCTTGAGAGATTTGCAGGAAGGCCTACCCCACTATACTATGCGGCAAACCTTACCGAGAAATTCGGCGGTCCCAAGATATATTTGAAGAGAGAGGATTTGGCACACGGCGGTGCTCATAAGATAAACAATACGATAGGGCAGGCGCTTTTAGCCAAGAGCATGGGTAAGACGAGGGTAATTGCCGAAACCGGCGCTGGTCAACACGGCGTGGCAACAGCAATGGCCTGTGCAGCACTGGGCTTGAAGGCTGAGATATATATGGGTGCTGAAGACATGAAGCGGCAACGCTTAAACGTTTTCAGAATGAGGCTCCTAGGCGCAGAGGTACACCCTGTTGAATCAGGCTCGAGGACGCTTAAAGACGCGATAAACGAGGCTCTGAGAGATTGGGTCACCAACGTTCAGACAACATATTATTTGATAGGATCTGTCGTCGGGCCACATCCTTATCCCATGATAGTCAGGGATTTTCAGAGCGTTATCGGTTTCGAGACGAGGGAGCAGATACTCGCCCAGGAAGGAAGGCTTCCAGATGCAATAGTTGCTTGTGTTGGAGGAGGAAGCAATGCAATTGGGATTTTCTATCCGTTTATCGAAGACGAAGACGTAGAGCTTTATGGTGTTGAGGCCGCCGGAGAAGGACTCCATAGTGGGAAACATGCGGCAAGCCTCTGCGCCGGTTCCGAGGGTGTTTTCCACGGAATGCTCTCCTACGTCCTCCAAGACGAGAATGGACAGATATTAACTACACAGAGTATCTCGGCGGGCCTTGACTATCCTGGAGTGGGACCGGAACATAGTTTTCTCAAGAGCATTGGGAGGGTCAAATACGATGCTGTTACCGACGGGGAAGCCTTGGAAGCCTTCCTCGAATTATCAAGGCTTGAAGGCATAATACCGGCATTGGAACCATGCCATGCCTTAGCTTACGCTAAAAAGCTCGCTAGGGGAATGAGTAAAGACGAAATACTTGTAGTAAACCTTTCCGGTAGAGGAGATAAGGATGTGGAAGTTGTTGCGAATAGATTGGGTGTCAAAATATGAGTATTTCTGAGAGATTCCAAGAATTGAAAAAACAAAACGAAGGTGCTTTGATCGCCTATGTAACTGGCGGAGATCCTTCTCCAAAATATACTCCCAAAATAGTTGAAGCCCTCGTAAAAGGGGGGGTAGATATTGTTGAGATTGGAATTCCATTCTCCGACCCAATAGCAGACGGGCCCGTAATACAGGCTTCTGATGTTAGGGCACTTAACGCAGGTACGACTCCGAATACTGTTCTCAACATAGTCAGAGAAGTGAAGAAGACTTCTGAAATACCCATAGTCCTGTTAACCTACTACAACATTATCTTCAGAAAGGGGGTCGGAAGATTTCTGGAAGATGCGAGTAAAAGTGGCGTTGACGGAATAATCGTAGCAGACCTACCTGTTGAAGAAGCTGAAGAATACAAGGAGAATGCTGAGAAAAACGGTATAGACACAATTTTCCTAGCTTCACCCTCTACATCTTCTAGTAGGCTTGAGAAAATACTGAGAATGACATCCGGATTTCTATATCTAATATCTGTCTTCGGTGTAACTGGTATTAGGGAGCATGTTTCTCAAATTACTATTCAAACTTTGAAGAGACTACGTCACTATACGGTAAACAGGATTCCCCTAGCTGTGGGTTTTGGCATATCTAAGCCTGAGCATGTGAAATCAATAATATCCTACGGTGCAGACGGTGCCATAGTTGGTAGCGCCTTTGTAAAATTAATAGAAGAAAAATACGGCGATTTAACGAACATCCTAGAAGCCTTGACCAGTTATGCAAAAAGCCTTAAGGCAGCCACCAGACAGGAATACAGTCAAGCGGAATTATCCTGAGCTTGTTTCCTCCATCTGTTGCTTTAGAGATTCTGGGATATCTGGAAAACTGGATTTCATCTTCTGCGATGCCAATAGAGATGCTTCTCTTAGAATCTGGTCAGCCTCTCTGTCTGTAGAAACATAAGGTTCATAGCCCGAGACTTCGCCAGCCTGTATCAGTACGCGATTCATCATGTCTTCTATTTGCCTCAAGCTCTCAGCTACCTGCGGCGCTACATTTCTTATTTCGCTTCCAACCCTGTTAACGACGTTTACAACTGGTCCAAGCACTTTCAAGGTTTCCTTGAAATCCAAAGTATCTTCCAGTCTTAGTATTACCCTTTCAAGAGCAAGCTTATTGCTCAGGATAATTTTCCCCATTTTCCTTACTTGAGCAACTTCATTAGCGTATACTAGAGCGCGGGAATTATCACGTTCTATGAGTGCCCTTTCAACTTCTTTGAAAAGCTGCTCATCCCTGGCTTTTATCCTATTATATATACGGTCTAGATTCTGCTCCTGAACCTTGAGCATCATTACTGCTTCTCTCAATGTGTCTTGAAAACTAGAAGTATCCGCTGGTTGAGGAGGAGGCTTAGGCTTCTTCCACGGTAATGAAACCATTTTTTGACAAATGAGACACCTTAACGTGGCTTAAATATTTTACCGAATGGTTTTTATAACGAGAAAACAATCGCTAGACCTTAAAGTACTGAACAAAATATTTGGCTCACTGAAAATTTCCCTCCAACTCAAGAAAACTTAATTAGGAAACTTGACTTTCCGTCTTCAGATTAGAAGTGGCTAGCTCCAGCTGGAGAACTGAGCTCGAAAGGACTGCAATAAGAAAGGCTCATGAGGCTGTTAGCTTGGATAGTCAGGGAGACTATAAGTCCGCCATAAAACTTTACAGAGAAACAATTGAAATACTCATGCAGCTTTACACGCTCACCGATAATGATAATATAAAAAGAGTTTATCTGGACAGGATTAGAGAGTACCAGAAAAGGGTTGAGAAATTAGATAGCTTAGCTAAGAAGAAGGAAGAAGTCGTTTATGTTAATAAGACTGATAAAAAAGAGGATGATAAATGGCTTCAAGACGTTGTTTTAATAGAGAAACCTTCTGTAAAATGGGATGATATAATCGACTTGGACGAGGCTAAGAAAAAACTGTATGTAAACGTAATATTCCCAACTATTAGACCAGACGTCTACAAGCTTCCATGGTCTACTGGTATTCTCTTCTATGGCCCACCGGGTTGCGGTAAGACGCTCCTCGCAGCAGCATTAGCAAACAGCATTAAAGCTACTTTCTACTTAGTTAAAGCATCCTCAATACTCTCTAAGTGGCTTGGAGAATCTGAGAAGAATATTGCCAGACTCTTTGAACATGCTAGGAAGAATAGTAGTCCAAGCGAGCCTGCGATAATATTTATAGACGAGGTTGAGAGCATCGTTGGAACCCATATTTACGAAACTGGTGGTGAAGCTAGGGCTAGACTCCAACTCCAGCAAGAGATGGATGGCCTCTTAAGCAAGGGAAGGTTTGAACACGTCTACGTTATAGCTGCAACAAACAATCCCTGGCTACTGCCAGATGCTTTCCTAAGAAGGTTTGAAGAGAGAATATACGTCCCTCCTCCGGATTTAAGAGCGAGGAAAAGACTCTTCATGTACTTCACCTCCAAGCTCAGCCTAAAGCCACCAATATACTATGATGAACTCGCACGTTTAACAGAAGGGTACTCTGCCCATGATATTGAGAACATATGTAAGGATGCTTTCAAGATGACTATCGAAGAATTCTTCGAGCAGGGAGATCCTATGAAGGGTAATCCCAGGCCTGTGACTATGGATGATTTGGTGAAAGCAATAAGAAACAGGGGAAGTAGCATAAGTAAGGAAAGCTTGATTAAATTAGAGGAATGGAGAAAGGAGAAAGGCTCGATTTAAATAGTCTCTTCCTCGCGTTTTATTATTACCCTTCTCTCTTTAACAAGTTCATTTAAAAGTTTCTCTACTTCCTCCCTACTCATAGAAAGGTCCTCGGCACACTTATCGATGCTAAACGAGTTCGAGTTTGCCTTAAGATATTCGAAAACCCTCTGCTTCGCATCTTCCCCTGTAACAATGGTTTGAGGGACCTTTGGGAAAGTACTCTCGATCTTCATCAAAGCAAGTTTTTCAGCTTCTTTAATAACTCTCTCAACCTCGTTACCTGTAGAATCTACTTTAATCTCAGTGTAACGTGTTATTATAGTGGCTGCTTCTTCAAGCTTATTCTTAATGCTTACGAATTCTCTTTCGAGATTCGGCAATGGACCTATTTCATTTACAGCAGATAACAATTTGACAAGAGAAGGAACCATTCCGTATAACTCTTCGGATTCTATTAGAGTTTCAAGCCTCAACTTAATCGTTAAAACAAGAAGGCTTGATTGGTATATTATTTTTGCAACCCTTCTCAATGTAGCTATCTCTTGTGCATAAACTCTAGCCCTTTCATGGTCGTTTTTTTCAAGGAATAAACTAACCTTCTGCAAATACTCATTGTCTTTCTGTTTAAGGTTCCTGACAATTCTATCTAAATTATAAGATACGAGTTCTATATCAGTCAGGGATTCTCTTAGAAGAAGCCTTACTCTCTCGATATTTTCAATATTCACAACATTACACCTCTTCTCTCCAGCTCTAAGACCCCGTTACCAGTGCCAACGTAAACCTTACTTACTAAATCTCTAAAAATACCAGTCTCTAGAACTCCAGGTACCCTGTGGAGAAAACTATCTAATTGTCCCAGGCTATATCCTTCTGGCAACGGCACGTCTATAATAGCATTACCCAAATCGGTTATGACGGGGCCGACTTTACCACTTCCAGTCCGGATTCTAACGCTTACGCCCAGTTCTTTTTCAAGACGTCTTTTGACAGGGATAATAAAGTCGGGAGGTACTTCAACAGGTATTAGAGAACCGGGTTGGATCTTTTCCACAAGCTTATTCTCATCTATTATTAGAATGAGGTTATCTGATATTGAGCTCAATACTTTTTCCATTAGGAAGGCTCCGCCACCGCCTTTTATTGCAGTCAATGATTCCTTCTCCACTAAGTCTGCACTATCTATGGTTACATCGACTTTTTCAACTTGGTTAAGGCTGAGGAGTCTTAAGCCCAGTTCTAGAGCCCTGAACTCTATCTGGCGGGATGATGGGACAAAGAAATTTTTTTCCACTACATCACTTCCAGCCTCCTCAAGCATAACTGGAAGAAAAGATTCTGCAATAGTACTCCCCGATCCTAGCCCTATAATCATTCCCGGCTTAATGTATGATAGGGCTTTTCTTGATGCAGATTTCCTTAAGCTGAGGAGGCTGCTCATTCTCTAAACCATCCTGCTTAAATTATCTAACACATCCCTTGCTACACGATAAGCTCTATTCAACTCTTCCTCAATCTTTGAAAAAGCGTCATAGAACGGCTCTTTAAACATATCCCCACCGTTATTCAAAGACGTTAAGAGAGGCTTAATGTTCAAGTCATATCTGCTGGCAAGTAACAAAACCCTCTTAATCATTTCATACCTGAGAGTTTGTAATAGTGTTTCAAATTTACCCGTATTTTGACCATGTCCTTCTGAATTAGCCCTATCTTCTAACATGCTTATCATATTCCTTATTTCGAGGATTTCATCAACGAGCTTGTCCTCAACATACTCTTTCTTTATGCCCTGAACAAATGCTTTTTGCATCATTTCTTGTTACAACAGCTGACTTATATGGTTTTTTATGATTTTCAATACAGTCTTATTTACTAGTTTATCTAGTTTGTTTGGAATGAAGGGATTTCGAAAAGGTTAGTTTTATTAGTATCAAATAAGATGTGTCTGTTCAGCCGACTCTAGAAATATTATTGGAAAAGCTTAAATCAAGAACAGTTAAAGGAAAATATTAGGCCCCAGTAGCTCAGCTGGTTAGAGCGCCTCCTTGGTAATGGATTTGGAAAAACCAGAAAGGAGGAGGCCGCGAGTTCAAATCTCGCCTGGGGCTTACCATTTTTCTTAAAACAATAACCTCTGGAAGACCAATTGTAAAATACGTAGAATTTTAAGCCTCGGGAGGGATTTGAACCCTCGACTAGCAGCTTACAAGGCTGCCACTCTACCAGGCTGAGTTACCGAGGCCTAGGTGAATTTTCTAATCAAGACGTTTAAAAACGTTTTTGCCTTTTAAGGTGGAAAGGTTAAAACTAGTTTTAAAAACCCTTAATATATATGACTCGCAGAATTCTGGGAGAACGCGCAATAATAGACTTTATAAAAAAGAGGTTTCCTCAACGGGGCAATATTCTCTCACCATATGATGATGCTTGGGCTTGTGTTTTAAAGAATAAGTATCTTATTTCTTCGGGAGACATGTTTGTCGAAGTCACGGATGCTCCTTCTTTCATGAACATTAGGCAAATGGCTTTTAAAAGCTTCACAATTAGTGTTAGCGACATAGCCTCTAAGGGAGTCCCCCCAACATACTACTACTTGATCATAGGGCTTCCAAGAGGTTTTGGGAAAAGAGAGTTGAGAGAACTTGTGGAAGGATGGAGAGATGCGTTAAGACTCTACGGTGGTGCAATCGTGGGAGGCGATACGAATGAGACATCATGCATCACTATAAGCGTGATTGTAGTATCACTCTCAGACAAGCCTCCTATTGCTAGAAAAGGAGGTAAGCCTGGAGATATTGTAGCTGTAACCGGCTTCTTTGGAGAAACGTACATAGGCTTTAAGATGATGAAAAATCCTGATAAAATACCTAAGAAGATAAGAAAAAGAGTTCTCGAAAAAATATGTAGACCTTTAGCTAGGCTTCGGGAAGGCATTGCTCTCAACGGGGTTGCAGAAGCATGTACCGATTCTAGCGATGGCCTCGCAACATCCCTCTATAACCTCATCCGAGGATGTAAAAATGGAATACTTGTTGAAAAACTTCCATTAAGCGAAGAGGTTGAAGAGGCTTTAAGCGTTATTGGAGCAAGCCCCCTTGAGGCTGTTTTCTACGGCGGTGAAGAGTTTGAATTAGTAGCGGTTATTCCAGAGAGAAAGTGGAATAGGGCTGTTGAAGAAGTGGAAAGCATCGGGGGAAACTTAATACCAATAGGTAGGATAGTTGAGAAGAAGGGAGTATGGTATCGAGAAGGTGATAGGGTTACAAGGGTTTTAGAGAGAGGATGGGAACACCTTACCTAAGCTCAGCTTGCCACAAGAGTTTCAGTTTTATCAACACCGTCTATTGAGTTTATTTCTGCAGTAAGCATTGCTAGCTCTGAAATGTCGCTGGTTTGAATTAGGACAACTATGTCAAATCTTCCGAAACATTCAAATGCATCTATGACTCCATCTATTTTCTTGACTTTTTCAAGTACTTGAGCCACTTTCCCATTACTGACATTGATTAATACGCAACCATACGTCATTTTCAAACACTCCTATTATCCGTCTTTACTTCAACAAGGGTCTCTGTAGTATTGACATTCTCTAAGGATCTTATCATTCTCACTATTTTGCCTATTTCAAATAGGCTATTGGCTTCTATTTTCGAGACGACATCGTAAGCACCAAGACTTGAAAAAACAAGCTTGACGTTTTCCATCTCCCTCAGTTTCCTCACGACTTCTTTATATGTTCCAGCTCTACACCTTATCAGCACTACTGCCTTAACCATTGTTAGAACCCACTACTCTCCATGATTTAACTTTTTCCAAGGAGTATTCATGTATAATACACCTTCTTGAACATCTTCTACCCTATCTATGCCGGGATAATTATTTAAATAGCTTATAACTCTATCATTAAGAGAGCCCGATGGTTTCGTTATCAGATTTATGACTCTACCGTGGTAAGCTTCTCGCATCGAGTTTGAAATCATTATGATAACATCATCCTTGAATAAATAAGGATCTCCTGTAAGCGATACGTTTACGAGCCATGAGTTAGACGGGGTAAACCATGAATTTAAATTACCCATCCAATTTGCCCTTCTGCTAGATACGAACATTAATATTGCACCAAGCCTCGTGTCTGTATCTATTTTAGCATTAAATCTAATTGAATATTCATATGCATCTTTTGCAAGCTTAATCTCAGAGTGGCTGATCGATTCCTTAACACCATATGCATACTCTGGCTTTGGAAACGATGTTGCTGCTAGTGAAAACATGAAGTATGCAATAATCATACCTGCTAAATACTCCTTTTTTAAACTATTTAACTCAATACTGAAATAACTTAACCCGTATCCAGCTAATGGTGTTGCAAAATATATTATGAAAGCAGGTAATCTATGGATAAGCACGCTATAGTTTTCCAACGATAAGAGTAGAAAAGCTTCGATGATGAAAAGCGTCAGCGGAGCCGTGAAAAATAATGAATCTGAAAGCGGAGTTCTTTTACAGTATCGGATAATTCCATATACTGCAAAGGGTAAAAAACCAAGAGAAATGGGTACGGTGAACCATAGGACTGTTGGTAATGCTGTGGGAAAGAGAGCTATTGTTAAAGTTGTTGGGATAACCACACCGATTAAAACTATTGAAATGAAGACATTCCTAAAAGCAAATTTTCCATGCATCTTTACGAACTTTGCAAATTCTACCGTAATTATTGGAAAGAAGAATGCTCCAGCCAGCAGTATGAACGGAAAAATGTGAATACGCGTGACCATTATAAGAAGAAGCTTCAGCATATTCTCTTCCTCTCCGAGTAAACTCCACGCCGATACTGCAGAAGCTATTAGAAGAAAAGTTGCTAATGGAGTTAGAACAAGCATACGTAATAGGCTTATTGTCTTTTCATACCTTATGTAATAATACGAGTATGACAGAAATAGTGATGTGAAGAAGAGTATTAGCTGGAGAACTGAGAGATGGTGACTCATTGCAGTTAAGAAGCCTGTTACCATTGTTGGATATATCCACTTCCAATCATCAAATGCCTTCCTTACGAAGAATATTGTTAATCCGAAAAAGAATATGCCTAAACCTTCTGGTATTACAACACCGCCTATCTGGTGCACAAGTAGATTTAATACTGTAAGATAAAGCAACGTATAGAGGGGAATGTTTTCAGCAGTTTTAAAACCCTTAGAAACAAAGTAGGGTGGAAGAATAAAAAATGTAAATATAATAGGCTCTAGGAAAACCAATACATTCATAAAGGCATCGTAACCAAAGATTTTAAGAACCGCCAGTTGTAGGTAGTAGAAAAGCGGACCGTGAGGCAGGGGTGCTGAACCGCCCTCGTTAAGTACGAATACTCTTGATGTAAACTCGTAAATATCAAACCCATATGGTAGACCATACCTGAGAGAAGGAATTAATCTTAACAATACTGCTAGCATAAACACTGTTATAAATTGCCAAGTCTCCCGATTTATCAATTTACCCATGTTTGAACCCATATGACATCCTCCTTTTTCAATACTATCTGGTCGCTATTTTCCTCTAAACCCTTAAAATCGGATTTTAAAAAATACATTATCAGTATACGTTTCATGTCGCTATCCCGTGGTAGAATTACCTCAAGATTTTCTTCTCTCTTCGGAGAGATTTGTAGAACCTGTTGACTATATACTTTAAACCTCTTAAAAATGTAAGACTTATCGTTCTCAGCTACGAAACTGTCCTCGTAACCGAGCATTACGAGTAAAACACCCTCTGACTTTTCGTTTGAATTATTGCTTATAGAGAGTATTACGTGTAAACCATGTTCATCTTCTTTAAGACCAATTATCTTCATGGAAAAGAAATCTTTATTCGGAGATTCTAAAAGTTCATATGTAATAAAAAGCAGTATTAGGAAAAAGCTCATTAACAATACAGTCTTTTTGAAAAGGCTACCCTTACTTGTTCCATTTTCTTGCAAAGGGAAACATAGTTGGGATTTAAGATTATTAAAGTATTCCGGTACCCCTTGAAAACTTATTAACTTTCCCTAAGCCCCTTTCAAGAATAATGCTATCAGAAGATAACTTGGTAATAGCAATAGTTTCAGGATTATTGGGAATTCTGGCATCTTGGATAACGATGAAGTATATAATTAGAAACTTCGTTAGACTAGGAATATTCGGCATAGACTATCATAAGCCAGATAAACCGCGAATACCAGAAATGGGTGGTTTAGCCTTCATAATTGGTGTTAGCGCAGCTTCTATACCCCTGCTTTTACTAAGTCCATATTTCACTGAGACTATTGGGATACTGGTGACAGTATTGACGACAGGGGTCGTTGGAATAATTGACGATAGGAAGAAGCTTAGCCCTATCATTAAGCCTCTTCTCACTGCCTTAGCCGGAGTCCCCTTAGTTTTAATCCATCCTTACAAGGGCATTCTTCTATTACCCTTAAAAATAGCTTTTCGAATTCCTTTACTCTACGCTATCATCATTCCGGGATTTCTTGCAGTAGTGTCAAATTCCATCAATATGTTCGACACTATGAATGGAACTGCTACTGGTTCTTCGCTTTTAACACTAGTGGCATTGTTTATAGCTATCTTATTAAAAGGCTTAAGTGAGGAAGTTGATATTGCACTTGTAGGGTTGATTTTCATTGTAATCCTATTTCCACTACTGGTAGTATTCCTTTATAATAAGTATCCTGCTAAAGTCTTCGTTGGAGACACTGGCACCCTCTCCATAGGTGGAGCACTATTAGCTTTTTCCATAATTAACAATTGTGAGGCGTTGTTAGTAATCGGCTTACTGCCCCATCTTACCAACGGCTTCTTTAATCTCTCAAGCGTTGGGAGGCTTTTTGAAAGGTCAGAGTTAAACGTGAGGCCCATAATAGTTTCAGACAATGGGACTATAACTGCAAACATTGATTCGAGAGCACCCATAACATTGACAAGGTTTGTTACAGCATTAGGGTTTACAAATGAGAAGGATATTATAAGGGCGATGATGACACTGTGTATCCTATCAGACGTGTTAGTAGTTCTTACTGTAATCACGGGATTATGGTGAGAAAATGAGTAAAATCCTAAACCTTAAGCCTCTTATCCTAATAATCCTATTCAATTATTTTGTAATCGTATTTGGACCACAAGTATTATACATCATCCAAATAAACATTGAGAGGTTTTTAAGACCATTAGCACCAAGGATGTTAATCGGATTTATCCAGGCAACCATAGGACTAGTCTCAATACTAATATGGATATTTATCTGGCTTAAGCTATACAAGTATTTGTTCGCAAGAGTAATTAAGAATAAGAAATGATTAAAAGATCTAGAGTAGTTTAAGACAAGTTTCTGCGATTTTTTCAGCGGGATCCTCCATTTTCCTAACTCTCATTAAGGATATTTTCCTCTCCTCTTCGTTATATTCTATCAGAATAGTTTTTCTAAGCCAGCGGCGTAGACTATTCTCGTCTTTTAACTTTACCACTAAGCCTTTTTTCACTAAGAATTCCTCCACAATTGTGGAAGAGGGATATAAAGATGCTGTTGGGACACCCAAAAGTGTTGCTTCAGCATTCATTGTCCCACCTGCTCCAATAAAACATTTAGAGTAGAAAAGAATGGAACGCGTATCTTCACCATGATCAAGTATGACTATATCGACATTTCTAAATATGTTTCTATATGTTTTCTTTTCGTATCTGGGCACGATAACAAGCTTCAATCTCTTTAAATACTTCTCTTTTGAATAAACCCTATGGATCATCTTAACGGTTAAGGCACCATTCCTCAAATAAGATGCTTTGTACTCTTCTGGCCTGTAAACGATGTATTCGCCTTCAGAAAGACCGTATTTTTTTAAAATGCTTCTATTGGGAATAAAATCTCTTAGCCATGCCACCGGATCAAGAGAGTTATATGTAACGATGTCTTTTGGGCTTATACCGTATTTAATCCAAGCATTCTTACCAACAATTTTAGGAGTTAAGAGCTTCTTGCTCAGGGGAATCGTTAATTTCGCGACATACGTTGAGTGTGGAGAATCATTAACTGAAATATGTGGGATGTTTAATCCGAAGGCGGCTCTAGCAGCCTCCGGTGAACTGAAGCTTAAAACTAACTCTGGAGAAAGCTTTTTCATCAAATCAGAAAGCTTTATCGTCCTCTTTAATGACAATATCAGTTTATTATAGAGATCGCGCCCGCCATGTTCCCCTACTGTTACCGGTTCAATACGAGACAGTTTAAAAATATTGGTTAGCTCAATGTATTTGCGAGAAACTATGATTGTTTTACACTTCTTACTAAGCTTTTCATTTACCTTGCCGAATAAAAGAGCTTGCTTAGGTGTAAGCACGTCTATCATAACAGTTTTTTTAACCAATGTTTTAACTTAGCCTAAATGTGGTGATTATTTATCTTTTCCTTTTTGGACATAGAATCAGATAATCTTAAAAAATAAGCTCAATGCATTAACTTGAATGAAACCATTCCTCTTAACAACTAGAGAGGCCGTTGAAAACCTTAGAAAAAGTGTTTATACCGTTGGGGTTTTTGGATTCGGCCATGTAGGCTTAACCGTCGGAGTAGGCTGGGGCCTTGCTGGAGCCAGGGTAATAGGTATGACTCTAGATGAGGATGCTATAAGGATTCTTAGCTCAGGTGCTTCACCATTCCCTGAAGAAGAATATTTATCCAAGCATGTACTCGAATTGAAGAGAAAAGGATTATTAGAAGTCACGAAAGATTACGAATATGGCGCGAGGAAATCGGATATTAAAATAGTTACGGTGCCTGTTTACCTTTCAGAAAATAAGAAGCCGGATTTAACTCCAATAATCGAAGTATCGAAGAAAATAGGAGGAGGACTTAATAAGGGGGATGTAGTAATTATTGAAACATCTCTACCTCCAGGGACAACACGTAAATTAATCAGACCAATCCTTGAGGAGGCAAGTGGTTTAAAAGCTGATGAAGACTTCGCCCTCGCATACAGCCCAGAGAGGATTTCAGCTGGCACTGCTTTAGAAGACTTCCTAGAAAAATATCCGAAGATAATCGGTTGCGATTCGCCTAAGAGTCTTGAATTTGTTTCAGAATTATACTCTGCAGTTGTTAAGAAAGGGGTTATTAAAATGTCGAGTACAATAGCTGCCGAAACTGAGAAACTATTTGAAGGAATCTACCGTGACGTTAACATAGCATTAGCTAATGAACTTGCTATCTTCTGTGAAAAAATAGGAGTCCCTTATGATGAGATACAAATAGCGGCTAATTCTCAACCTTTTTCACACTTGCATAATCCTGGCATTGGCGTTGGAGGAGCCTGTATTCCAGTATATCCTCATTTCATACTTAACGTAGCAACTGAACATAGTGTAGACCTTCAAATTATTAGGGTGGCGAGGAGAATTAACGAGTATGCAACCGAGTTATTTACCGGTAAAATCGTGAATGCTATAAGATTCTTAGGTAAAGACCCTTCCCTATGCAATTTCGCATTGCTTGGATTATCCTTCAGAGGAGGGACATCAGACATTAGGTTTTCACCAGCCTTGAAAATTTTAAGCTTTATTGAAAAGCTGAGTGTTAATGTTAAAGTCTGTGACCCACTTGTTAAGAGCGTTGAAGGCAAGGATTACGAGATACTTAGGGATTGGAGGGATGCGGTAAGAGGGGCTGATGTCGTAATTATAGCAAGCGATCATAAGGAGTTTCGCGAAATCAACATAGAAGAATTATCTAATCTAGCTGGAAAAGAATTAGCAATCTTAGATGGGAGAAATGTGATAAGCAGTTTTAACGTTAAACCGAGGTACAGGGTACTATATGTTGGAACAGGCCGGCCAGCCCTTATAATAGAAAAAAACGGTTATAAAAACCATGTTGATCTAGGGATTTTCAAGAGTTAAAGTTATTAAATCCTTCTGAGGAATTTTCCAACAGCCCGGGAAGCCCGGTGGAGCCAAAAAGGCGCCGATTGTAATGGCAAAGCACTGCGCCAAGACATGGGGGGCTTTGGACCCCTTGATGAGAGTTCGAGTCTCTCCCGGGCTATCCCTTCTAGGACCAATGGTTCTCTAAGAAGTATCTTTTCCAGAATACCAGTAGAGAAACTACTGTCCTAATTTTCCAAGCGTTTTGTAAATGTCTTCTGTAGCTGCTTCACGTCTCTTCCTATTATCCTTTAAGTATTTCTTAGCAAGGTTTTCGAATACGCTTCTCGTAATCCTCCCACTTCTAAACTTCTCTATAGTGTTGTCAATCATTTTCCTCAAGTCATTGTCGATCTCCTCAAATACGTCATAATTCCTCTTAACTTCCTCTCCAACTTTCGGATTTTTCAGCGATATTTGCTCTATTACCTTGATGATCCTTTTTTCCGCTCCAGTAATTCTACGCTCATATTCTTCTACACTCGTCTTATATTCTCTTGAGGAGATTTTTCCAAGCGTGTTTTTAACCTTTATTTCCTCTAAGCGGGATTCGTAGTCTATTTTCTCGTTAAGCGCTTCTATCATTCTTTCTATAATGCTTTCAATCTCCTTCTTCTCCTTGGTTTCTTCAACCGGTATAGTTTTTCCCCTGAATATGTCTATGACTAGAAGAATGGCAAGTGTTAATATTCCAAGTATTATCGAAATACTCTTGCCCGCTTCGATTTGAGAGTAGGTAAAGATAATGCTCACGGGCTGGATCAGAAGATCAGGCATAGCGTTGGTAAAGTTAGCAATGAAGACTCCGTCTTTTTCAAGATCAAGTGTTGTTGAATCGAATACTATTTTCCAATTACCTAAACTCTTCGCCTTAACGCTTAGGGAGTATGTGTTTACAATATCGCTGTAATTTGCTAAATCCCTAATTAGGATGCTAATTGTATTCCCACTAGTACTCTTCAGTATGTTTTTAATAGGAATATCGTATTCAACTATTGCCTCATATTCTCGGCCAGGGTCTAAAAGGTATCTTGAGTAAATTCTTACGGTACTAATATTACTTCCTGTAAATGTATCACTATATTTTTGAAGTGGACCAAGAGAATCCTTAGCCCTAACCCTATCACTAATGTTTGCCGGAATACTCGCTTTAAGTACTTCGATTACGCTCCCCCTACCTACGTATCTTACTCTCAACCTGTCTTTCACCAAAACCTGAAGATGCTCCGTGACCTCTATTTCCCTGCTTAAGCTTTCTATCACACATTTATCGAAGGATTTTGAAAAGTATATTGAGCCATTGATATCGCCTACAGTAGTCGGCCTGAAATAGAGGTTCCATAATCCTACAGCAGTGTTGTTTTCGAAAATAGGATTAAAGTCTACCAAGTATTGCATGTAGTTTTCTATTCTTCCGCTCGTCCGGAGGGTGAAGTTGACATATTCCGGAAGGATGTTGAACCCTGTTAGAATGGGTAGTTTAAAGCCTATTGAATTTCCGACTATTACATCACGTTGCACAAAGCCGATTTTAATTGTCGCATTAATAGACTCAGCGTTTAAAGGCATCTCCGCAATGAGGTAATCGTAGTTTCCCCCACTTTCTAGCCTTAATTTAATTTTACTACCGTCTGGAAGCAATAAAGCAGGCATTTCCGTTGAATAAACCAATTTTGGAGAAGCCCATTTGGGAATCTGGATTTTAAATTTACAATCGGCTTCCTTTAACATTTTAACCGCTCTAGGTCCAAGGGTTATGTTAACAGTGTAGAATGCGATTGCATTATCTTCCATGTTGACTCTCACATCCGCGTAGAAGTCTGAAGAGGGAACTTGGCCTGAAACCCTTGTTTCAAAAAAGATGCTTAAAACTACTAATAGGGCAAGTAAGAATACCGCCTTATTCCTCCCTCGACACCGCATTGCTAGCAGTAATTTTTAAGAGTGGTTAAAAACCTTTATTTAAGTATAAGAGATTGTAGACGATGCTTCACAATTACGTTTCGAAAAAGGCGATTATTCACCCCACCGTGTGTTTTGAAGGGAATAACGTAGTCTTGGGAAGAAGCGAAATAGGTGAGAAAACGTACATTGGGCTGAATACGATAATAGGCTATCCCTCTAAGAAAAGCTTCTCAGAGAAGAATGTGATGCCAGAAGATATTAACGAGCTGGACTCGCTATCACAGGGGACGCGAATAGGCTCAATGTGCTTTATAAGATCTGGAAGCATAATATACGAAGACGTTTTAATCGGGAACAATCTGACAACTGGCCATAACGTATTAATAAGAGAAGGAAGTAGAATTGGGGAAAACTGTCTAATAGGAACAGGGACAATGCTTGACGGAAGCGTTAAAATAGGCAATAACGTTAAAATCCAATCAGGCGTATATCTTCCCCATGAAACTATTGTTGGAGATAATGTTTTCATAGGGCCATATGCTTGTGTAACGAATGATCGCTATCCGGTTTCTGAAAAATTACGTCCAGTCACAATAGGAAACGGTTGCATAATAGGGGCGAATTCTACCTTAATCGCGGGGGTGAGCATTGGCGATGGTTCAGTAGTTGCAGCAGGATCCGTAGTTACCAGGGATATCCCACCCAACGTAGTCGTAGTAGGGGTACCAGCAAGAATATATGCATCTAGGGAAGAATATGAAAGGAAGAGGGTGAGACATGAGCATGGAGAATGATATCGTCTCTGAAGTAAGAAGGGCTGTTTCAAGTGTTGTAGATCCTGAGATAGGTTTAACATTGGGAGAGCTTAATTTGATTAAAGACGTTAGGAGCGAGGGGGAAAAGATCATCGTAGAATTTATAGCTACAACACCTTTTTGTCCACTTGCTGAAGTTCTCGCAATGATGGTGAGAGATGCTGCTAAGGAGGCTGCTAAGGGTAGGAATGTCGCCGTGTATATTAGAAACCATGTGAATGAAGAGG
>JAFNJB010000052.1 GCA_017601245.1 Candidatus Brockarchaeota archaeon
CGAGGAGTATCTTAAGATTCAGAGGCGTACTAGGCATCTTCTTGAGCCTAAGAATGCTGAAACCTTGCAGAGGCTTAAAGAATGGATTGAGTGGAACTGGCAACGCTTAGAAAACCTGGAAAAAGCTGGTAAAGTATTCTAGGAACCGATAAAATAACGATGTCAAAGTATTCGAATTTTCCCCTAGCTTGTTTCCTTGATTTATTGGAGAATAATGCTTGAGAAAACGTTAGGCCGGCTTAAAGTGGATTCATATTGTAGTCTTTCTGAATGCAGAATATAGGGGAGGATAGGATGAAATCCTGCTTTGACATAAGGATTTCGAGTAAATCTCCTTAGGGAATCCTAATGGCTGAAAAAGCTGTTTCTTTTAAGAATGCTACATCAGAAGGGCTTCAACCGGCACAAGCTTCTTTTTGACTACGTCAGGCGCTAGGCTTAGCTCTTTCATAGTAACCGAGTCGAGCAAACATACGTCTTCATCCCCGAAAATCACTGGGGTTGATGATAAACGGTATCCCTCGATTTCAACACCGACTTCACCCAGTTTCCTCTCCACCACCCTGTTGTCAGCGGATCTCAGCCTCACTCTCCTTACCGGCTTAACATCGAGTTTTTCAAGGAGAGAACGAGGTAAAACGGTATACGTAGAGCCACTGTCAAAAGTTAACGCTACGTCTGCCTTCTAGTGTCGTCGAATATGTTCCAGACTCTAGCTTTAACCTTGAATATTACCATAACCATTTCTAAAAACGGTGTTTTCAATATTTAAGCATAACTATTTTATTACCTATAGCAAGAAGCCAAATGAGAATAAGCTGACTTGTCTGCCGGCAGGTTAATTACACAGATGCACCCAACAGGTAAACCCTTCTCCTCAGCTATAAAAAATCCTCGAGGATTAAAGCTGGGAGAAGAAAGTTTTCTCAGCCTCTCCAAATTCCTAAACACAGTATTCACTAAAGAAAAAGAAGACCTGCTTATTACCACTTCTAAAATTTCGCAATACCATAGAAGACATTATTGTCATTCTTCTTTTTAAATATTTTTCATACACCCTTTGTCTGAAAGATTTCGACCCGCCGGGAATAAAGAGAATCTTTTAGTTTAAGATCTTCTAAGACAAAAACGCTTAGTATAGTTACTGGATATTTAAATTCGAAATAAAGAATTGAGAATTTTATTCAAAAGCTACTTGTAGCGAAGGTTTAAAGTATAAATATTTGATGTTTCAGAGATTATACATTAAGAAATGGATAATTACGCTTTCTATTTCTACAGTGCTATCGTCAATTTTTCTATTTCCCATTCCCATTTTTATAGGATGCTTTTACCAAACTTCCACGGTTAATATCACACTTTACTTAAAGACGTCGAGAGGGCTACCATTAGAGGAAGTAGAGATAAAGATCGAGGGAGTGTACTATGGCTCAAGTCGTGCATGAACTCATATGCTTACTTTTTTATCCGGATTTGTAAGACAGGATGTTCAGTCTAAACCTATATTATTTACATGTATAAAATAACTTTGAAGCCAATAGTATGAAAATTCCTAATGAAGAATAAATTTTTATAATTCTTGTTTTAATGTTCACTGCCGTGAAATGAATGGCTATACCAATAGTCCTTGATACAGACATTGGCGATGATATTGATGATGCTCTCGCCCTACTATTTGCTTTAAAATGTAGAGAGCTTGACCTAAGGGCTGTGACTGTTGTTTACGGTGATGTTGAATCTAGGGCTAGGCTTGCTTCAAAACTTATTTCTGCTACGGGTTTGAAAATACCTGTTGCCTTAGGTTCTCCAAAAAACCTTTTAGGATTTGCTCCCAGCTGGAAGCCCCCTCAAGCTGAAGTACTTGAAGATGAGTCAGGTGAGTATGCTAACCTGATTGGATTGCCAGCTTGGGCCGTGATAGCTGAAAACGTATTGAAAGTAGAGGGTTTAAAGGTGGTTAGTACGGGTCCTCTTACGAATATTGCTTTAACGCTTCTTTCAATGCCAGATGTTAAAGATAAGCTTAGTCTAGTGTCAATGGCCGGGTTCTTCAACGGCTCCGGTGCTGAATATAACGTGAGATGCGATCCCGAGGCTTTAAATCTAATTCTTAGATCAGGAGTTAAGCCCCTGCTAGTCGGGTTGGATGTTACTCTCAAATGCATGATGCCCTTAAGCATGATTGAAAGGTTAAAGTCCAGTGAAAAACCAGAACACAAGCTTGTCTACTCCATGCTTGAAGCGTGGAAGAAGAATACTGGCCACAAGCAACCAATCCTACATGATCCTCTAGCTCTGGCGACAGTAGTGGATAACAAGATAGTTTCTACTGAAGATGCTAGGGTTGAAGTTGAACTTAAGGGAGAATATACTAGAGGCTTTACTCTAATTACTGGAAGCATACCCAACGCTTCACTATGTTTAGACGTTAACGTGGAAAGATTCCTGAAGCTTTTCGAGGAAGTTATATTTTCATAAAGTCTTCTGGTTTTTAATAAGCATCTAGAGGACTACGGGCCCGCCGCGATTTGAACGCGGGATCTTCGGCTCCGGAGGCCGACGCCTTTATCCTGGCTTGGCCACGGGCCCATTAAAACTTATCTATGTAGAGCTTTTAAACCTAATCCGTTTCAAGTGGGCGAGAAAAATAGGAGTAAGGGGAAGTTCGTGTTCTGGGCCGATTTAGTGGCAGAATCTGCTATTGAACATGCTAAGAGAAACGGTATGTCCATAGTAACTGTTAAGAGTGGTGGTTCTCCTTCAGGCGGTAAGCATATCGGTAATATGAACGACCAAATTCGTGCTTTCTTCATATACGATGCTGTGGTAAGAAAAGGTATTCCAGCAAGGCTTATCTATACCAATGATGATATGGACCCGCTCAGAACTATTCCTCCTTCTGCCCCCGACGGCGACGGCGAATGGCATTCTTTCACTCAAGAAGAGCTTTCGACTCTTGAGAAATACTTGGGCTGGCCGTATTGTCGGATACCTGACGTATTCGGATGCCATAAGTCTTGGAGCGAGCATTTCAATTCAGTTATACGGGATGGTTTGAGCAGAATAGGCATTTCTATGGAAAACTATAATAATAGCGATTCTTATGCTAATGGTGGTTTTTTGGAAATTACAAAGTTTACACTTTCTAAGGTGGATCAAGTCAGGGGTGTTTTAAGCAGATATCAGAAGACTCTGGAAAAAGATTGGATTCCGTTTCACGCTATATGTGAAAACTGCGGTAAGATAACCACTACGGCAATAAGCTTCAACCTTGAAGACGATACTGTAGAATACGAGTGCCGTGGTAGGATACTGGCTGGTAAATACGTGATAAAGGGTTGTGGCCACAAGGGTGTTTCAACTTTTAAAGAGGGCAAGCTTCCTTGGCGTATAGAGTGGGTTGCCCAATGGAAAATTTTCCAAGTTAATGCAGAACCCTTTGGAAAAGACCATTATGAAGGCTCTTGGAAGTCTGGACAAGCATTGGCAAGGGAGATTTATGGTATAGAGCCTCCCGCAAACCTAGTCTACGAGTTCTTCTTGGTTAATGGAGAGAAAATGTCTAGTAGAAAGGGTAATGCATACATAATCCAGGATCTTCTCAAAGTTCTAGAACCTGAGGTCGTAAAATACCTGTATACTAAGAGGCCGATGATGCAGAGAAATATCGACCTTAAGAACCTCCATCTTCTTGTTGAAGAATTCGACAGGTTTGAGGAGAGTTTTTTCAAAAAGTCTTCTGAAGAAGCCGAGCGTATATATCCAGTTCTCATGGGGGGCATTCCGAATAAAAAACCATTGAGGATTAACTACCTGCTTGCAAGCTATCTTGTACAATTCTACCCTGTCGAAGAGGCGTATAATAGCCTTGTCAGAGCAGGAATAATTGGCGAAGGAATTTCCGAGGACGATAGGAATAGGGTGTTGCTTAGACTGAGGCTTGCTAAGAACTGGCTGTCGACATTTGCAGATTCAAGCAAATATGTTCTTAAGAGAGAATTTTCCAAAGTGGACTTAAATGATGTGAAGAAAGCTCTTAAAGATCTTTCTGAAAGACTCTCATCTCTCACAGAGTTTAAGGGAGAAGCCATTCAGAATATCATTTATTCTACGGCCAGGGAAAACAATATTCCTGCTCCAGAATTCTTCAGGAAACTCTACCTAATTTTCCTTGGGTTAGAAAGCGGTCCTAGATTGGGTTATCTACTTGCAACGCTTGGCAGGGAAAAAGTTATTTCACGATTAGAAACAGCAATTGGTGAAGCAGGATAGAATTTCTACCGGGAGATGCTTTACGAATTGAAACTACTCGACAATAGACGAGTAATCTATAGCGATTAAATATCAGGTTAAATACTCGCAGGCTGAAGCGCGTAAAATTTCAGAGCAGAATATGAAAATCGGGATCGTTGGATACGGAGTGTACATTCCGAAACTAAGGATTAAGATTGAGGATATAGCAAGAGTTTGGGGTCATGATGCTTCCTCTTACAAGGATGGTCTTGGAGTAGAAGAGAAATCAGTCCCCTCACTGGATGAAGATACTGTTACAATAGCGGTTGAAGCAGCTAGGAATGCGATGAAAAGAGCAGTCGAAGTCAAGCCTGGTGAAGTGGGAGCAGTCTTCGTAGGCTCAGAGTCTCACCCCTATGCTGTTAAGCCCACAGCATCGACGGTAGCTGAAGCGTTAGGATTAACCCCTAATCTTACCGCGGCAGATATGGAGTTTGCCTGTAAGGCTGCAACAACAGGACTACAGGCTTGCTTAGGATTGGTTAAGGCAGGATATATCAAATATGGGATTGCTATTGGTGCTGATACTGCGCAAGGCGCACCGGGCGATGCTCTAGAGTACACTGCTGCAGCTGGTGGGGCAGCATACGTCATAGGCTCTGGGGAAGGTGTGATCGCTGAAATAGAGTATACGCATTCATATACGCAGGATGTCCCAGACTTTTGGAGAAGAGATGGCTCGCCCTATCCAAGGCACGCCGGTAGGTTTACGGGTGAGCCAGCTTATTTCGAGCATGTTATAAGCTGTACTAAGGCGTTATTAGAGAAAACCGGGACAACACCCAATGATTACGACTATGTCGTTTTTCACCAGCCTAATGCAAAGTTTCCTTTGAGAGCTGCTAAAATACTCGGCTTTGAAGAGAGAAAGTTATGGCCCGGCCTTGTAGTTAGTAGACTTGGTAATACCTACTCAGGCTCATCCCTAATTGGCTTAGCATCAGTATTGGATATTGCAAGCCCTGGAGAGAGAATACTCGTTACCTCCTATGGCTCTGGAGCAGGCTCAGATTCTTTCAGCATAGTTGTAACGGATGCGATAGAATCTAAAAGAGAGCTTGCTCCTCCAGTGATGTACTATTTAGACAGGCGTGAATACGTGGATTACTCTCTATACGCTAGGTATAGGAGGCTTTTTAAGGAGGGTTGAGAATTTGAAGAGGGATGTTGCAATAATATCTGTAGGATCAACGCGTTTCGGTGAGCATTGGGATAAGGGCATTAAAGACCTTGTTTGGGAAGCTGGTATTCAAGCAGTAGAAGAAGCGGGGATAAGTGGGAGAGACATACAATACATAGTTTTCGGAAACATGTCGGGTGGAATGTTTGAAGGCCAAGAACACGTTGGAGCGCTTGTAGCAGATTTCTTGGGTCTCAACCCTGTACCGGCTACGAGGGTTGAAGCTGCGTGTGCTTCTGGTGGAGTAGCATTCCTCCATGGATACATGGCTGTTGCATCAGGTCTCTACGACCTCGTAGTAGTAGGCGGGGTTGAGAAGATGACTGACGTAGAATCGGTGCAGGCTACGGAGATACTTTCAGCCGCAATGGATTATGAATGGGAAGCATACTTTGGCGCGACGTTCCCAGGAGTGTATGCTCTTATGGCGATGAGATACATGCATCAATATGGGCTTAAACCGGAGACTCTTGCTAAAGTCGCAGTTAAGAATCACTATCATGGTAGTATGAATCCACTGGCTCATTTTAGGAATAGAATAACAGTTGAAGATGTATTGTCCTCCCCAATTGTTGCATATCCGCTTCGGAGGAACGATTGTTGCCCAGTTTCAGACGGGGCTGCATGCGTCATACTTGCCCCCTTAGATGAAGCGAAGAAATATACTGATACTCCCGTAAAAGTAGAGGCTGTGGCACAGGCTTCTGATACTCTTAGCCTACTTGAGAGGAGGGATATCTGTACCCTTGACGCTACGGTTTATGCTGCTGAGAAAGCTTTTGCAAAAGCAGGACTTGAAAGAAAAGACATCGACATTGTTGAAGTACATGACTGCTTTACAATAGCGGAGATACTTGCCTTAGAAGACTTGGGTTTCTGCCGTAAGGGTGAGGGCTTCAAGCTTTATGAGGAGGGTGAAACATACGTTGGAGGTAAGCTCCCCGTGAATACTGATGGTGGGCTAAAAGCTGGCGGACATGCAGTGGGTGCGACTGGCATCAAGCAGATAGTTGAGATTGTAAAACAGTTGAGGGGGGAAGCTGAGGGAGGCCGGCAAGTCGATGGTGCTGAAGTGGGCCTAGCTCATAATGTTGGTGGCTCAGGTGCCACAGCGGTTGTAACAATCCTTTCCAGGAGGTGATAGGTGAGATGAGTAACTCAGGCGTGCCAAAGCATTGGAGAAGCATGAAGGAAAGATACAGACTACTGGGCACTTACTGTGAAAACTGTAGAACTAGCTTCTTCCCTCCAAGGAAGATTTGTCCCAAATGCCGTAGAAAGGGTAAAACTAGACAAATAGAGTTTTCTGGTAGAGGAAAGGTATTCAGCTACACTGTAATAAACGTAGGATCAAAAACCTTTGAAAGCTACACTCCGTACATAATAGGATTGATTGAACTTGAAGAGGGTCCAAGAGTTATGTCGCAGATAGTAGATTGCAAGCCTGAGGATGTTTACATAGGTATGGAAGTGGAAGCGTGTTTGAGGAAGCTTTTCGAACAGGGAGAAAGTGGGATAATAAGCTATGGATTCAAATTCAGACCAGTAGACAATAGCTGGAAAGAATACTATAAGAAGCTTCTGGCGGAGAAGAAGATGAAGATTGTGCAGAGAATAAGTTAAAAATGGCAAATCTTAATCTTTAAATAAGGAAATCGTTAAAACCAGATTGTTGGAATCCTGTAGAATAGGTCCAGCAGGCTTTCCACTGCAAGGTCCGCATGGAACAGATGCAATGGAATATCTTAGGAAAATAGGGCTGGATGCAATGGAATATCAGGCTGTTAGAAGCATACGTATAGGTAAAAAACCTGCTTCACAAATCGGTTCAGCTGCTTCTGAAAACGGAATACTGCTCACTCTTCACGGTCCTTACGCAATAAACCTTTCTTCAAATAAGAAGATCGTGAGAAAACAGAGTATTCAGAGAGTGATAAAATCAGCTGAAATAGCATCGTGGATGGGTGCTTTCCATCTTACTTTTCACCCAGGCTATTATAGTGGATTAACCAGAGAACTAGCGATGCAGGCTCAAAAAGAGGCTTTGAAGACAGTGTTAGATAAGCTTGAAGAGAGGAAGATTAAAGTTGAATTGGGTCCAGAAACTACTGGAAAGCCGAATCAATTCGGATCGCTTGAAGAGCTAATTGAGCTATCAACATGCTTCGAGGGGGTGAGGCTTACTTTGGATTTTGCACATATACACGCTAGAGCAGGAGGTATAATCAAGAGTCGTGGAGACTATGAGAAGATTTTAGATACGGTGGAAAAGTCTCTTGGTAGTGAAGGGATGAAAAACCTCGTAGTACACTTTTCAGAAGTCGAAACAACCTCGAAGGGAGTTGGTGAGAGAAGGCATCATCCTCTTGGAAGCGGCTATGGTCCAGATTTTAGGAAACTTGCCGAGATAATAGTTGAGAAAGGCTATTCATTTATCATAATCTGCGAGTCCCCATTACTTGAGATTGATGCGCTGAAAATGAGAAGAATACTAAATCGTATTAAATAAAGATTTTTATACTTCACTATTCTTACAGTGACCTAGAAGGAAAGATTTGCAGCGTAAAGAGCCTCGTATACTGCTCGATGCAGAAGTCCTTGTTAAACTTGCCTATTTAACAATATCAGAAGATGTTGACTTGAGGAACCTTGAAACGCTAAGGCTTACTTACGAGCAGGGTAACGAAATGGCTGGAAATAAGGATCTAGAGGTTTCTTTAGAACTTACTCCTCTCGACGAGCTTCGAAGGCTTTGTGAACAAGTTTTGGCTTCTGAAAAAACAGTGGAGGAATAAGCATCTATATTTCCTCAAACTCATATTCCTCTCTTGTCACAACCATCTTCTCTCTTCTTTTTCGGAATATTTTGTTAGAGAATAGTTTTACTACTATGATTGCAACCATGATTGAAACAACCATTATCATTATTAAGACTATATTCATGGACATTGGTATTTTAATAGTGATATCGCTCTCTTTTGAAAAATCAACATCAAATGTTGTTGAATAGCCCATATGGCTTAGAGTAAGCTTCGCCCTCCCACCTGCTACTTTTTCCATTCTTACCATACCGTTCGAATCAGTCACGTATTTCCTCTCAGTATTATTCAGAAATACTACAGATACCTCAGCTCCGCTTATGGGAGTAGAAAACGGGTCAATTATTCGTACAGTCCCACTTAGAACATTACATGAAATAGTGATTTTCTTAGACTCATATACATCGTAAACCTTTGTTTCTTCTAAAACATTTAGCCCGGCGTAATTAATACTCAATATTTTCAAGTCGCCACTCGTTAACCATAGGCTTTTCAAAGTGCCGTTGTAAAGGGTGTTGTTGGGAAATATGCAGGTGTAAAAAGATGGTTTGATGGGAGAGTTATTCTTATCTACAAAACTAAGGTTTACAAGATATTCCTTCCTATACTCCAGTGTAAAGGAGAAATCGCCATTGACGTTTATGGTTAACTCTGGATTTTTGAAAACAGAACTGCTATTTCTCCACTGGATGAAGACATACCTTAACCCCTCTAATGGGACGTATACTTTTTCAGCTTTGACTTTTTTAACTCCTGCTGTTGAATAGAATACCACCGTACCTTCTTCCGGTATTGTCTGGGCTTCTCCGTCGAGACTAATACTGACTCCAGGTATCCCTGAAATCTCTATCTTAGCATAGTTTGCTAAAAAGCTTCTTTCCCCAAAGTTATTCTTAATGTCGGAATCGTAATAAATGCCTACTCCAGTGACATTTACCTTTAAAGTATGATTTCCAACTGGGGTATTTGTGATTTTCTTTTCATACCGTATTCTGTCTGTCTTTTCTAACGGGGTTTTAAGTCCAAGGTTGCTTCCTGTTGAATCTTCCATCAATTGGTCGTCAAACCAGATTTTTATCTGATAGTCCGGTATGGGAGCATCTCCCTTATTCGTTATGATTACTATAAGGGTGATGTTGGAACCTGCAATTACCCTATTCCTATCCAGAAAAACTTCTAGGCAGATATCGTTTTTAGTAGCCCAATTATCTGGCGAGTAGAGGACGCCCCAAGTAGAGGGGTCGTAAGGCGAAGCATTCTGTGGCCAAGAGTAATTAAGGCTTTTCCCGTAAATCATTATTGCAAAACCTATTTTCCTATCAATGTTTGGAGAAATAGTAAGGCTTGTCAGCAATATTTCTAACTCCACAGTCCATCCTGTAGTTCTGTTAACCACTTTAAAAGAGATGTCGCTCACATTACTTGCAATCCAATTACCAAAAAGACCATAGTAGTACTCTATTGCACCGGACCTGTTAATGCTATATCTCAACGTACTTGTAGATAACGTTATGGCTTCCAATGATCCCGTGTTAAACAGGAGATCAATGCTTTCGTAATCATCAATTAAGTTTATTCCAAATACTATCTTACTACCATCGTGAACAACATAAAGTTTTCCCCATGTTGCATCAAGTTGAGCAATAGGATATTCGCCACTTGAAATCGTACCGTCCAGTTTAGGAGGCTTATACAATGGTACGCTTACTTGACCTTCTCCCGAGGCCTTTTGTATAAATAAGTTAGGACCAAGCATTAATAAGGTTATGAGGAGCAAGATTAGGATGCCAAACTTATTCATACTCCTTACGCTTATAGGAAACTCTTAAAAAGGTTGTGTTTTCTGAATAGAAAACAGTGAAGAGATCTTGAATAATAAACTGTGTGTGCTCGCATACTCTGGGGGACTGGATACTTCAGTAATGATACCTTGGATAAAGGAAAAGTATGGTATGGACGTTATTGCAGTTATTGTTGACGTGGGTCAGAAAGAGGATTTCGAAGCAGCTATGGAAAGGGCTGAGAAGCTTGGGGCAGTAGAGGTTATCAAAATAGACGCTAGAAAGGAGTTTGTTAACGACTATATTTTCAAAGCTATTAAGGCTAATGGGCTTTACGAGGGGGTATACCCAATGGGTACTTCTCTGTCTAGGCCCCTCATAGCCTCAAAGGTGGTGGAGGTTGCTGAGAAGAAGAATGCTTCCACCGTTGCGCACGGTTGCACTGGAAAAGGCAATGACCAAGTCAGGTTCGAGGTATCCATAAGGTCGCTAAACCCAAGTTTGAGAATACTTGCCCCAGTCAGAGAGTGGGGCTTAAGCAGAGACGAGGAAGTAAAATACTTGGAAAAGAAGGGTATTAAAATCGAAAGAGAGAAGAGTAAATTCAGCATAGATGATAATCTTTGGAGCAGGTCGATTGAGGGGGGTGAGCTAGAAGACCCTTGGATCGAGCCTCCTGAAGAAGCATTCGTCTGGAGCAAGCCTGTTTCAAAAGCCCCAGAGAACCCCGAGTATATTACGATCGGTTTCGAAAAGGGGGTTCCTGTAGAGTTGAATGGTGAACGTCTCGATCCGGTTAACCTTATACTGAAAGTAAACGAGCTTGCCGGCTCGCATGGTTTTGGAAGGATAGACCATATGGAGGATAGGGTTGTTGGAATAAAGTCTAGAGAAGTCTATGAAGCGCCTGCTGCATTAACCATAATAAGAGCTCATCAAGACCTTGAGAAGCTCGTTTTAACAAGATTAGAATTGGAGGAGAAGAGGAGGATTGAAGCAACGTGGGCATGGCTAGTATACTCTGGCTTGTGGTTCGAACCATTGAGAAAGGCTATTGACGCCTTCATAGACTATACCCAGCTAAACGTTGAGGGTGAGGTTAGGATTAAGCTGTTTAAGGGTGAGGCAATGGTTGTCGGAAGAAGATCTCCAAGGTCTCTGTATGACGAGAAGAAGGCTACTTATTCCTCTCTTTCAAGATTCGACCAGTCTCTCGCAAATGGTTTCATACAGCTCTGGGGCATGTCCACAGTCAGAGCTAACGAAGTGCGTTCCGGTAAAAGCTAAATTTATAAGTAGGGGAAATATGATTTCACACCCTTATGAAGGCGGAATGTGAGGAGTGCTTGGCAATGTTCGAAGTTTCTGACGATGCCATAGTTGGCGAAGTAGTAACATGTCCAGAATGCGGCTCTGACCTCGAAATAGTTGAAGTAGGTGGCGAAATAGTCAAAACCAGAAAAGTACAACTCTCAGGAGAAGACTGGGGCGAGTAGAATCCGGAATTGCCAATAGGCATTTTTTATGACCAAATAAGGTTTGAGGAAAAAGAGCTTTTCAAAGCAGCAGAGAACCTTTCAGTGCCTTTTAAAAGGCTAAATATAGATGAGCTCTCGTTCATGTTAAACGAGAAAGATACAGAAATCAGAGATCTAGATGTGGTCTTACTCAGATGCGTTTCATACTTCAAATCTCTCCACTTTTCAAACTATCTGGAGGGTGTTGGGGTAAGATCTGTAAGCTCTTTTAAAACCCTTCAAATAGCTGGCAACAAGCTCTTTGCATCGATGGAGTTGATTAAGAAAGGTGTTAAAACACCTAGGACAGTACTTTCATTCTCCTATCAATCCGCACTAAATTCTCTGAATAAGATCGGTTATCCTGCTGTTTTAAAGCCTGTTGTAGGAAGCTGGGGTAGGCTAATCTCTCTAATAGGTGATAAGTACTCTGCTGAAGCGATATTGGAGGACCGTCAGTATATGAGTCCGTTATACCAGATTTATTATATTCAAGAATACGTGGAGAAACCGGGACGTGACATAAGGGTTACTGTTGTAGGAGGTGAGATTGTCTCCGCAATATACAGGATCTCGCCCCCAGACCAGTGGAAGACGAATATAGCATTAGGTGGCAGAAGTGAGAAAGCTAAAGTAGACAGTGAGCTTGCAGAGGTAGTTATTAAGGCAGTGGAAGCGGTTGGAGGAGAATTTGTAGGAGTTGATGTTTTAGAATCCCCGAAGGAGGGTTACCTCGTTAACGAAGTCAACCCGACGCCTGAGTTCAGGGGGAGTATGGAAGCCACCGGCGTGAACATACCGGAAAAAGTTATCAAGTACCTAGCGTCGTTGATTAAAAAATAATAGTTAACGTTCTGCTTAACTCTTGGGAAAGCCGGCTTTAAACAATGTTCTTAAATACCTGTTTTTACGATTAAGGTGGGAATTGGTTAAGGTAGCAATATACGGTGCAAGCGGATACGTAGGCGGGGAATTGTTAAGAATACTCCTATTCCACAAAGGGGTCGAGATAATTGCAGCAACATCTAAAAGATTCAGTGGCATGCCTATTCACAAGGTTCATCCTAATCTCAGAAAAGTCTGCCAGCTCAACTTTGTAGAGCCTAAGGTTGAGAATGTTGTTAATGCTGAAGTAGTTTTTACAGCACTGCCACACGGTCAATCAGTGCATGTGGTTAAAACACTATTAGACCGTGGGTTGAAAGTCATAGATATGGGCGCTGACTTCAGGCTTAAAGACCCTTCTTCTTATGAAAAATGGTATGGTTTTAAACACCCCTATCCCGACCTTTTGAGCACAGCTGTCTACGGATTGCCTGAACTCCATAGGGATGAGATAAGGAGTGCTAAATTAGTGGCTGTTCCCGGATGCATGGCCTCAGCAAGCATCCTAGCTTTAGTACCGCCTGTTAAAAGTGGGATAATAGATGGAAACCAAATATTCATCGATGCTAAAATAGGTTCTTCAGGGGCAGGCTCCTCCCCAACCCTAGAAGGATACCATCCTGAAAGATATAGCGTGGTAAGACCATATAAGCCAGCCGGCCACAGACACGTTGCCGAAATATTCCAAGAAGTATCACGGTTTGCTAAAAACGGTCTTTCAATAGGTTTCTCGCCACACGCAGTAAACATGGTTAGAGGTATATTGGTGACGATACACACACGTCCCGCTGGGAAACTCCCCTCCCTCCAAGACTTGTGGAGATGTTACAGGGCCGCTTACGATAAGGAGCCCTTTGTAAGGCTGGTTAGAGACCCTACCATGGTACATGGTCTACCAGACCCCAAGTACCTTATAGGCTCCAATTTTGCTGACATAGGCTTTGAAATAGACCCTGATTTCAACAGGGTGATACTGTTTGCAGCCATAGACAACCTTGTCAAGGGTGCTGCCGGTAATGCTGTCCAATGCTTCAACATAATGTTTAACTACGATGAGAAGGAGGGCTTAACATTCCCGGGCCTACATCCGGCCTAGGTGTGTTGGAGGAATGATAGTCGTAAAGGTTGGTGGGGCACTGCTTCAAGATGAGACGCTCGATAGAATAGCGTCAGATATAGCGGAGTATTCAAAGAAGGAGAGAATAGTTTTCGTACACGGTGGAGGCGCAGAAGTTACTGAAACCTGTAAGAAAATGGGTATTGAACCTAGGTTTGTCGTATCTGCAAGCGGGATGAGGAGTAGGGTAACAGATTGGGAGACAATGCAGGTTTACCTAATGACCATGGGGCGGCTCAATAAAATAGTCGTCTCGAAATTCTTAGAGAAGGGTATTAACGCCGTTGGTTTAACAGGCATAGATGGAGCCCTAGCGAGTGCTACTAGGAAGGAGAAGATACTTGTTAAGAGGGATGATGGTAGGAGGGTTCTAATGGACGGGGGCTATACGGGTAAGATAGAGAAGATCAATGTAGAATTGCTAAAACTACTCTTAGATAATGGCATCCTGCCAGTCCTCGCCCCCATAGCGCTTAGTAGGAACTTCGAACCCTTGAACGTGGATAGCGACGCGTTCGCAGCTAAGGTGGCGTCAGCACTCGGAAGTAAACTACTATACCTCACTAATGTTGAAGGCCTATTGGTAGATGGTAAACTGGTGGAGTCTTTGACAATGGCCGAGGCGTCAGTACTGCTTCCAAGCATAGGCCACGGTATGATGAGGAAAGTACAATCCTCCGTAGAAGCTCTGCAAGAAGGGGCTGTCTCTGTAAGAATCTCGTCTGGACTCATTGAAAAACCCGTTTCAAATGCGTTGGAGAAGGGTCTTGGCACAATAATAGTTAAATGAGGATGTCAAGTATGGAGAATATTTACGATATTGAGGACAATCTCCTCCTTAAGACGTATGTTAAGAGGCGTATAGCAATAGTTAGTGGAAACGGTTCTGAAGTATACGATGAGAAGGGACGTAGGTTTATTGACTTAACGTCCGCATACGGGGTTGCATTACTGGGTCATTCTAATCCGGTTATCGTCGAAGCAATCGTAAACCAATTGAAGAAAATATCCTCCTGCCATGGTTCCTTCTACAACGATGCTAGAGCAGATTTCTTAAGGGAAATCTCCTATTTCACTTCTCGTTTCTTCTCAAGAATTTTATTAGTGAATAGTGGAGCCGAGTCGGTTGACTTGGCTCTTAAAACAGCATTTAAAAAAACGGGTAGGAGTAAGATCGTTGCAGCGAACAGGAGCTTCCACGGTAAAACTTTAGCATCTCTATCAGTAACTTGGAATCCGGACTATAAGAAGGGTCTAGAACATGTTTTGAATAATAGGGTTGTCTTCTCCGAATACGGTAATGAAGAAGACCTTAAGAACAAGGTTGACAAAGATACTGCTGCAATAATACTCGAACCTGTCCAAGGTGAAGGCGGTGTTAGGATTCCTCCAGAAGGCTATTTGAAAGCTGCAAGGGAAATCGCTTCAGACAAGGGTGTTTTACTCATAATCGACGAGATACAGTCGGGGATGAGGAGAACAGGACCATTCTTCGCTTTTGAAAGAGAAGGCATAGTGCCAGATGTGGCGATGCTTGCAAAAGGAGTAGCAGGAGGTATACCAATTGGAATAACGCTGTTTACCGAAGAGGTTTCAACAGTAGGTGAAACGGGTTTTCATACTTCAACCTACGGAGGAAATCCACTTGCATGTGCAGCAGGTGCTGCAACTATAAGGCTTCTGCGAGAGGCCGTCACGGAAAAAGACGTTGAAGAGAGGTCTAGAAAGTTTTCCAATAGGCTTGAAGAATTGAAAGGCTTAAGGATAGTTAGAGAAGTGAGAATAAGGGGTCTCATGATAGGTGTAGAGCTCAGGATTAGAGCTAAACCCGTTGTTGACATGCTTGCTGATAGAGGGGTGTTGGCTCTAACAGCCGGTCCAACCGTAGTCAGATTCCTACCTGCCTTAAACATACCCTTGAGTTTGATAGATGAAGCATGTAACGTAATTATTGAAACGATGAGGGAATATGAATCCAAGCTCGGAAGCAGTACAGCAACTGGTTAAGCTCCTCTCCAAGTATTCTCCAAGCGGGGAGGAGGGCGAAGCGCAGGAAGAGGTTTTCTCACTATTGGTATCAAAAGGATTTGAAAACGTAAGGATGGATTCAGTTGGCAATGTAATCGGGGAAAAAGGTGATGGAAATAAGACTTTACTGTTTTGCTCACATATTGATACTGTCCCCGGAATAGTTGATGTTAAGATCGAATCTGGAAGAGTGTTCGGCAGGGGTGCTGTAGACGCTAAGGCTCCTTTATTAGCGATGGTGCTTGCGGCTTCAAGCTATAAGTCTAGAAACTTAAGGCTAATTTTCTCTTCTGTCGTGGGTGAAGAGTCTGATAGTAAGGGTGTAAAGCATCTCCTTGAAAAACTAAATCCTCCAGACTATGTTATCATAGGTGAACCCACGGGCACGAGGGCTGCCGCAATAGCTTACAGGGGCAGTGCAAACGTCAAGATAATGGTTTCAACAACAGGTGGACATTCCTCGTCGCCGATGGACGATGCTAACGCGATAATTCAGCTTATGAGGCTCATCGAGTATGTCAAATCTAAATTCACATTTTCTAAAGACATTTTCTCAAACATAGGAGTTTCAATAACGATGGTTAAAGGTGGTTACGGTGATTCTAGAATACCGGATTCTAGCGAAGCCTTTTTGAACCTCCGTTACCCTCCCGAAATAAGCTTTGATAAGCTATCAGATATTTTCACCAAGACTTTGAAAGAATACTTGGAGACTAGTAGGAGCATCATCAATATTCGACACGAGTTTCTTGACTACCTGGACGGTTACGTCTCAGTTAAGGACCCGCTTATGCTAAATTCTGTCCGTGAAGCTGTTAAGAAGGTGACGGGAAAAGATCTTCTGCTAATAAGAAAACTGGGCACGTCAGACTTTAACTACACGGGTATTAAGTGGGGTAGGCCGCAAATAGCATGGGGGCCGGGAAACCCGTCGCTTGCGCATAGCCTGAGTGAAAGCATATCTGTCGAGGAGTTTACCCAAGGAATAAGGACATACGAGTTATTCCTGAATATTTTCTCTTCAAGCCTAGCCTCACCTTAAGCAAATTTTTTAAAATTCTATGAAGAATCTTCTTCTAAGCTTGATGGTCAGGGCGCACGTATACGTGAGTGGCAGGGTGCAGGGTGTTTTCTTCCGGTATGAAACCAAGAGCCTTGCCGATAGGCTTGGCGTTAAGGGATGGGTTAGAAACCTTCCAGACGGTAGGGTTGAAGCAGTCTTCGAAGGTGAGGAGGAGACGGTTATGAAGATGATCGAATTCTGTAAGAAGGGTCCTCCTGGGGCAAGGGTTACAGACGTTAAGGTTGAGTGGGAAGATTATAAGGGAGAATTCAACAGGTTCTCAATAAGACATTAACCGAAATGTTTAAGAAAAACATATAGAGGTTCTCGTCTAGATAGCTAATGGTTAAGAAGGTTCTATTCGTATGTGTACAAAACAGCTTCAGAAGCCAGGTTGCAGAAGCCTTCTTTAACAAGAATCCTCCTGAAGGATGGGTTGCAATAAGCGCAGGTCCAAAGCCTGCTGAAAGGGTAAATCCTAAAGCAATCCAGTTAATGGCTGAGAGGGGAATAGATCTTTCAGACAAAAAGCCTAAAATGCTTTCCAAGGAAATGGAGGATGAGGCAGAGATAGCTGTGATAGTTTGCAGCGGCTCAGAATGTCCCGTGGTCAACGTTAAGCACGTTGAGAATTGGGATATAGAGGATCCTGCTGAAATGAGGCTTGAAGATGCACGTAAAATAATTGAAGAAATAGAGGCTAAAGTCAGAGACTTAGTTGAAAGGATAAGAAAAGGAGAAGCACCTCTGGAAAAACCTGTTCTAAAATTTTAAGACTCTTTGTTAAAAAGAATGTGTAAGAATGCTTTTATAATATTGCCTTATATTGCAGTTTGTCCTAACCAATGGTTGAGGAAACACCTGGTAAGGTAGAAGAGGGTTTCCGTAAGAATATTGGGAAAAAGATGTTTTTTGCGCTTATACTTGGATTAGTGATAGTACTGGCAACCACTGTAATAACACTACTCTTATTAAATAGGCCTGAGCCCTTAGTCAGTTCGGAATTGTCAGAAAACGTGAAATATAATCATCCCGGAGATTATAACCTCTCCATAAACGTTAACGGAATGATCAGGAACTACTGGATCCACGTTCCTATCGGGTATGATGACAAAACGCCATTGCCTCTTGTTATTGTCCTCCATTGGTGGGGTGGTAATTCTAAGAGCGTAGAGGAATACACAGGCTTCTCCCGTAAAGCTGATAGGGAGAAGTTCATCGTGATTTACCCACAGGGGACAGGGACTGACCCAACTTGGAACGCGGGCTTTTGTTGTGGTCAAGCTCTACAGAACAGGGTGAATGATGTTGAGTTCATTCGGAGAATCGTCAAGAAGACTATGGAGGATTTGAAAATAGACCCTAAGAGGGTATACGTTGCCGGAGTTTCAAATGGTGGTATGATGGCCCACCGCCTCGGTGCTGAGCTTTCAGATATTTTCGCCGCTATAGCTGTAGTCTCAGGTTCGATAGGCAAATCTTCAAGCGGACGTTTGATTATAGCTAATCCGTCAAAACCCGTTTCAGTAATTATATTTCACGGTGAGAAGGATGAGCTAGTGCCATATAACGGTGGAGGAAGCATGGGATACTTTTTCGCATCTATTAACGAAACCGCATTGTTCTGGGCTAGAGCTAATAATTGCTCTCAGAATCCCGTAATCGAAATAAGCAGTAACAGGAGAATAGTCAAAACCACTTACACCGGAGGGTTGAATAATACGGAAGTTGTTTTATACACTATTACAGACGGTGGTCATGATATCTGGAATTCCGCTGGAATTCCTATGACCGATCTAATCTGGGATTTCTTTAAAAAACATCCTAAACAGTAAATAGCAGACAATTAGGTTCTCTCATGAAAGAAATTGTAATCATTGAGTTTTCTTCCAATTGTTATAAAAAGATTTTTAAATAAACCCGTTCCGAGTACAAACCTAAAATTGATGGGGTGCTTTGCGTATTGGCATGTGAGTAGAAAACGGTTACAGGCCTTTGAAAACCCGAAGAATGAGGATGTTAAGATAAGTAGGATAAGTAAAAAGAGAATATCGTTTTTCATAATTATCCTTGGAATTATAACTGTCTTAATGTTCATAGCGTTCCTATTATTGACTAGACAGCAAAAGTCATTAAACAGGCCGTCATATACCTATCCAGGCAGCCATGATCTTTCCATAAATATTGATGGAGCAGTTAGGAATTATCGAATACATATTCCTGCAACATACGACCATGAAAAACCATTGCCCCTTGTTATCGTCCTCCACTGGTTTGGTGGAAACCCTAGGATAATGGAAGCTGCTACTGGTTTTTCCTTAAAAGCTGATAAAGAGAATTTCATAGTAGTATACCCAGAGGGAAACCTGCCTGACTATTCTTGGAACGCGGGTTTCTGCTGTGGTCAAGCACTTCAGAATAATGTGAATGATGTTGAGTTTATTAGAAGGCTTGTCGAGAAGACTATGGAGGATTTGAAAATAGACCCTAAGAGAATCTACGTGGTCGGAGCATCTAATGGTGGTATGATGGCTCACCGCCTCGGTGCTGAGCTTTCAGATATTTTCGCCGCTATAGCTGTAGTCTCAGGTTCGATAGGGAAAGATCCTGATGGTCATCTAATCATACCTGCTCCATCGGGACCTGTTTCTGTAATTATCATCCATGGTGAACAGGATCAACTCGTCCCATACTATGGTGGTGGAAGGTTCAGAGAAATATTTGCTTCGATTAGTGAATGCGTCTCTTTCTGGGTTAAAGCCAACAATTGTTCGAGCAATCCTCAAGTGGAGACAAATAGTGACGGTAACGTCGTTAAGAATGTTTATAGTGGAGGAGTAGAAGGTACTGAAGTTGTTCTCTACACAATTATTGATGGTGACCATTCCTGGTCCTTCAGGGGGATTTCTACGACAGATACTGTTTGGGAATTCTTCAAAAACCATCCTAAACCTTAACAAATCTTTTTCTAAAATGCCCTTCTTTGATAAGCCTATTGGTCTTAAAAAATATTCAATAGTAGCCCAGAGTGCCTTTCTTCAATACTCTTCTCTCTTCTCTGATGAATATGGCGATTCCTGTAAACAGCCAGAAAACATCGAAGAATATTAAAGGTACTACGAGACTTGTCAACTCGCTCAGACTAGAGTTCATTATTAGCAAGCTCCTCATACCCTCTATGGCATAAGTAGGTGGAAGCAGGTAAGAGAAGTATCTCAAGATTGGTGGGAGTACGCTCAGCGGGTAGGATATTGGTAAGAGGAGACCCAATAACGAGCTTAGGAAATTTACGAAGGCGCTGTGCTCCTTGAAGTCTAGAACTATTCCTGCAAGTGAGAATCCTATTCCTATGAAGCTGGGCAGGGCTATTAGAAAGAACAATAAGGCAAGAGGCAGGTTGACAATGTTTATTCTCAAGCCGAATACAAGCGCTACAAGGGTTATCTGTATAATTACCCATGCTGATGTTGTAAGCATATTGCTGAAAGCCTTCCCAAGTAGGACTGAAAATCTACTGCAAGGCGTTAAGAAAGTGGTCTCGAGTGTACCACTCCACTGCTCCCCCCTCATAGCGTAGCTCATACCCCATAGCGTTGAATAAGCAAAACTTGAAACAACCATTCCAACAACTGTAAAGGACACGTAGTCTCCAGTATTAGCCAGTCTTGCCAAGTTGTCTGAATAAGGAGAGCCAACCAATGCCATACCATATATAACTAGGGAAACAACCCATAGGAGAGGCATTAAAGCGTCGAAAAGCACCCAGACAGGATACCTGAAGTATAAGATCAATTCTTTTTTCATAACCGTTGCTACAATCTTCAACTCGTCATTCAGCCTGTGCCATCCCCCTTCATTCAATACGCTTCCACACCCCCCTTCTTCCTGATTATCTTATCTACAAAATTGAATAAGTACATTCCTCCAATTAGGAAAATCACCATTGTAGCAACAAGGTATGAGATAGCTGTAGCAACATTAAGATATGGGTTGAAAGATGGTAGAAGCAGTGTCCTTACAATTTCTAAGGCAGGGGTCAATGGGAAAAATATGCTTACCATCACGATATAATAACCTGCGCTTCCTAGGAATAGCATTAAGGCTCTTAAGGGATAGTTAACAGGACAGATAGTGTATATTAAAGTGTCGACAAAGTTTAACAATGCACCGGGCTCCTTATACATCAATATTACTCCTGACAAAACGAATCCAATACCGTAGAAAGCTAGGATCATCAGCAATACTACTGAAATCGCGAAGCCAAGGTTCTCAACCTTAACCATGGCTCCGAAAATCAGGCTTGCTAGAGCGAATTGGATAATAGCGTAGAAAGAGGTTAGAATACTGTCTGAAAGCGCCTTTCCAAAAAGTATAGAGAACTTGTTACAGGGGGAAATCAGAATCATCTCCAATGTGCCTCCCCATTGTTCCCTCCTCAGCGATAAGCCCGTGCCCCACAATGCTGACATTACGTATGCGTAAAGCGAGCTTCCAATTATCGCAAACGTTATGAAGTCCTTAGTTCCAGTAAGCTCTCCGAAGGATTCTGAAAACCTCCCGCCAACGAGAGCACGGCCCTGTAGTATGAATGGTGCTAGCCAGAAGATGGGCATTATAGCCCAGAATACGACCCATAGGGGGTATCTTAAATTCACCAATATCTCCTTCTTAGCGGTAGATAGGGACGCTTTCAGTTCTAGAATCCAATTGTCAATATTCATCTCTCAAAGCCTCACCCGTAAGCTTTATGAAAACATCTTCTAAAGTGGGCTTTTCAACGCTTAGAGAGAGTATCCTACATCCAGCGTTGGAGAATGATTCCACAATCTCTTGAATATGAGAATCAACATTCTTCATATACATTCTGATTGTCTTTATACTGTTCTGCTCCATACCGGTTATTCCATAGTCATCCAAGAAGGGTAGGTTCTTAACCACGTTTGAGACGCTCTCCCTCAGCTCTTCAACAACCAATTTCAAAACCTCGTTCTTACCTATCATATTCTTAAGCCTCTCCGGAGTATCAACGGCAACTATCCTGCCCTTGGTTATGAAGGCAACCCTGTCACACATCTTGTCAGCCTCCTCCATGTAGTGAGTAGTTAATAGAATGGTCTTACCCTGCTTTTTGTTAAGCTCTTCTCTTATAAAACTCCTTATGCTCTTGGAAAAGCTTGGGTCTAGGCCTAGGGTCGGCTCGTCTAAAAGGAGAACTTCAGGATCATGCAGCATTGCTCTGGCTATTGCAAGCTTCTGCCTCATTCCGCTCGAATACTTTTCAACAAGCTCGTCAGCCCTGTCCTCAAGCCCCATTAGATTAAGCAATTCCCGAATTCTCCTCTTAGCAACTTGGTCAGGAACCTTGTAGAGTCTTGCGAAATACTCAAGGTTTTCTCTTGCAGTAAGCTTCCAATAGAGTGATCTTTCCCCACTCGAAACAACACCAATTGAAGCCCTCACCTTACCAGGCTCTTTTAAAACATCATATCCATTAACCAAAGCCGT
Organism: Candidatus Brockarchaeota archaeon; assembly: GCA_017601245.1. GTDB lineage: Archaea > Thermoproteota > EX4484-205 > EX4484-205 > JAAOZP01 > JAAOZP01. The sequence continues at coordinate 22,189 of JAFNJB010000052.1, forward strand.
CCCAGCATCTGGGAGTATAAGAGTACTGAGTATCTTAACCAGGGTTGTTTTACCAGCCCCGTTTGGCCCAAGTAAACCAAATAATTCTCCTCTCTTAATGCTTAGGCTAACGTCGTCAAGTGCTATGATCGTCTCTTTATTTTTCTTTCTGAATAGGAATCCTCCCTCTCCCTTTCTGTAGACTTTCCTTATCCCATTAGTAATGATTGAATAATCCTGCATTCCGTCGATTCCAAGAGCAACAATTATTAAACCTTAACAATCCCCTGTTTTTCCCCAACTTGTTGACGTTGAAAAGTATTCTCTATAAACAACCCTTTCAAAACAGTCAAGAAATAGTAGAGTAATATTATCAGTCAAAACCAGGCCTTTTAGCATTCATCGAAGCACTTCTTCTAAGCAAATTATCTTAACTATGCGACCTGCCTTTCTCCTGAACTCCTTATCCTCTGTAACCAGCACTAATCCGTGTTTCTCAGCTAAAACCACATATGAAGCATCATAAGTTGTCATTCCATGCTCCAGTGCTTTCTCTATTATTTCCCTCTCGTAACCGCTTGGTTCCAGAATGTTCAATAAGGCCAGTGCCTCAGGAAGCAGGCTACTGGCGAACTCAACAGCCCTCTTCTCATTCAGCCTACGCAGGAGAAAAACTTCTTTCCAAATTCCGTTTAAAACCTCGTAAACCGTAAGCCACTGAACATAATTCCCATCCAGAAGATCCAGCCGCTTAAGCTTCATAGCATAGATCAATGAAGAAGCGTCGAAAAGATACTGACGTCCCAATCCAAGCTACCTCTTTTCCCGATCCTCGCGAACCAGCTTAGTGAACTCTTCGACATCAATCCTATCCAGAACATCATCAAAATCCTCCAGCCTCTCCAGCAGCTTCTGTCGCCTTCTCCTCTTAACCTCCTCCTCTAAAGCCTTCCTCAATACTGTTGAAACATTAATTCCGAGCTTCTTGGCCTCCTCCCTAAGCTCCTTCCTAACCTTTGTGGAGACAGTAATATACTTACCCATTATGTCACCAGAATAGGTACTACCTAATAGCTACTAATAAAGGTTTAGCTTTTTTGATTAAGAATTTTGATCAGCCAAATTATTTCTACCATGTATTAACTAAAAACGGGCGAATATGTGAGGATTCCATTAAAAGATGAAAAGCATTAAGCAGATTCTCTTATTTCCCATCTTTTTAACAATAAGAAAATCGCAATAATAATTGAGATTAATAACCCGATCATAAGGCTTAGTCTCAAAATATTATATTCGATTTCCCACTTGGCGGTTAAGTTTAAAGGTCCTGTTACGATAAAAGAGTATGTTGAGGATGTTGATATAATTTCCGAGTCGATTACCCAGCCCTTGAAAACATAGTTGGCAAAGAAATCCTTCTCAATTAATGTGGTGGATATCGAAACAGTCACCGTACTACCAGCCAAA
>JAFNJB010000038.1 GCA_017601245.1 Candidatus Brockarchaeota archaeon
GCCCTGTGTCCCTCTGCAACATCGACTAGTTTCCTAGCTGTTTCCAAGTTATAATTCAACTCCATTGGATGTGTTTCAAAAGCAATTTTGACTCCGTGATCTCTAGCATAGTCTAAAATTGGTAGCCATCTTTCTCTGAATGTTTTAAAGTTGTTCTCCCAAATCTCCTCGTTAGTCGGTGGGAAGTTACACCACTTCCCCCATTCGGGAAACCCTGTGAAACCACATACCACGGAAACCTCTAATAGTTGAGCAGCATCTATTGTCTTCTTCATCCTATTTATGCCGTATTCGATCTTCTCCCTAGGGGAACCTTTGAACCAGATGTCTGTAGACTCATCGTGTGGACCCAGTATAAGTTGGCTTTCAATATGGTTGCTTAAGGCAGATATTTGAACTCCATGCTTTTTTAAAAGGCTTCTAAGCTCCCCAGCCTTCCCTGAAGTAACCTCATCAATATTAATATGGTTAGAACCCCTCCAGCATGCTAGCTCAACTGCCTCGTATCCTAAAGCTGATAAGTATTCCAGTGCTTTATCCAATGGCCGATCATTGTAAACGATGGTGAATACTCCTACTTTCATCCTAAACACCAAGTTTTAAATAGTTAGCTATGAATATAAAAATGCGCCTCATATTGAGCAAGCCGTATTATAACAAGAAGAGAGTATTACTCCTCTGTAGTGAAGATGTTAATCTGAAAGAAATATCTTTCTTACCCAATGCTCTTCTTGAAGTTTTTAAAACGATAGCCTTTGAAATAAGCGAGCATGTTTTCGAACTCCCCTCATATGCTTATAATAAACATAGGAAACAGTATAATTCTACTCTTTTGTTAGAATATCTTTCCATAATTAAACCAAAAGGTTATGGAAAGTATCTGGGCATAGTTAATGTGGATCTATACGCAAATGGTTTAAACTTCGTGTTCGGAGAAGCTGTTTTAAACGGTGAGGAAGCTGTAATTTCGCTTCATAGATTGAGGCCGGAGTTTTACGGAAAAGCCCCAGATGAAAAACTTTTTAGATCTAGAATATTGAAAGAGGCTGTCCATGAGCTGGGGCATGCCTTCGGGTTAACACACTGTAAGAAGCCTGAGTGCGTAATGCATTTTAGCAATTCCATAATTGATACGGATTTTAAGAGTAATTTTCCATGCTCATCCTGTCAAATTAAGCTTTTTAATATGATAAAGACTGGGATAAGTAAAAATACTGCTTACCAATAAGAGGCAAACTCTTATTAAGGTATTATTGTAAGTGAAACCGGATTACTAATGACTGAGATGCGTATACCAGTTAGGTTGAAGTATGCAGAAGACTTTATGAGAATTTACGCAACAGGCGCAATAGGAGGCTTCAACGGTTACGATTTTAGAATAGCTTTCTTCAACGACATTGTGAACCATCCGGAAGGACCATCTCAGCCCCCTACTGTTACGCGGGAGATTAAGGTTGAAATAATTCTTTCACCAGTCGCTTTAAAACAGCTTACGAAATGGTTGAATCAACATCTTACCGAGCTTGAGAAGATGATCGGTGAGATAAAAGACCAGTTCCCGCAACAACCCAGCCGTAGGGAAACCCCCTCAGGGTATTACGTTTAATCGATACTCTAGACTGGATCTTGAAGCCAGTAGATAAAGGTACTCTTAAGGTCGGTATTCTAGGCGGAGGACTATCTGGAGTAGCATATGCTTTCTTCTCTTCTAGAAAGGGCTATGACGTAACTATTCTTGAAAAGGAGAGGGTTCTAGGGGGGTTAATGAGAAGCATTAACGAAAACGGTTTTACATTCGACATCGGAGGCTCGCACATCATCTTCTCTAAGGACGCTGAAGTATTAGACTTAATGCTGAGGCTTTTAGGCGAGAATAAGGTTAGAAACAAAAGGAATACTGCGATATTGTACAAGGGAAGGCTCGTTAAGTATCCTTTTGAAAACGGCTTGTCCGACCTCCCTTTAACTGAGAACCTCTCATGTTTAATCCATTTTTTACTAGCAAGGATTAAGAGAAGGAGAAAACATGTAAACCTAAAGGAATTTTTCTATAATACTTTTGGAAAGGCTATTTCTGAAAAATACTTGATACCCTATAATGAGAAAATATGGAAGATGAAAGTTGAAGACATTTCCTTGGATTTCATCGGAAGGCTTCCTAATCCTAAGACTATCGATGTTGTTAAAGCCTCTCTCGGAATCGGTTCTGAAGGATATGTACATCAGCTTTACTTCTATTATCCGAGGAGAGGAGGAATACAATATCTTATAGAATCGTTGAGAGAAAAGATTGCTGGAAACGTATTAACTAACTTCGAAGTTAAGCATGTTAAGAATGATTCCGGGAAATGGATTGTCTCAAACGGTTTAATGGAAAATGTTTTTGACTACGTCGTTTCAACAATACCATTGCATGATGCTGTTAAGATTTTCAATGCTCCTCGAGAAATTATTGAAAGCACCAGGCGCTTAAAATATAATTCTCTAATTACTGTCGCAATAGGCCTGAACAAGCTTAGATTCAAGAATTTGAGCTGGCTTTATATTCCGGATAGTGATATTCACCCTCATAGAGTTAGTTTCCCATCTAACTTCAGTCCTGAAAACGCTCCAAAGGGAAAAGCGTCGATACTTGCTGAGATAACTGTTAGACAGGAAGACCCGTTTTTCTCTAAGAATGATGAAGAAATAGCCGACATCGTAGTTGATGAATTGGATAGGATTAAGATGTTTTCAAAAGACGACGTTGTATACACCCGTGTTTTCAAGATAAAGTATGCTTATCCATTGCTGGATTCTTACTATCGGGAGAATATTGATAAGATCAAGACATTTTTTGACAATATTGGTGTTAAGCTAGTTGGCAGGTTCGCTGAGTTTAAATATATTAACATGGACGATGCGATTAAAAATGCTGCATCTCATTTAAACATATCAAACTTAAGAGAGTATAAATAAAACTTATTGTTAACAAAAGGATATAAGTAGTTTCCTACTCTATAAATTCCAATAATGGAAAGAAGTATGTCTATTCCAAGATTAGATCTAAGGCCTCTGGACATATCCCGTATGATAATGGATCCGCTTTCTAACACTTTTTTTATCTCTGTAACGTTAGTTAACAAAAGCGGTGCATTAGCTTCTTTTCTCAACATACTCAAAAATTACAATTTCAACATAATTGGAATCATGGGCGAAGCTGTTACTAGAAAAGAAGAGATGGAAGTTTCTATTTTCCTAGAAACTCCTGTAAAAATGGAGCGGACACAGCTTGAAATAATTATTAAAAAGGAAACGAGTAGAATGAGAATAGTGAAGGATGTAAGAATCTTCGACCATCTTCTAGAAGGGTTTGATGCGGATATTTACCACTTCCCCCTCACTGTTGGAGGAAACAGGGTTGCGATTTTCCCATTAACCGTCCTAGAAGGCTTCATAAAGACATTGAGGAAGGCTTTCGACAAGCCTGTTTCCCAGACAATCCTATGGTATCAAGGTAAAGAGGTTGGAAGAACAATATGGGAGTATTACGAAAAGAATTTAGGATTGAAAGGGACCTGTGCCCTAGAATTCCTGAGGGTAAGAGCCCTACTCTTCGGATGGACATATATGGAGATATCAAGATTTGAAGAGTTGAAAAAACTGCGACAATAAGGCTTTTCGATAACTGGGAATGCGAGTTGTTTAAGGGTAGTAACGAACCTCAGAATCACTTTATGAGAGGTATTTTATCAGGATTCTTCACCGGCCTATTCGGAGTCGAAGCTGAAGCTGTTGAAAATAAATGTATAGCAAAAGGAGATGTTTTTTGCGAATTTACAATAAGGGAAAAGACAAGCTTTAAAGATTAACGTTACTCAATCACTGCCTTTTTTCTTTACCCACGGTTCTTGCTCGAAGCTTATGCTGAAGCGTTAGAAGCTTCTCAGGAGACATTATTAAACTAGTAACGTAAAGTATTACAGTAGTAATCACTATGGAATACGGGATTCCGAAAATTGCTTCGACAGGTATTGGGTTTATTATCATTTCTCTAGCAATAAGTGTTGGATAAGAAGTTGGGAAAGCATAAATTACGAGCTTGATGGCTAATGGCATTACCTTAGGGTCACCGTAGAGTATGAGAAAGAAAGGCACCATGATGGGAATTATTACGAAACCCAGTAGAGAATTCGCCATCCTTACGTCACTGCTTAAAGCTCCTATTACTACACCGAGCGACGTTATGAAGAATATTGAAAGCATAATGCTGATTCCAAGTAGTAAGAAACTTTCTAGATGAATTGGTGGAAGCACTTGATAGAAACTAGTTGAGATATCCATTCCCGGCATTTTTAACATACTCTCAAAGTATATGAGAAAACCCATTGTAAAAAGTACTCCTCCTATTACTGAAATAATGGAAGAACCCAAAAGCTTAGCTACCAGTATTTCATAGCGGGAGACAGGGAGGGTTAGCAATGTTTCAAGTGTCTTCTCTTCGTTTTCAACAGCGGTTGCGGTAGCAGCCATTTGAACAACGCTAATTGAAAGTATAAAAAGAATCATTGGGACGATTATGCTATATCCCATTAAAAACTGGCTTAAGAATGTTTGTGGATCTATCTTCACTACATTGTTCTTAAGGATTGAATGGAATGTGAAGTTTAGTGGTTTTCGAATAGTCTCCGCATTGACATTTGGGTTCAGTCTATAAATCAGCATATCGCTGAAAATTTTGATATAATTCTGAAGTTGTGTTTGAAAAGCATTGTATTTTCCAATCGAACCTAATCCAACGCTGTATATAATGGCATAAACCCTAATGTTAGCCACTCTGAAATTGTTCAGATCCTCTTCAAACCCTTTCTCTACTACAATTAAAAACTCTAAGCCTAATTCTCTCATCCAATTAATTGCAGAATTTAAATCAGTCCCATCAATTTCATAAACAGACATATCCGTATTTTTCAATAGATTAAGAAATTCCTTGCTAAGCCTAGTCTTATCGGCGTCGATTACAGCTATTTTCAATACTACCATACTTGTCTGGATTGAAGTGCTTACAGCCGTGGACATTATTGAACCAAGTAATGGTAGCATTATTACCGGAATTATTAAGCCAATGTATATTCTCGGATCTCTCAAAAGATCTTTAACTTCTTTTTCAATGAGTGGTATAATCTTCCTCAACTCGCCACCACCTTAACAAAAGCTTCTTCAAGATTAGATGCGTTAAGCCTGTTTTTGATTGCTTGAGGCTTATCCTGTATCACGATGTGTCCCTGGTGCATTAAAGCCACTCTAGAACACAAGTATTCCACTTCAAGCATGTTATGGCTGGAAAGAATTACCGTCCCTCCGTTTTCAGCGTATTTCTTTATTATGTTCCTAATATACTGAGCATGGAAAACATCCAAGCCCGCAGTAGGCTCATCTAAAATCGCAAGCTTAGGCTTTGTCATTAAAACTCTAGCAATTTGAATTCTCCTCTTCATGCCTTTACTGTAGGTTTTCATCTTATCGTTTATCCTATCGCCCAATCCGGAAAACTCTATTGCCTCCTCCACTGCCTTCGAAGCTTCCTCTGAATCGAAATATATCCTTGCAATTATAGAAAGATATTCCTTACCGCTGATATTCCTATATGTTCCGGCTTCTTCAGCTAAATATGATATTATCCTCCTGATTTTATCAGCATCTCTTAATATATCATTGCCAAATACTCTTACCTCTCCACTCGTAGGTGGGAGCAGTGTTGAAATTATCCTTAACGTAGTTGTCTTACCAGCACCGTTTGGACCTATTAATCCGAATACCTCACCCTTGTTAATTTCGAAGGAAATACCGTCGACGGCCGTAAAAGCTCCAAATCTTTTAACAAGGTTTTTAACAACTACCGCGGTTTCACTTCCTTCTTCCATACGTTCTGTCACTAGGCAAAAATCAGTTTTAAAGCTTCCGTATAACAATTTATTAGAATACTTTCTATTAAAAGGCGCATTTAATCCATAGTCTTTCAAAATCAAAAACATTAAATTGAGAGTCAGGAGAACTTACCTATCGATAGAGGTTTCAACTTCACATTGCTCAGAAATCGTTCTCGTCTCATCCTCATTAAATCGCTAAAAAGAGGTTTTTAGATGCCTCTATGAACCTGAAAACAGGCCTGTAAAATGGTTTTGGAAACAATTTTAAATACCTCGCTTTTATTTCGGTAAATTAGATGGGGGTAAAGAAAATATCAGTAGTAATCCCAACATTCAATGAAGAAAAATACATAGAGAAACTATTAATCTCCCTATGTAATCAGACAATACCCAGAGAAGATTATGAAATAATAGTTGTAGATGGTGGAAGCACTGATAGGACTATTGAGATATGTAAAAAATATGCTGATAAGATAATAATGCAAGAAACACCTACTGTAGGCGGTGCTAGAAACGATGGTGTTAAAAATGCTGAAGCAGAATTAGTATTTACGACAGATGCCGATTGCATTGTTACACCCGATCTTCTTGAGAGGATTATAAGTGATTTCAACAATAATCCTAAGGTTGTGATGATTTACGGAGTTGTAACTCCATTAGAGAGAAGACTCAGATACGCATTTCTACTTGAACTTAATAACGCATTTGTTAAGATTCTCTACAGGTTTAGAATCTACTTGAGCGTCGGATCTATAATTGCATTCAGAAAAACCCCTTTTAAACTAGTTAAAGGGTTTCCAACCGTTGGGGCAGGTGATGATTACGGTTTCTCATTCAGAATGAGGAGGACTGGAGAAGTAATGCTTGATGAAAAACTGAGAGTATATTTCTCTATGCGGAGATATGAAAAATATGGTTTCGCAAAAAGCTTTTACGAATGGCTATACAATGTTTTCAACGAGCTTCTTAAACGAAGAATCCCTCCTGAAAAAGTATATCATAGGAAAACCTATTGAAAAAGAGAGAAAGAGTTAAGAATTCTTAAATTTTTTAAAACTAGAAAAATTTTTAAACATGCTACATGTAGATAAAGTTGTAAAATGTTACCTCCTGTAGAAATCTCTGACGCGTTTCTAAATACAACTCAGCTTATAGCAGTATTTTGGTTGTACGATAAGGCTACGAGAAAAATCTTAAAAAAAGTAAGGAATAGAGGGTTTGAATGTCATATTAAAGGATTTAGAATCCATCATTGGATAGTTGGAGTGATAATAGCCTCTATAGGATTATTTTTGCTTTCTTTACAGAATTTCATAACCCTTCTTTCTGAGTCCGGGTTAATAGGACTTCCAGCGAAGCTTAGCTCGGGAACCATAACTATGGGTTTTCGCGTTTTCATTGACGACTTGAAGGATTTAAAGAAACAATTTAGAAGTTTGTTTAAAAGATAAATTTAGGTCACGTATTATTATTTTGAGAATTGAGCGTTGTAATCGGAGTAGATATAGGAGCTACGAATCTGAGAGTAGCTGTTGCCGACTTAAAAGGAAATATACTCTTAAAAGAGACTGGGAAAACGCCTAATCAGAGCGGTTTAGAAGTTGTTAATCAAATAATACAGATGAGCGATAGAGCTTTAGGTTTGCTTAAGCTTAGTAGAGGAGACGTTAAGAGTATTGGAGTAGGGTCAATAGGACCTTTAGATTTAAAGAAGGGAATTGTCGTCAATTCTCCAAATCTGAAGGTCGGCATAATTCCTGTTGTTGAAGGCTTGAAGAAGGCTTTCAAATCAGATGTGCGGCTTTTAAACGATTGTGTTGCAGCAGTTCTCGGTGAGAAAAAGTTTGGAGCTGGTAAAAATCTAGAAAATATAGTTTATGTAACAATAAGTACGGGAATAGGTTGTGGAGCGATAGTGGACAACCATCTTCTACTAGGGAAGGATGGAAATGCTCATGAGATTGGGCACATAGTTATAGATAAAAACGGTTTGCTTGAATGTGGATGCGGCAGACGCGGCCACTGGGAGGCTTACTGTAGTGGAAGAGGAATAGTAAACTATGCTAAGTTGCTGATAAGTCAGGATAGCAAGTTATGGGAGAGAAGCCTTTTAATGACACGTTGTGGCAATGACCTTTCAAAGCTTAATTCAGAATTGATTTTTAAATCGGCGAAGGAGGGTGATGAGTTCTCATTGAAAATCGTAAAGGAAACAGGCTTGCTAAATGCCATCGGTTTTGCGAATATTATTAACGTGTATGATCCGGAGCTCATAACGGTTGGAGGATCAATACCGTTGAATAACGAGGAGCTCGTACTTAATCCAATAAAAAACTATGTTTCAGAATACTCTATAAATAGAGTACCAGACATAATTTTAACACCTTTGAGAGAAGATATTGTTTTATACGGTGCGTTGGCAGCAGCGTTAGAGTGAAAACTTTATCATAGTATTCTCAATGTCTTAAAGGCGTTTTTAAACAAATTTCTAGAGTCTCCATCGATTAGGAGCAGCGATGTAAAGTATACTGGAACAGCAATAAGAATAACCGGTATTAGGGAAAATAATACTGTAAGAATCTGTTCGCTTTTGGCTGATTCCGGGTAAAAGATGAGAATCACTATCGTCATGAATAATGCAGATAAGAGAAATTTAGCTACTCTTTTCAAATTTAAACCGAAGGAAATAAGCCTCCTAGACGTCTTAACGTAATAAAGCATAAGAGAAGTATTAACTATTAGTAGGGAGATAACTGTCGATAGAGATATTAAGAGAGCCGAGCCGAGACTGCTTAATATGCTAGCAAATGCTGAAATCATTACTACATAGGCTATTGAACCAAGTAATTCGGCTAAGGGGATCTTCATTAAATAAGATTTTGCAAAGCTTCTCCAAGAAGGGTTCTCGTTTACGTCTGTTTTCTCCAAACCCAAGATTATCGTTGAAAAAATTCCTTTCATCGTGCCTATTGCAGAACCTATCACCATTATTCTTAAGACATTGTAGGTAAAAGCGTATTCTTTCCTAAGGACATAGAGGAGAGGTTCAGCAAGAATAAACTGTCCAAAAACCATTGGGATTAGAAATAACAATACGAGTTCTAAAGATTCCTCTATATCCTTTTCCGAACCGCCAGACAGGAGTTTAGGGTATAATCCTACTGCCAAAGTTCCTGAAAAAGAGATTACTCCAGTAAAAATGTTTGCAGCCCGAATATAAGCTATGGGTAGGAGAGAACCGGATATGAGGGTTACTACTACAGCGTCCTGGAGGAAAACAAGCCATGGTAGAGTTGAGATCAAGGGTATCCAGCTTGTTCTAAGCCATCTCTCAATATCTCTAAAAGACAGCTTCTCCCTAAGGTGTTTTGAAATCCTCAACAAATAGAAGAATATTTGGATTACTAAGGCTAAGTCGATAGATAATACTGCACCAAAAAGTGAATATTTCAAGTAACCTACCATGAACGCCCCAAATATAACTTTAGAGATTTCGAAAACTATCACGCCGTAGCCTACTGTTTGAGGCTGGATCCCATGGCATATTGCCTCTAAGCTTGACGCGCAACACATTACAATAATCCAAAATGTAAATGCAAAGAAGGTTTGCGTATCTATGCTGACACTTTCACGAAACACTGGAGAGAGAAATACAAATAGAATTGCCGAAATCATCGATATAGTGCCGCTGAAGACTATTCCAGACCTTGCAACTTTTCTCCCTCTCCCCATATCTCTAGTAAGCCAATAATTAACTATGCTGGAGGGTACTATAAAGTAGTTTAGTAGGCTTAGGTAGAATTGCCAGGCTCCAAATAATTCTTCATTAAGCCTCCTAGTAACCAGTATTGTAAACATCAAGCCGGTTGCAACCGATAATATTCTAGATGCGAAGTTGACAAGCCCTGAGTATCTTAGTCTAATATTGCTCAATGAGTTCAGAAGGGGAATAAACGTATTTAAAAACTATTTGGTCTCGACGTAAGCAAAGATCATCCTTGTTTTCAATAGCAAAAAATCGCTTCAAGACCTATTTCCCTAGATTTTTTAAGAACATTTCTCTTAACCTCATCATAGTATGAAGATTTTGAAAAAAGAATTTCTTTCCATTTGTCATAGAGCTCAGGATATTTTTTCAATAATACTTTAGAAACCATGCTCCAAACCATGGGTCTAAGGTTAAGCCTATCGACATACATGTAGTCTACCCCAGTATCTTTAAACTTTAACAAGAGTTTTTCAATATCGTTATCAGAGATAAATGGAAGGATAGGTCCGAAGAAAACGTATGTTTTTAAACCACTGTCTTTCGCAAGACCGAGTGCTTCAAGCCTCTCCTCAGGTTTTGATGAGAAGGGTTCAAAAGTTCTACTAGCCTCTTCATCCATAGTAACTATAGTCACCCCTACTTCATTGGACTTGCCTCTGCTTAAAAGATCAAAATCCCTTGAAACAAGTCTTGATTTAGTCTGAACCGTTACTGGAAAATTGTTTTGTACTAGTATTTCAATTATCCTCCTTGTTAATTCATACTTCTCCTCAATTGGTTGATAAGGATCTGTGAGAGAACTCAAATAGACTCTTCCAACCTCCTTTTTCTTTACTTCTTTAGAGAGTAGTGTTGCAGCATTGATTTTAACATCCAGGAATTCTCCCCATTCGCCTATCCTCCCCCTGAATCTAAAAGTTATTCCGGCAGCATAACAATATCTACAACCATGTTGGCAACCGACATAGGGGTTAATACAATAATTGGCTATTGCACTCTTATTTAGAATAGACCTGCATTCTACTTCTCTAATTATCACCATCCTGGAAACCACTCGAATCTTTATAAGTCTTCTACATTCCTATTTTAGAAAATCAGGGTCGAGTGTTTTTTCAGCTAATATATCAAGGCCAATTTTGTTAATGAGTGTAAAGGAAAACGGTATTCTTCTAACCAAGTTGAAGAATCTCCTCATCCAAAGCCCTTTCTTCATTGCTTTCCAAATCTCCCCCTTCCACTTAGATTCGTAAGATTCAACTAGGAATTTTTCTTCAAAATTGTTTTCTTCAAGAGCCTTTACACAAGCTTCTCCAGCAATATTGCTACAAATCTTCCCGTAAACAAGTCCTCCAAATGAAAAAGGCTTAATTTGACAAGCAGCATCTCCTACGAGGATTGTATTGAAGGCAACGGTCTTACACATTAATCCGAACCTTATGGAATCACCCACGGGCCTATCAACAACCTCTAGGTTAAGCTTTTTCAGAAAGGTTGTAAGCCTGGGCAATGGATTACCCTTGGTTACTAACCCTACTCTAGCCCTATTCTTGTCCATGGGGACGATCCATGCGAAACCATCTTCTGAAAATTCCTTTTCGAACCTTATTTCTACAACATCCTCTTCAAAGAGGCCCTTTGCAACGCATTGGAGTGCGAATAAGAGGTTCCCTGGCTGTTTTAATCCCGATAGTCTAGCAGTGATAGAATTGGGGCCATCTGCTCCGACTATAATCCTGCCTTGGTAAGTATTCCCCCTGTTCGTAATCACTCTACCATTCTTAATTCCTATTGCCTTTTCACCGGTTTTTATTACAACCATGTTTTCAATAGCATTCTCAGCAAGGTACTTATCATATTCAAATCTATTTATCACAAGCATTTTTTTCCGAGAAGAAACTTCGAAATAATGCTTTCCTAAACAAAACCTGGCAGTTTTAACAGTGTTTAAAACAATTCTCTCGGGGATTTCACCTATTCTCCAACTGACTAGCCCAGTACACTGCTCTGGTCTACCTATTTCACCATGTTCTTCAAGGATTATTGTTTTAAAGCCTTTTTTAGAAATCAGAGACCCTGTTAGTAGTCCTGAAGGGCCTCCTCCAATAATGAGGACATCGCATTCGAAATTCATTTAACGATTGGAACCTTAAGGTTTTTTCTCTTCAGATCCAGATATAACAGTTGTTTCTTGTACTGGAGGAGGTGGAGGTTCTTCCTTAGCGCTTTCGATCTCCTTCTCAATCTCTTCAATTGGTTTTGGCGGCGGGGTTGTAGCAAGCGTGTAACCTATCCAACCCAGTATGAACAGTATGAAGCCTACTGCAACGAAGGCGGTTATTTGAAGTACAAGCATTTGCCATGGAGATAAGAATACGAGCCAAAGGTATAAGACTGCTCCCACTATTGAACCCAGGAAGAGGAGTAGACCTAACGCTTGATCCTTAGTCATCAATTTATAAGGCTTTTTAACAACTATATAAATTTATTGCTCTTCTATCACCAAGCCCTTATCTCTCAGTCTTTTTAAAACAGTATCAAGCTCCCAGAGATGGCATGGAAGAGTCCTCCAGATTTTCGAAAGTGGTAAACGACCCTCTTTTTTAATAAGCTCGTATACTTTTTCCTCAAGCTTCTCTAAGTCAGCCTTTTCAAGCAAGTATTCGTGAGGACCTAGAACAACCCATTCTTCAACCATGTCGAGTATAAAAGAGAGTAGAAGTATATTGGTTTTATGCTTAGAAAGGCATAGGTAAAAGCAATGGTTTAAATACTCCTTATAAAAACGCTTATTCCCAAATGCCGGGTAAAATTGTTTCCACATATTCAGGTGGCTTAGATTCCACGTTAATAACGATATTGCTTAAAGAAAAATATGGTTACGATGAAATAATCCCTGTACTCGTTGACGTGGGTCAAGGAGAGGAGGAAATCAAGATTGCATATGAGAGAGCTGAAAAGCTAGGCCTGAAAATACGCTTTATAGATGCTAAAGAAGAATTTGTAAAAGAATATATATTCAGATGCATAAAAGCTAATGGTAGTTATGAAGGATATCCCATCGGGACATCGATGTCGAGAGTCCTAATAGCTTCTAAGGCAGCTGAAATAGCCAAGAAAGAAGGTGCTGAAGGAGTTGCGCATGGCTGTACTGGAAAGGGGAATGACCAGTTTAGAATGGAAGTTGCTGTTAAATACATCGCGCCAGAGCTTAAGGTAATAGCGCCGGTGAGAGAATTGAATCTAACAAGAATGGAAGAGGAGGAACTCCTCAGGAAATACGGTATTGAGCCGAAGAAGCCGAAGGGGAAACTTGGGGGAGATGTTAACATGTGGTCACACTCCATAGGTAGCGGTCAGATCGAAGACCTCTACTCCCAATATCCTGAAGACTATATTTGGACAGTTCCGCCTGAGAAGGCTCCGGACACGCCTCAGACTATTAGCATAACATACGAGAACGGTGTTCCCGTTGAAGTAGACGGGGTAAAGGACCCTGTTGAAATCATACTATACCTTAACAGGGTTGGAGGACAGCATGGAGTTGGGAGAATAGATATTCTTGAAGACGGTATATTAGGGTTGAAGTCTAGGGAATTATACGAGGCTCCTGCAGCGACAATACTCTTGAAGACACATGCAGACCTTGAACAGTTGACTCTTACTAAGGAGCAGTTGAGGTTCAAGAAGGAAGTGGATAAGATATGGGCTGAAATGGTTTACCACGCAATGTGGTTCCACCCGTTAAGGAGGGATTTAGATGCCTTCATAGATTCAACCCAACGGTATGTTTCAGGAAGATTAGACGTGAAGCTGTATAAGGGTAATGTGGAGATTATTGGAAGAGAATCCAAATACAGTCTATACTCTCCAGAGCTAAGATCTCTCAAAAAATCCGGATTCGACCAAAGAGATGCTACTGGCGCCGTTAGGCTCTATGCATTACCATATCAGCTTTATAGTAAGAGAGAGCAGTCTAGGTAATCGTCTCCTTTTTTCTTTTCCATCCAGAGCTTAGGATAGTTTAAAAAGCAGTATTAGTGTAGCATATGTCGGAAGACAAGCATGAGTGAAGAAGAAAGAGTAATAGTATACTCTAAGCACTGGATTGCAGTATTCATCTTAGTCGGACTTATTGCAGGCGGGTTAATAGTTTCCTATTCCACCATCTATTTAGAGTTAAGGGAGCTGAGCGAAAAGATCAGTGAAGTAAGTTTTACCGTAAACCGTTTAAATGATGAAATTAACAGTATCAAGAATATTTATTCCGGTCCAAGCCTAGCTTATTTCAACGTAAGCTTTACGGAAATATACAACAAGACCATTAAGGGAGTTGTAATGATAACAGGTATAGTCAAAGACCTTCTAACGGAAAGAACCGGTTTAGGTTCAGGGTTCGTCGTTAAATACGACTCTTCATACTACATCGTAACCAATTACCATGTTGTAAAAGATGCTAGAGACATAGTAGTAACCTTTTACAACGGGGAGAGTTACCCGGCTAATGTTGTGGGCACCGATCCATATAGCGACCTAGCAGTTATAAACTGTACAGCACCACTCGAGCTCTACCATCCTTTAAACATAACTTTCAGCAGCAGTTTAAAAATTGGGGATTTAGTAATAGCTATAGGAAACCCGTTTGGCTTAACTGGAACTATGACAACCGGTATTGTAAGCCAGCTTGGAAGAAGCATATCCAGCGAATTCACTGGAGGATATTCGATAGCGAACATAATTCAGACAAGTGCTCCAATAAACCCTGGAAATTCCGGAGGGCCATTGCTCAATGCTAGGGGCGAGGTTGTTGGAATAAATACTGCTATAGTTGCAGAGAGTCAAGGTGTCGGCTTTGCGGTCCCATCTAACACTATTCTAAGGGAATTACCGTACTTAATAAAAACAGGAAGATACGATATGCACCCGTGGCTGGGATTAAAAGGAGTCAATTTAAATTATTACATTGCTAAAGCTGCAGGATTAAACATAACCTACGGTTGGCTTATACAAGAAGTGGTTCCGGGAGGGCCTTGTGATAAGGCAGGTCTAAGGGGAGGAAATAAAACAGTGACAATCTTAGGCATGGAGATAAAGATCGGTGGGGATGTAATAATCGCAATAGACGAACATCCTATCAGAAACAACGATGACATTGCAGCAGTATTGGAGGAATACACGTATCCCGGTAAAACAGTTAATCTAAAGATTGTGAGAGAAAACAGGTTAATTACTATTCCAGTAACGTTGGGAAAAAGGCCTCCGCCTTCTTAGGTCAAGTATTTCTCATTCTATTATCCTATTCCACATGCTTCTAGCAAGTTCACCATCATACTTCATCAGTTTAAGCTTCTCTCTCGCCTCTTCGCGTTTAGAATTATGTTTCTCCAGAAAGGCCGTCACCTTCTCTATGAGTATTTCCTTAATCTCTCCGCTTAACATTCTACCTGAAGAGTATTCCTCCCTAATTTTCATAAGTTTATTATCATCCTCTTCGAAGAAAAAGTAGAGCCATTGATACGGTACATCTATATCAGGATTACCACCCAGTCTCCTATGTTCCTCCACCGTCGGCTGTCCTCCGGAAAATGCTTGAAATATTTTCTTTCTAACGCTTTTCTCATCCTCGTTCAAGTAAATGGCACTCTCGGGTTGAGAAGCACTCATTTTCCCACTGGGGCCCGTTAATGGTGGCAGAAACTTACTATGGATAGCTGCAGTCTTATAGTACCCTAGGCTTTCAGCAATATCTCTTTGAATCCTCCAATAGGGGTCCTGGTCTATTGCAGCCGGTATGAGGCATCTTTTCTTTTCGAAGAAGGTTACACATATTTGGAATGCAGGATAGAAAATCATACCTATATTAGTACTCGTATCAAAGCCGAATACTGCTCTAACCCAGCTGAAGTTTATCCTCTTAGCAACCTTGAGAACCATTGGATACATGTTTCTCACATATTCCATGTCCTGGAATATGAAAGTCCTATCGGGATCGAAGCCCACTGCAGCAATATCTAGAGCATTCTCATACGACCATTTTCTAACATCTTCCAAAGTAAGATTCCTGCTCTCCTCGAGAAACTTTTCATCGTCTGTCAACTCTATGTAGACATTGCACTTAAACCTGTCTTGAAGCCACTTTGTAAAGTAGAACGGTATTATGTGACCCAGTGTCATAGGGCCACTTGGCCCTCTTCCAGTATATAAGAAGAAGCCTTTACCAGCCTCGTAGTCATCAAGAACCTTGTCTAAATCCCTATGGGAGAAGAATATTCCCCTTCTTAGAAGAAGATGGTCTTCACCGGCAAGTCTAACAAGCCTATTTTTAAGTTCTGGAGTAAGAGGTTCTGTTCCAAACTCTCTTATGAGCCTCTCGTAATCTACTGCTCCCTCGACAGTCCAAGGAGTCACTTTGAAGCCTTTTTCTTCTGAAGATTCCATTACGCAAAGGCAAGCGGATAATATTTTATTTAAACCTTTTTAACTCTATGTAGCGTAGGTAACACTGTTTAGCATATGGACGCTTATGGTAGGAGAGACAATGTTTTTATCTAACCTTGATTTTTAACACGGTAATATGAAGTATAGGTTAATGGATCTGCTTGCTTGTCCGATTGACAAGGATTTCCCATTAAAACTATTGGTTTTTCAAGAAGAAGAAAGGAGTATTGAGTTTAAGCATGAAAACGTGGTGTGTGAACTTTACTGCGGTTTAAAGACAGCTTATGTCAAAGAAGCCAGCTTAAGCATTGAGGAATGTAACAAGTGTATGAGGAAAGAAATCTTAAATGGGATTTTAATCTGTAACAAATGTGGAAGATGGTATCCCATAGTAGACGAGATTCCACAACTTCTTCCAGACGAGCTTAGAGACCAGAAGGAGGATCTTTCGTTTTTAAATAAGTATGTGGAAAAAATCCCTTCGAGCATACTCGAGGAGGGAAAGCCTTTTAATCTGAAAACACGGGCAATCACTTAAAAATTATTTACTTCGTCATTGTTATAATGTAAATGGATAAAGAGAATTTAGCAAAGCGAAAATTCTTACACGTTTCTGATCTCGCATATTTCAAAAAGTTTTTCAATTTCATAACGTATTCTTTTGAGATCCTCAACTAAATATGCTTGTTTCTCTAAGAAAGCTTTATCAAGTGTTTTAGACGGTTTGAATTGTTGTATGAAGAATCTCCTCGCACCCTTCAATTGTCCAGCTATAGTGAGAATATCCTCCCTGTTTAAAAGCTCCGGTATTACTGTAGTTCTAAACTCGTGTTCAGGAAAAGCCTTTACTATTTCAATGCTCCTAGTAATCTTACTAATATTAACTTTAACTTTGACAACCTCGTCATATTTTTCTAGTGGTGCTTTAACATCCATCGCAATATAGTCTACGAGTTTCCTATCTATTAGGAGTTCAAGCATATCGGGATTTGTACCATTAGTATCAAGCTTAACAGAATACCCCATCTTCTTAATTTTTTCAATAAATTCTGGAAGATCTGTGTGGAGTGTCGGCTCTCCACCAGTTATACATACCCCGTTTAGAAAATTTTTTCTCTCATTAAGAAAACGCAATATTCTATCCTCAGGTATCGGTGGGGATCCATCATCTATAACGAGCTCAGGATTATGACAGTAGGGACATCTGAAATTACAGCCGAATGTGAAGAGCGTACAAGCAACCTTACCAGGATAGTCTATAAGAGTAAGCTTCTGTAAGCCCTTAATGATCATCATATCACCACCCTTCCAGCATCATTATGAAACAATTTCAAAACCTACGATTTAAAATCTGGTTTTAAATCTTTTCTATTTCAACCCACAAATTCTCCCTCATACCGCATGCTACGAACATTACTCATGAAAAAGTGAGAATCAGAAAAACCTTGGAGTGAAAAGAAAGATACGGAATTCTTAAAAGAGATTCAGGAATGTAATGTACCATTGTGTTCATTAACCTATTACGGAGACGTTTTCTATCACTATTCTTGGAGTGATTACTGATCCTCTTCTTTTCAAAACACTTCCTACTCTCGTCACCCTATTCAGAAACTCATAGAGGTTTCCAGAGACCATGCATTCCTTAACAGGATGTTTGACTTCACCGTTTTCTATTAGAAAAGCCTGTTTCACAGACCCTGAAATCAGACCATTCTCCGGCCTTATTTCTCCTGAAAACCTTTTCACGAGCAGACCTCGTTTAATATCTTTAAATAATTCTTCATCGCTCCATCCCCCTGGGGAGACAAGTATATTTGAAGGCGCTACGGACAAGAAGCCAGAGGCATTCCCGGTTGTTTCAGTACCGAGTATTCCAGCAGTATAACTGTTGTTTATGAAATTTTTTAAAAATCCTTTCTCTATCAGGATTGTCCTCATTCTTGGAACACCCTCGTAGTCGAAGAGAGATGATGAAATACCCCCTTCAATCGTTCCATCATCTATGATTGACAATGAGTCTACAGCAATCTTCTGGCCTATTTTA
This sequence comes from Candidatus Brockarchaeota archaeon, assembly GCA_017601245.1. Taxonomy (GTDB): domain Archaea; phylum Thermoproteota; class EX4484-205; order EX4484-205; family JAAOZP01; genus JAAOZP01. Next base: position 18,158 of record JAFNJB010000038.1, read on the forward strand.
TCCTTAAGTGGGCTTTTACCCCTCCAGACCATATCACCGTTTAAAGCTTCTAAGAATGATGAGAAAAACTCTGCAGCCACATCATAATCTAAGATGATTGGACCATTGAAAGATTCGACTTTCTTGCTTCCTAAGGATTCTACGGCTTTGGTTGCAGCTTCTCTTCCGATTTCCGTTGGATTCAAGTCCATTTTTCTAGAAACGTCCCAGGCTATGGCGAAGCTACCTACTTCTCCACCTTCTTTAGCCAAAGCCATTAACTCCATCGCTATCTCAGTACCCCTATCGCACCCCATTATTCCGAGAGAATTAGCCACATAGGTTTCGCCTACAGTAGAGTTTAACAGTCCACCCGGGACGGAAATCCTTGAATCCGCTTTTGCTTCCTTAAGCATTTCTAGTGTAAGCTTAACGGCCTCTTCAGCTCCGAGAGATGAAATACTATCATCGAATGTTCCTTCAACATTGGGGAAAGGTCTTGGTTCAGGTAAACGCTTCCAGAAGACATTCTCATTACTCGAGCATGCTAACTTGTACGCGTTTTCAACAGCCTCTTCAATTCCACTTGAGCTAACATCTGTAGTACGGGAGAAACCGAGCTTCTTGCCAACTATGACAGCTATATGGAGGCTCCTATTAATCTTCCAAGAGACATCGGAGATTTCATTGGATTCTATCTTAACCTCGATGCTTCTAGCTAATGAATAATGGGCTTCAACTTCTGAAGCTCCCAATGAAATCCCTTTTTTAACAGCTTTCTCTACTACCTCGCTCATAATGAACCACCTATCATCATTCTAGCTCTCACATGAGGACCTCCACCGTCTACAGGCACCCATTGAAACTTTCCACAATTCCCCGGAGACTCTATTTTAAGGTCTTTACCCACTGCATCAATGCTTTTCAATACTTCAATCGCATTACCCGATATAGTAACTCCCCTAAACGGCTCAACAAGTCTACCATTCTCTATCTTCCAGGCCTCTTGAACGGAGAACATGAATTCCCCATTGGAATCGGCTTGACCGCCCAACCCGCCTTTAAGGTAGAAACCCTCTCTCGTTTCTCTAATTATCTCTTCAGGATCCCAGTCACCCGCTTCCATGTAAGTATTCCTCATTCTTATTAATGGCGTATAAGAATATCCTTGAGCTCTCGCATTTCCAGTAGGCTCTACGCCGAAGATAGCTGCAGACTCTCTGTTGTGCATAAAGCCTTTTAGAATTCCTTTATCAATTATTTTCACAGGTTTTGCTCTAACGCCTTCATCATCATACATTATCCAGCCGTTGGCTCCAGCTGGTTCTGGACTATCAATTATCGTAACATGTTCAGAGGCGATTTGTTCTCCAATCTTACCGGTTAATATGCTACCTGATAATACTAGGTCTGCTTCAGCAGTATGGCCGAATGCCTCGTGAACCAGTAAACCAAGAATATCGTTATCGAGGACGCATGTTGTAAAGCCCCCTTTTGGTATGTTTGCATCTAACAGCCTTATTGCTCTGGAGGCAACTTCTTCAGCCAATTTAACAGGGTCGTTTCTATCAATGAGCTCAAAGCCTATTGTACCGCCTATTGCTTTATATGCTGGTGAAATCCTATCCATTTCTCTAGCAGTCACCTGTACAGCAAAATATGTCCTAACTTCTTCAGATTCTATTCTTGCCCCATCACTGTTTACAAAAAGCTTCCTACCGAAGTAGTCCGTGTAAACAACACTATCGTCAACCACTTTTTCACCTTTACTCCAAATAGCCTTGTCAGCGTCAAAAACTGTCTTAAGCTTCTCCTCTATCGGGACTTGAGATGGGATTTTGATAACATTAGTCTTAACCCTGTCGCAGACAGGGTCGACCCTGGCAATTTCAACTCTTCTGCTTCTAGCAGAAGAGCTGGAGGATGCTAGTTTAACCGCGTTTCTAGCTGCCTCAATAACTTTTTCAGGAGTCAAATCTTCGAGTGATGCGAAACCCCAAGAACCGTCTTTCAAAACCCTTATCCCCATACCGTTGAAAGTAGAAACGCTTGAAGACTCGATAATACCCTTCCTAACCCTTAGTGAAGTGATAAAGCCCTCCTGATATCTTACTTCAACGTAAGACGCCTCAAGCCTTGACGCCTCCTTTAAAGCCTTAAGGACCAGATTTTCAGACATGCTGCTCTTGTCTCCTCACTAACGGGTTAATAAAATGTTCCGAAATTCATTTTTGAATAGAAATGCCTGATTTAGAAGAGATTTATATAGTTTCCCTTAAAGTTTTACTATGTAATACCTATGGTTAAACTTAAGTTAAGGGTTGGTCCCAAGGGGCAAATAATACTTCCAAAAATGATAAGAGAGAAACTTGGGATAAAACCTAACAGTTACGTAACAGTAGACCTCAGAGATAATGAAGTAGCTTTACAGAAGGGGGGTAGAAATAGAGGAGTTTATAGAGTGGTTGAAAAACTCAAAGAAACCCGTAGCTAAACAGGTTTCTCGATTTAGTCTAGAGGATGAAGTGCTTACGTGATATACTTAAGGTATTCAGAAGATGATAAGGTTTTCGACTACGTAACGAATCTGTTGAAAGAAGCTGTTGAACGGAAAGACCTGTTATTCGTAAACATGCTGGTTATAAATGAAACGATTTGGATTCTTAATAAGAAGTACAGAATACCATTAAGCGAAATAATAGAGTTAATAGATAGATTAATACCTCTTCTGGAAATAATACCAATAGATTACGGTGATTACGATATTATGAAAAAGATCATGTTAGATTACGGTTTAAAACCGTCGGATGCTCTTCACATAGCTTCAATGAATAAGATGGGGATAAGACACATAGTTTCAGAAGACAAGGAATTTGATAAGATTCCTTTCATAGAAAGAATGTGGTTAGACGATCATTAACATTATTATCTAAACATTTATACTTGCTAAGAATAAAGGTATTTGAAATCTGGTTAATACTAAAGTATTCTTTAAGTGCTTAGGTTTAATCCAGCTTCCAGCAGTAGTTTTAACTTCTATTCCCAACTGTCTATTATCCGTAAGGACTACTATGTCGACTTCTGTTTTATTTCTCCAGTAGAAAACGGGATATTTCCTAGCTAGATGAGTAGCGACTACGGATTCGAGCTTATCGTCAACAACCGGCTCTGCATCCACGAATTCACAGATAGTATCGTATAGGAATGGGTCTGTAATGTGGATCTTCTTATTCTTCCTATACAGTATTTTTGAATCAACGCCAATAAAATTCACTACTTTAACTATGAAAAGATTCTCAAGATCTTCAACATATGCCTGAGTTGTATGAGGAGAAGATATTGATGTTTCCCTGGATATGCTAAGCCAGCTAACTGGAGCCAGCCTAGAATTAATAATATAGGCTAAAACCTCCTTCATATAAGTCTCGTTCCTACCGAGTTTCGAGAAATCGTTCTTCAACCAGTCTACGTATACTTTCCTCGTTTCGAAAGAAATCCTGCCTCTCGTAAACACCTCTTCAATAGGCAATGGGAAGCCGCCTGTCAGAAGATACTTGCTGAAAAATTCTTTAAGCAAATCCTCATGCACCATATTAACCTTCATAGAATCATCAATGTTGAGAATACCCCCTCTGGAAGTCTCCAAGTTTTTAAGTGCCTTAACGTATTGTGAAAAACTCAGCGGATAAAATAGAATGTCCCTTCCCTTTCCCCTCCTCCCGGGGAAATATTCCTTCTGCTTCAATATTTCAAGGCTGGCAGAGCCACTTACTACAATAACGTCATTCCTGAAAACACCCTGGTCGATACGCAGCTTAAGCGCCCGATGCCAATCCTCCACGAAAGTAATCTCATCGAGAATAATAAAGGAGGATTTTATCCTGTTCCCATTTCTAAAACTGACGTAATTGTCTAAAACTTCTCCGAGCTCCTTAAAATCCGTAAGCTCTTCACAAGAGAGATAAAAAACAGACTTAGGATCTACCCTCGGCAAGAGCCTCTCGCTAATCCATATTTTTAAAGCAGTAGTCTTACCGACCTGCCTGGGCCCAAC
>JAFNJB010000016.1 GCA_017601245.1 Candidatus Brockarchaeota archaeon
TGATACGGTATTTCTTTTAAGAGCCTTGCAAGCCTTATTTGGATTTTAGAAGCCTTGTCGGAAGATGAGATATCGAATATCTTAAGTGTCAAATCATACCTGTCTAGCACTTCTACATTGAGTATCCTTTCCAAATTGTATCTCTGCTTGCTGTTCAACGTATTGTAAAAAATAACAGCATCAACATTATTCTCTAAAACATGTTGCTTAATCTCTTCAAGTTTACCCTTCCCTACTACAAACGCAACGTTTTCCTTCCTATTAACCTGTACCGTTGAGCCTATAACAAAATATCCTGCGGCTCGGCTTAATTCGTTGAGCTCTATCATTCTAACCTTGTATAAATGATGATCGTGAGGATTAGTCTTAACCATACATAGCCAGGCTTTCGATACTATTGCCTCCACTATTAGTTTTCACGGGTTCTCTGCTTAATAAGCATATCCGTTTTTTACTTAACCTCCACCCTGTCTGCTGGATGAGGTGTTGAGTACTCCATTAGAGTAAGATTCTCCAAGGCCGTTATACTGTGTTTCTGTCCGGGTCTAATCCTTACAATATCCCCTTCCTTGATTTGGATTTCATTATCCTCTAGAAGAATTTTTCCCTTGCCCGATACTACATGTATAGACTCGTCTTTTTCAGTATGTATGTACATGGGGGTAGCAAAACCCTCCATTATGTATACCTTTCGAACCATGTATTTTTCAGTGAGAACTATGGTTTTAACATAGCCCCACGGCATGTCTTCCCTATTGGAAAACTCTGATCTCACTGTCTCAAGGTCCTTATGAGAATCGACAGAGTACCATAAGACATCTTTTTCAAAATAGTACTTTAATAGCCCTTCTTTAGCCAATAGGGGGAAAACAAGTTTTTCAACGTCGCCGCGTTTGAATGTTAGAAATCTGTTTTTCAGTTTTTTGCTTATCACGTAAATTCCTGCATTTATGAAATATGGTAATTCAGGTTTTTCTTCAAAGCCAATTATCCTGTTTTCCGAAATATTAACAATACCGTATGGAGACTTAAGCTTTGTAATAGCCATGCTTACAGTGTTTTCATCTGCGTTTTTCAACATCCTTAAAAGGTTAATGTCTGTAACGATATCACCATTCATAACAATGTAGAAATCAGACTCCACGTTTCCAAGCAAATTGTTTATAGCATAAAGGGTTCCGCCAGGTTCTTCTTCAATAAAATAATTAATTCTCAAACCTCTCCATTCATCTCCATATCTTTCTCTAATCTTTTCATGAAGATAGCCAGCTAGGAGATAAACGTTTTTAATCCCTATGTTTTTCAATTGGCTTAATTGCCTATCCAGTATTGTATATTCTTTGCTTATTTCCAGTAAAACCTTTGGAACCGTGTTTGTCAATGGCCATAGTCTCTTACCATATCCTCCGCACAATATTCCGCCAACTATCTTCCTCATCTCACTAACATTTTCCATAATGGCATATTGGAATTACTTTTAGATAATAATAAGTGTTTCTGGAAAAAGAAATAAAAATGTTTATAACAAGAATGTTGCCTAAAGCTTAGAACCCATGAGTTTGACTAGGTCTACAAGCCTGCAGCTAAAGCCCCATTCGTTATCGTACCAAGAGAATGTTTTGACAAAGTTTCCTCTACCGCCTGGAGGTATTATCCTAGTATCCAAAGCTGAGAATATTGAGGAGTGGCTATTATGCAGGAAATCTACTGAAACCAATGGCTCATCTACGTATTGAAGTATTCCCTTCAAATATGTTTCTGAAGCCTCTTTAAAAGCAGAATTAACCTCTTCTACAGTAACAGATTTCTCCAATTGACAAGTTAAATCAGTCAATGAAACATCTGGAACGGGAACTCTTAGAGCTATACCGTCCAACTTACCTTTGAGTTCTGGAATAACCTCGCCTATTGCTATTGCAGCACCTGTGGTAGTTGGTATTATAGAGAGCGCTGCAGCTCTTGCCCTTCTCAAATCTTTATGAACCAGATCTAGAGTCCTCTGGTCATTCGTATACGCGTGGACTGTTGTCATAAGCCCCTGTACTACTCCAAAATTCTTATGGAGGACTTTAAGCATCGGTGCCAACGAGTTAGTCGTGCATGAAGCCATTGAAACGATATGGTGCTTATCTGGATCATACATTTCATGGTTTACCCCTATGACTATGGTTACGTCAGGGTTTTTAGCTGGAGCTGAAATTATTACTTTCCGTGCTCCTCCCTGCAAATGCTTACTTGCATTCTCCCTGTCTGTGAAAAGTCCTGTAGATTCTATGACTATATCCACCCCTAAGTCTTTCCAAGGAAGCAGCGCAGGGTCTTTTTGAGATAAAACTTTTAGTTCCCACCCGTCAACCTTTATTACATCTCCTTTTACCTCAACCTTGTTTTTCAAAGGTCCATGTATAGAATCGTATTTCAAAAGATGCGCATTGCTCTTCGCATCTGCAACATCGTTTATTGCAATTACTTCGAAGCTTTTACCATACTCAGGATCTTCAAGCGCAGCTCTGAAAAACAGCCTGCCTATCCTCCCAAATCCGTTAATACCTACTTTGACGGTCATTTTCCATGGAAGGGAGTTTAGGGACATTTAAAAACTTTAGTTTTCCAATAATGGAAACTTTTAAGACATTTTCTAATCTTTTGATACTCTGAAGAATGGATATTAAGAGAATAGTTGAGAAAAGAGTCATGGAGGAAGTTAAGAAATATCCTCCTTTTAATAGAGCTTTGATAGCTCTTTCAGGTGGTAAAGATAGTGCAAGCCTTCTACATATTTTCAAAAAAATCCTGCCGGATAAGGAAATACTGCCTGTTTACTTAAACCTTGGAATAGACGGTTTTTCAGAAAAATCTGAGGAGTTTGCAAGAATACAGGCCGAGAAAAATGGTTTAAAACTCATAGTCTTCAACGTTAGGAAAGAACTTGGTTTCACAATTATGGATGCTAGGAGGGTCTATCCAAAAGTGTGTAGTGTCTGCGGAAGCATCAAGAGATATCTTTTGAACAAAATAGCGTATGAATCCGGTGCTGACATTATTCTAACAGCTCACCATCTAGATGATTTCTTAATAAGGATGCTGAAATCGACTTTGAATGCTGAAATAGAGGAATTAGTAAGATTTAAACCGTATCTTCCCAGGAACGATAACCTTGTTGCGAGAGGTAGACCCTTCTGGAGAGTCCCGGAGAGCTTCATATCAAGATATGCCCATTTAGAAGGACTATCATTCATTACTGAGAAGTGTCCAATTGGCATGAAGAAAAATATTGAAAGAATTAGAAAAGCCATTGATATTTTAGCAGTAAGTGAAAACCAGAAAAATGTTTACTTATCTTCTCTAGTTAAAATTGCAAGAAAACTTGAAGAGAACGTCGTTCCATTTGAAAAGGCACAATTGAAACCATGTTCCTCCTGCGGCTTTTTATCATCCAATGTTACATGTTCTTTCTGTGTAAGAGTAAAGAAGATAAGAAGCTTTATTGAAGGAAAACAATAAGAATTATCTCTTTTAAACCAATATTTTCATTTCGGAGAACTTTGAACCTGCTCTAGATTGTAATATTTCAACATTTTAGACAATACATACTTATTAATGTAGGGAGGAAGTACATCATGTGAAAACATAAAGCTGAGGAGAGGACCTATTCCTTTGGAAAATATCTTATTGAAGGTCTTCCAAGTCAATACTGATACTGCTAGCATTCTCCTCCTGTCTACTAATAAAACTCTCCATTTTCTGCAAAACCTGGCAGCTTCTTTAACAACTTCAACTCTTTTGACGTATGTTGCTTTAGCGTACATTCCTCTTCTAGACTCTACTCTTGCTCTTGAGAGAGCAACTACAAATATCAAATCTTTATTTTCCATGTCAACCTTCCAGTATTTATCGTGTTTAACGGCATTCAATATATCTTCTGCTTCTCTTCTCGTCAAATATTTGAATATACTTCCTTTATTCTTGTTTTTCATTTACATGTCTAATTGAAATGTTCTATTGACCTCCTTCGATTTTAAACGAGAAAGTACAGACATTATCTCCTTTAGCAATGCATTGTTCTTTTATTAAAGAAACCTTATTTGTCCTAAATACTTTGTTGATAAACCCTTGGAAAATGCCCCTTACAAACATTTCTAAAACTTCATGAATTGGGTTTTCTTTCGGGAAGGGCAGGTTCTCAAACGATATTTTACCGGAATAGGAATTAGTTAACTCTATCGATATTTTACCAAAACCCTTTTCTTCTAAAACTTTTCTAATTACTGAAAACACCTCTTTTCCACCTGCGAAAGATTTATCATTAACAATACTGTGACCAACGCCTATTCCTGCATAGTTCAATATAATTCCCGATCCGGTTCCAAAAACTCTATGTATCTCATTCGCTAAACTAATGATTTCGCTTATCTTAAAACTTATTTTCTTTTCAACTTCCTTCAACGATTCTTTTGGGGGAAGCATTTTTATTACATCATCTCTCAATTTTAAACCATAGCTAACGATTATTCCTTCTTCAACCATTCTCTTTATACGTTTCTCGACTTCCTCTATCGATGTATCAACAATATAGGCAACTTCTTCACTAGAGTACTTTGGATTCAGGTTTAAAGCAGCAAGTATCTTTAAATCTATTTCATCAGGTATTGCCAAGGTCTCAACCTCCAGATTGCGGTTGTAATTCTACTACCCTAATCTTGTAAAAATCAGCCAATTCTCTTGCATCTCTCGTAAGTTTAGGTCTAACTATTAATGTAGAATCTTTGATCATATCGACTACATCGTTTTTCTTAGTATAGAATCTAACCACGGGAGCAACTGTTATATTAGATATGTCGAAAATAATATCGCATACTATTGGCTTATCGTCACCAGTAAACACACCTATGTCGAATTCGTGTGTTATTCCCGAGTTACCGGTTATCTTAAAATTCTCCTCAGCCTTTAAACCAATCATGTTGATAGTATCTACAAGTTGCTTCCTGAATGCAATACGATCTTCTTCACTCCTTTTCATCTCCTGCTCTATAGACAAGGGTCTGACAACGATTCCTTCAGGCTGAATCATTCCGTTGAATAGCTTTTTTAGAGACTGCACAAGTGCACTACTATTAGTCCATAGTGCAGTAGCCTCTTTCCTCTCCATCCTGCTGCTTCCCGGAGGCTTAGTAAATAGGAGGAGTTGCTTATTGTCTACTATTACAAAATATGGTGTCGATAATCCTGTAGCAGCAACTTCCATTATCTCTGCATACTTCTTGAGGTAAGATATTATATTCGAGGTTCTCGATATGCCATGAGTAAGTATCTGCACACGAACATTCCTCCTATTAAGGTCTCTAAGCTTATGCAATACCCCAGCATTATACGCTCTTATAAGATCAGCTCCAAAAGCAACTATGTTAACCTCTTCTTTTGCCTCATTCAACATATCAGAAATCCTAGCGTATATTTGTTCCACGCCTTTCAGCAACTGAAGCTTCTCCCTCTCCTCTAATACTGAAGGAACCTGTATGTTTTTCCAAATTTCCATTAGAGTCTCCTTATTCTTTTCCATTGTCATTACTTTCTTCCTTTCAGCATCTATCAGAATATCCAGAGCTTTCTCGAATCCCACTGCAGAGAACTTGGCTGGACGATCTAGACTTGCTTCTATAATCCCCTTATTTTGGAGACTAGTTAAAATATTGTAAACCTCAGTCCTAGAAATACCTAAGGAACGACCTATCTCGCTTGCCGTTATCGGACCGAGTTTTAAAAGTTGTATGAAGACTTTAGTCTCATTCGGAGTTAAACCGTATTCACTCAATTCCTCGGAAAGCCTCTCAAAATCTTGAACACTCCTATCAACAATAGCCTTTGTTTTATCTACACTGTCTGTCATCAGTAGAACATACTCTCATCCAGATGTTAATTAATCTTTTGGGAATTTGGCAGACTTCGACATATCGGCACTTCTGGGAAAAACGTTGAGAAACAATATCAAAAGCCTTAAGTATAAACCATGAGTTTCATAGGTAAAATGCTTGGTTTAATCCTAGCTGCTGGAAAAGGTACTAGAATGCGGCCTTACTCCAATGCGATCAACAAGGAGATGTCTCTTATTGGAGACAGTCCCGTGATAGAATACAATGTGAAAGCTTTGGCAGATGCGGGTATTAAAAAGGCATTCATAGTATTAGGAGAAGGGAAGTGGCAGATACTAGAATACCTAAGAAATGGAAGTAGGTTTAACATTTCACTTTCCTATCTTTATCAGGATATGGGTGAGAAAGGGGAGAATAAGGGTACTGCTAAAGCTATCCAAACAGCTGAAGAATGGATAAATGAAGATTTTATAGTCATTTATGGAGACTCCTTTTTTCACCCATATAGCTTTCTCAAAGAGGAGATCGAATTACATTTCAGTAAGAAAGCAGACGTTACGATGGGGATTTACATGATGAAGGAGCATAAGGACTATGGTGTAGTAAAGATCGTTGATGGTGAAATCACCGACATACTTGAAAAAGCTACTTCTGAAGAAGTGGAGAATGTAAAAATTAATAACATGTTTCCAGTAAACTCTGGTCCGATAATCTTCACTACTAAAGTATTCGAATACATTAAAGCTACAAAGGCCTCTCCTTCAGGAGAATACTGGATAACGGATACAATAAGGATTATGATTAGAGATGGAAGAAAAGTTATTGCCTACATTATACCTAAAGATGTCTTTTGGAGGGACATCGGTAGAATGGAGCATAGAATTGAGGCTGAAGCATATCTATTGAGAAAAACAACTGCTCTTTCATTTATTTAGAGATTGCTCAACAGCTTTATGAATAAGGCTTAATGCATTTTCCAAATCTAATTCTGTTTTAAACTGTATACCACCTATATTCTCTCTGCCCCCTGCTCTAATTCCTTCATTTCTCCTAAGTTCTTCATAAATTTTTAACAAGTTAATATTTGAGCGTGTTGCTATCGTAGCTGAAACCGGTTTTCCCTTCCTTAAGCCTATGCAAAGAACAATTCCATCGTAGTTTTCTTCTAACCTTAACATAAGCACTCTTCTTGCTGCAGCCTCAAATTGATCTGTAACGTCATAGGTAAAATACATGATTTTCCCAATGGTTTTTACAGAATCCTTCATCTTATTCATAATATCTTCTACAATATTCCACTTTTCCAGTTCCCTATCAGCCCAATTAAGAAGACTATTCCAGTCCATTCTATACACTGTTAATGTGAGTTCTTCTCTAACCTTCTCCTTCATACTGTTCAATAGAAAAGCCCTGTTTATTCTATCTGCAAGCTCAGACTCTATATTTCCAGAATCTATTTGGTCTATTGCTTCTAATACTTCCAAGCCCTTTTCATCTATTTCAATTACATCCTCGAAAACGTGTATCAACATTTTTGAAACGCTTCTAAAACCACTATTGAATAATATTTCCCTTGTTTTAATTAAGCCGTTGTAAAGTGTGATAGAAGGTGGAGATTCATGATGATCTATCAAGATGTTCTTACCGACGTATGTTAGTCCCTTACTAAGAGGAAGTTCTATTAGTATGCTTTTAGAAGCTCGAAGTGAGCTTATCTCACTAGGCTTTGGATATTGAATTCTTGAAACTTCTGCGTTTAAAGCTTTTGCAACGATTGCAGCTGCAAAAATACCGTCGAGATCAGGATCGCTTAAAATGTTATACTCCGGATGATCTTCTACGAATTGAAAGATCATCTTCTTGCCTTCTTCACGTTCAAGGCTCAAATCATCGTCACTCCAAACTCTAATGAGCTTCTTTAAAAACCATATTTAAACCATTTCGTTATCCATATAAAACTCTAAAATTATTGGGTTTTTGAACGAGTTTTTACAGAATAATCAGGGGTGTTCCAAATATCCTTATTGTAGAATAAGCCAAATAGGAAATCCTCATGCAATCAGTAACTTCTTTTGGATACATTCTAATTAGAAAAGAAGACAAATTGCGATTTTAAATTCCTATACCGGTTTTAAAATGTCTAAAAAAAGTACAATTCCTCCTACAGCCAATGAATAATATGCAAACTTGTAAAAGCTACGTCTATCTAAACGTTTTTTCAAAAACCTCAAAGCTAAGATGCTTATTATAGCTGTTATTGAAACACCGAGAAGTATAGACAGTGAGTCTTCTTCAAAAACAAAATCCTTCAGTTTAAAAACACACCCCCCAGTGATGCTTAAGATCGATAACAGTAAGGAAAACTTATAGGCTTCGTCAAAATCTAAACCAGAGATTAATGCTGTTGAAATTGTTATTCCCATTCTAGATATGCCTGGTATGATTGCGAAAGATTGTGCAACCCCTATGCCCATTGATTTGAAAATATTCAACTTTCCTCTTGGCTTAGAATATTTTGTAAGGTACAGAATTACACCATTAATTAACATGGCTAATCCAGTAATCAGAAGGTTTGTAAACATAATGTCAATAATCTCTTTTAGAAGTATGCTCGATATTACGATGGGAATCGTACCAAATACTAAGTATGTTAACATTCTCCCCTCTGAACTATTGAAATCTAACTTAGAGAATGCTTTTAGTATAGCATATATCTCTCTTCTTGTAAATAGGACTACTCCGATTAGAGAACCTGTGTGGAGCATTATGTCGAATGTTGCCGAAACTTTAATGTTAAACACCTCTTGAAATAAAACCAAATGTCCAGAACTGGAAATGGGAAACCATTCTGTTATCCCCTGGACGAGGCTTAAAAGAAATATTTCTGAGAAATTAGAGTAAAGAAGACTATTAATCGATAAATCGAAAATAACCGTAAAGAGCGGCCAATATCTCGTAGTCAGCATTACCCTATTTCTTTAAAGTTTTCTTTAAAGCTTTTCCATCTGGAATGCTTTTGCAGGATTATCTACTATAATTCTGTTTATCAGGTCTTGACTAAATCCCCGTTTTAACATTAATGGAAGAAAGTCTCTTACAAGATATCCGTAGCCTCTAATATTTCCACCGGACGGCTGACCTACAGAATACCACCCCGAGTCTTGTGACAACAAGATTTTATCTTCAAAACCGTTTCTGACCATGAATTCGATCAGCTTCAGAGTTCTTTCAGAAGTTTGCTGGTTCACACGGTCATATTCAATCCATACGCCCCTACTGGCTGCTTTCAAATGGTAATCTAAAACCTCTTCAGAATCGGCGTGGACGAATATTAATCTATCCCCATTTAAACCTTCTTTTTCGAGAATATCGAGTACAATCATAGCTACTTTACCACTCTCCATGTGACATGCAATTACTGCTCCCGTAGATAGACTACACTGAGCAGCTGCTTTTACAGTTTTAACATATATCTCCTTCATTTTTCCAGGTTCAATGGCAATTTTTATGAAACCCGCTTTTACATCTGTCCCATCTATTCCTTCATTAATTTCTTTAATCCACTCGTTCGCAATATCTTCAATCGAGTACTCGAAAGCATATTTCGGAATATAAGGCTCTAGGAAGAAGCCAGTATTAGCCAAAATGTGAATACCTGTTGCTTTTGAAAGTTTTTTCAAAATCCTAACATCCCTACCCATGTATGCTGTTGAACATTCGACAAAACCTCTTATTCCCAAGTCCCTTATTTCAATCAAATAGGGAAACATAATCTCAAAGACTTCTTCTGGGTCGTACTCGTTGACTCCATTAGATGGATTAGAATCTACAAGAATATGCTCATGAACTAATGCTGGACCAAAATCTTCTGGTGAAATATCACCTAAGACAGTTCTAATTATACCCATACTAAGTAGTCAGATACGTCTAAAATATAAGACTTAACAAAAACTTTTTAACCAATAATCCACAGTATTTTGCGATGAAAAAAGAAATTGATTTGATAGATTCATATAAGCTCTTACATCCAAGACCAGTAGTTTTAATTTGTGCCAAGGGTAAAGGTGAGAAGGTTAATGTCATGAGCTGTTCTTGGATAACTCCAGTAAGCGATGACCCCCCAGTAATAGCAATATCATTATGGAAAGAAGGCTATACTCACACGTTAATAGATGAGACTGGAGAATTCACTGTAAACATTCCTTCTTCAAAGTTACTCGAGCAAGTTTGGGTTGCAGGTGTTAAAAGCGGTAGTAAAGTTGATAAGATTAAGCTTCTGAAACTCAACCTGGTTGCTTCCGATACTGTAAACGTGCCAAGAATAGAGGAATGTCTTGGAACACTAGAATGTAAAGTTAAGAATAGGATAGAAATTGGAGAGCAGATACTATACATAGCAGAAGTAAAAAAAGCACTCGCAGACAAGACCTACTTTAAGAAGGATATTTGGACTGACGAAGCAGAAGTCTTACTTCATTGCGCTGGAAAAACATTCTCAATTCCAAAACTGATAAAAAATAAAAGTTAACTGTTCAGAGATTTGGGGCTATATTTCTAGGATTTCATCTTCTTCTATAAACCTCATATACCAGTCAGTAAATTGCTTTGGTGTAACTACATGAATTTCCAATGGATAATCTAGTTCCATGTAAACCTGTGCTTTAAACCTTAGTGCCTCCTCATAGCTTACATTGTCAACAACTATTAGAATGTCTATATCACTAGACGCGGTATACTTTCCCTTAACAGAAGAGCCGAAGAGGTAAACTTTAGCATTAGGCCAGGTCTTTAAAACTATTTTCTTCACTTTCCTGCCTATTTCAACAGGATTACTTAATGCCTCTAATGCCCTCCTCCCTTCTTCAATGTATAAGTCAAATCCTGTCAATTATTGGCTTAAACACCTCTTTTACATATTTTAATAAAGCCTTGACTTCTATTTCCTCATATCTACGTGATAGATACCTTGACCCTACGTAAGCATCTTCAATCTTAGTAAGAAGCACTATGGAATTCTCCTTTTCTAAAAGAGAGGAAATATCAGGGGTAATTTTCGAAAGCTCTTTTACAAGTCTGGTTAATGAATGTGTCCGCGGGTATGTGCCTGTCTTCAATAATAGTTTGTATTTAAGCATTAACTGACAGTATTGCTCTAAGTTAAAAGCGGCAAGATCAAAAAAGCCTTCATTCACTAGTTTTTCAGAATTTATTAAAAAGGCCTCTGCGCGTTCCTTCAATATTTCAGCTTCCTCAAAGGACATTCTCATTATATAGCTTCATTTATTTTTATAAGCTTTTTCTCTCTTCAAAGTGTCTTTCTAAAAACGAATCAGAATTACTTTTAAAAAATGTGAATATTATCTGTATTACAGCATAATGCTTTCAAAATTGTTCCGACGAAAATGGGTTGTCAATAAAAAATCTAGAGGCAGGCCGTAGCTTATTTGGAAATGTGTTTGTCCCTTTTTATGCCATACTCTTTCAAAAATTACGCTTTCTGTTTTCATGTCTTTAATCAATTGTTCTTCTCTTTTGATTTTGTATAAGAATTTCTATTAGAATTTCTATAAAAATAAAAAGAGGGTTATAGGTTTAGTTTGGAGTTTTCCAAAAATAGAAAACAAGAAAAAAGGGATTAGACTAGCTAAGCATTTGTAAACAATACTTATGCTAAAGTTTTTCCAAAATCTGCTGAGTGTAATTTTATTCTTAGACAATACTTATAGGAGCACTTTGTAGCAATGAAGGTTGATTCGCCGCTCAAAGTTTTTTAAAACCCCGTTCTTAAATACCACAATACTAATAGGGTGCAAGCATAGAAGCCAGATCTAAAATTTAATCTTAGGTCTAAATATTGTTTTCTATTTTTAGAAATGATAAAATTCAGCCATTGTGTTTTTTCTTATGTAAATTGATTTAGAATTTCTATAAGAAAAATTTAGAATTTCCTACACGCGAAAAATAAAAATGAAAAATAGGTTAGTTCTGAAAGGGTTTTAGTAAAATATTATTAAGAAATTTGCCGATTAAGCTAGAAACCTTTGCAGAATGAGAGAAAGAAAAACGAAGAATCAGAAGGTTCTTTCGATTTTATTTTAAAATCATGGTCTCATGTAAAAACACACTGATTAATTGTTCTGGCATATTAGTCTCAATCTAATATTATATTCAGCCTAAATGCTTAATAATTAGCACTTTCGTTAAGCTAATATTTAGTGATGGAAAAAACAGTGGAGGAAATAAAAAAGGAGCTTGAGAGAGCTTACAAATCTAGAGTTAAGGCTATGATAGCGATATTTAAACTTAGAGAAGAATCTGATAAACAATATTTTGGAAGAAGAAGAGGAAGGATGAGAAGCGAAGAGGAACTTCGCAAACTTGCTGAATCTTGTAGGTTAAATTGGAAACTTATGGAAGAGGCAGGTATAGTGCAATGCAACAATGGAGAAATAATAGTGAGAATATAGTCTCAGAATTCAAGGATCAGTTTATCCTGCTTGCTAACAAACTGTCATATACTATGGATACTACTTTAAAGTTTCTAATGCTAGTAGCCTTCATAAATAATTTCTTAGAAAAGCATTCTTTAGGAAAAGTTATTGTATCGAGAGGATTTGCTGCCGAATTCTATAGCGGTGGCGGATATAGAACTTTAGATGTTGATATTATAGTCGAGGGAAAGCCAGAAACTGCAACTCTGCTAAAGAAGCTTCTAAAATCTGTTGGTTATGTGGAATCAGGTAGGTTTTATGTCTCAACTCTTTCGAGCTTAGTTGATAAAGCACTTGATATAGTTGGAACAATTTATGATAAGCAAAAACCTCCATTAAAGATAAGAATAAACAGCTATTATGTTTACATGATACCTCCTGAGGAAACTATAATATATGCTCTAGCTGCAGCCAAATTCTGGTCTTCTACCTCAGATTTCGAAAGAGCAGTTTTAGTTTATGCTGTACAGAAGGAAAATCTAGACATTGCCTATCTTGAGTCGCGAGCTGTTGAAGAAAATGTAAAGGATTATTTAGACAAAGTCTTAGAGTTGATGGAAAAATAAAGTTTTCAGCTTCTCATATTGGTCCAATTTAAGAAATTTTTATCCTTTTAATCACTTTTTCCACCTAACTTCATAAAACTATCCTTATTACCGATAAAAATCTGTTATCAAATAGGCAGGACGCTCTAATTGGTAGATATATTTTAAACAAGTTGAAGGTAGAGCTTAATGGAAAAACACTTGACTTCGAGCTTTTCGATCCCTAAAACAACAACAAGTTTGGAATCATATTTTTACGACCATAAGACTTTAAATGAAGAAATAGGGGATGAAAGCTACTTTTGTCTGCTCGATCTCAACGGTCTTAAATTCATGCTCAGAAATAACTAAGGCTCGTGATGGCTTGTACGTTTTCAGAAAGCTTAGAAAGCCTCTTTCAATTTTTGCTGTGCTTTTTGCTTCCACTGGTATTAGTCTGTCTTCTAGACGCAGGATGAAATCAACCTCTGCTTTTCCAGCTGTACGCCAATAGCTCAACCTATTGTCTGTAAAGAGGGATTTCAACTCATTGAGTACAAAGTTTTCTAAGAGGGCTCCCCTATCAGTTCTATTTTCAACGGGTAGGAAATTGCCGATTACAGCATTTCTAAGCCCTGTGTCTATGAAATATGCTTTTTTGGCTTTTTTAAGTTCGGTAGTAAGGTTTCTGTAGAAAGGCGGAATTAGGTTGACTATGCCGGTTGATACTAATACCGATATATAGCTCTCAACAGTTTTGTAATCCATTTTCAATTCTCTGCAGATAGAAGAAATCTCTAATATGGAACCAGTATTGAGACCTAAATACGTGATAAGAGACCGAAACTTCTCCATATGTCTCACGTTAAAGAAAAAGAAGACGTCTTTCTCTATGTATGTTCTTATCAAATTTTTCAGAAGCTCTTTTTTCGTTTCCTTATCATCAGTCTTTACGATTGCTGGAAAGCCGCCGAAAATCAGATATTCTTGAAGTAGAGTTTTAAACTCCGATTCGAAAGCAGGGCTTACATCAATAGTTTTTTCTTCTAAGATGAATTCTTTGACTGCTTCTCTATACATTCGGAAGATCTTTTGTAAATCTCTTGCTTTCCAAAGTAAGAATTCTTCGAAATCCAATGGTAGAAGTTCAAAATATATAGCTCTACCGACCAGGTATTTTCCTATTTCAACCCTGACATCAAAAGAACCCGAGCCGGTGATGAAAAATTTTAATCTGTCTGAAAAAAGGTCGAAAATCTGCTTTATTATCTTTCCAGCTTTCTTAGAGTATTGAGCCTCATCTATAAACAGGTTGTTTCTTTTTTCTCCGAGGAAACGACTTGCGAATTCCTTTGGAGCATTTTCAAAAGACTTCAACGCATCTTCATCCTCAAGAGTTACATAATGGCCACCATATTTTTCCTTCAGATGCAGTAATAGAGTTGTCTTGCCGCTTTGTCTAGGCCCTCTTATTATAATGGCTTCTCTTCCATCAAGCCATTGTTCCAATTTTTCTTCTATTTTTCTTGGATTATAATCCACAAATAATAGAGTTTATTCGGTATTTATAAAGCTTGAGTAAAAAGAAAAACTGGAAAAATAAGGGTTTTTGAACAATAAATCCTTATAAAAGCAAAACAATACGCCTTTAAGTCTAATATTGTTGGAAAAAGGGCAAACAAAACCTGTGCTAAAGAGAAAACTCGGACTATGGGATGCAGTTTCAATAGGGCTTGGTGCAATAATTGGAGCAGGAATATTCGTTTTGATAGGGATTGCAAGCGACATGGCTGGTCCCGCAGTTATTTTTTCCATCATGGTTTCAGGTATGAGTGCAATTTTTACTGCACTAAGCTTCGCCATGTTGGGAGCGGCTTTCCCAAAAGCGGGCGGAGTATATGAATATGGCCATGAACTGCTTTCTCATTCCCTTGGTTTTGTTCTAGGCTGGACGTGGATCTTCGGAAACATCGTCATGGGTGCAACCGCCAGCCTCGGGTTCGGCTATTATCTTTCATCAGCCTTCAGTATAATACCTTTTAAAATCGGGGCCCTGATGCTAGTACTCATAGTCGCTCTTCTTAACATAATAGGAGTAAAACAAGCAGCTGTTGTGAATAATCTGATAGTTGTCATGAAAATAGGAGTACTCCTGCTCTTTATACTAATGGGGTTACCTAAAGTAAGTCTTTCTAATTTCGAAAACCTTTTTCCACACGGAATTATTCCAGTATTTCAAGCAGCCGGGCTCTTCTACTTTGCTTACATAGGTTTTCCGAGAATAAGCACAGTCGCTGAGGAAGTTAAAGAACCTGAAAAGAACATACCTCTCGCAATAATGCTCTCCCTATCTATTTCAACTATTATCTACTTGTTGACTTCCATAACTGCGTTAGGATTAATGGGATATGAGACCCTTGGCGACTCGCCCACACCTATTGGGGATGCTGCTAAATTACTAGGTTTAAGCGGTATAGTTGAAGCAGGAGCGCTTCTCGCAACATTTAGCGTTGTTCTAACTTCGATCATGGGACAGTCAAGAGTATTCTTCGCGATGGCAAGAAATGGGGAGATTCCACAATTTCTCTCAAAGATTCATGAAAAGTTGGAAACTCCTGCGTACTCTATTCTCCTATCCGGAGCCATAATGACAACACTAGTCTTGACCGTGGATATATCCAGCTTAGCTTCGTTGGGAAGCTTTTGCATACTTTTCACACACATCTTTACGAATTGCTCAGCTTTGAAATTATACAATTCTGCAGGAAGAAGAATTAAATCATACTTCCAACCTTTTTCCAGTATTCTTGGATTATTAATGAGCATTGTTTTGACACTTAGCTTGGGAATAAGCATAATAGCATGGGGGATTTTTGTATGCAGTACAGGATTTCTATGGTACTTTACCTATAAGAAATTACGTGAAAAGGAGTCAAAACCTCGGGAACTCTAATCTACCAATATGTTCCAGAATCCACTTTACCAGTTCTTCATACGCCTTATTCCCTTTACTTGTTAAATAGACAAATCCTTCAGAATCAATTTCTACAAAATCCTTTTCCATCATCCACTCTAAATACTTTGTCAACTTATCATATGCTAAACCAGAGGCTGTTGCAAGATTTGTCTTCTTCATCCTGCTGTTCTCCCTAAGTATTTTAATGATTCTTGCAATTACGTAAAGATCAGGCTTCAAACCTCATTCCCTTGAACTCATTAAGAGGGAGTTTTTATAATCAAGTTCAACGGAAGGTTTTAAAACCCTCTTTCATGAGCTTAAGAATGTAAAAAAACGATCCTAGTGCAACACCTTGAGGCAGTATCTTGATAGGAGTTTAGACTCACTCTCTCAACTGACACTATTTAACCACCATGTGATTCATGGGAAGTGGCAAGTTGATGTTTTAAAAACCACTTTTTCCAAACATTCTAAAGCTTATTATAGGAACATCTCGATTATTTTTTGAAATGAAAACATTCCGTTTGCTGGTATCTCTTGAGGAAGCCCTCCAATTGGTCTATAGCAGGATAAAGCAGGTTGAGGCTGTTGAAGAGGTTGATTTAGATGAGGCTTCTGGAAGGGTTTCTGCAGAAAACGTGAAAGCGCCTTTCGATGTCCCCCTTTTTGATAGGTCTGCCATGGATGGTTATTGCGTAAGAGCCGAGGATGTTTACAGTGCTAGCCAGTTTAATCCGGTTAGGCTAAGGATTGTTGGAAGCGTTGGAGTAGATGAGGAACCAAAGATATCCATTAAGCCGGGTGAATGCGTGCAAGTGGCTACTGGAAGCATAATCCCAGAGGGCGGTAATGCTGTGGTAATGTATGAGCATACGGAACGTGTTGACGATGAAATAATGGTGTATAAGCCTGTATACCCTGGTGAGAATATTTCTAAAAAGGGTTCGGACATACCTGAGGGTGAAGAGGTTGTAAAAGAGGGGGATTACCTCAATGCCTCCAAAATAGGGGTTTTAGCAGCGCTGGGAATAGGTAAAGTTAAGGTCTACAAGAAGCCTAGTGTTCTAATAATTCCAACTGGAAATGAGCTTGCTAAAGTTGGTGAGAGAAAATCTCCCACGCAGGTTTACGACATAAACTCTCACACTCTTGCTGCAATAGTAAAGGAGAATGGTGGAATACCCATTATACACGATATTGTTCCAGACGATGAGAGAGAAGTAGAGAAAGCCTTGGAAAAGGGTTCTGAAAACGATTTGATCGTAATAACTGGGGGGAGCTCTGTTGGTGCTAAAGACATTATTTACAATGTTTTAAACAGGAGGGGCGAGGTTCTTTTCCATGGTGTTCAAGTAAAGCCTGGTAAGCCAACAATAGGAGCAGTCTTCAATGGTAAAATTGTCCTAGCCATGCCTGGGCATCCTACATCATGCTTAAGCAATGCATACTTATTCCTAAGGCCAGTTTTAAGGAGGCTGGCTAGGCTCCCAGAAATAAGTCCGAGAGTAGTTAAGGCTAGGCTTGCTAGGAGAGTGGTTGCTACTCTTGGAAGAAGGCTATTCCTCACAGTCAGGCTAATAGATGGAGAGGCAGAGCCTGTTTTCAAAGAATCTTCAGCCATAACAAGCATGGCCGAAGCAGACGGTTACATTGTAATACCTGAAAATGCTGATACTATTGAAAAGGGAGATTGGGTAGAGGTCTATATGTTTCAGTAGTATCATTTATAGTTTGTCAGAAGATAAAGACTTAGTAACAAGTAAATAAAACTCTCTAGTTTTCACCTGTACCAATCTAGACTATTCTCTATATAGTTGATCAAATTGTTAAAGAAGTCTTTAGTCTCCTTGTTCATACTAGTTTTAGAAATCAATTCCTTAGCTTCCTCCGCATACTTCTTTAAATCGTTTTTAGCATTATCCAATCCGCCCGTAAGCCTAATTACCCTCCTAACTTTATCAACTTCTTCCTGACTAAGCTTATTCATATTCCTTAGGCTTTTGAACAGGTTTCTGACTTCAGGATTCTCCGTTTTAAGAGTATAGACAATATGGAGAGGCTTCTTTCCTAGAGCTATATCCCTACAAGGAGGTCTCCCATACTGTTCTTCGGAGGCGAAGGTATCTATTATATCGTCTTGAATATCGAAAGCATAACCTATTCTTACGGCAGCTTCCTTCAGCAATTTTAAGTCTTCTTTAGGGGCTTCTCCAAGTATCCCTCCCGTCAACATTGTCACTTTAAAGAGCGAGGCAGCTCTCTTAGAAGCCATGATACGCCATTCATCTACATCAACATCCTTGTATTCAAAAAGCAGGTCGAGAATCTGGCTTTCATTAACCTCCCTATAACCTTCTGATAATAGCCGTATAACATCATTAACCTTATTCTTTGGGAAACCAGAATCCATTATGGCTTGGACAGCCAGAGAGTATGCGATGTCCCCTAGGAAAACAGCAACCCCCTCTCCAAGCCTCTCGTCAAACTCTTCTGCAAAAGCCTTGTGGATTGTTTTCCCTCCCCTTCTAGTCTCCTCTACGTCCACAAGGTCATCGTGAATCAAAATACTCTGACGATAAAGCTCTATTCCACTACACACAGATAGTATCCTTTCATCTATTGTCCCAGTATACCCCTTATAGGTTAAGAGAGTACTGCATGAGGCTAGACGTTTCCCCCTCCTAAAAGAAAACTCCTTCAGGTTGGCATATGCTCTGCTTATAAACGGATGATATTTATCAGCATTGTTGACAACATCTCTTAGTATTTCTTCCAGCTTATTCTCAATCAGCAAACCGTATTCGTCAATAATACTCTCCCAATTCATATTGTAACAATCAACTGTAAGTTCATAAATCTTTTAGAGAAACGACAAGACGGGTAGAAAATTATATAAGTATATGAGAAGCATGTCTAATTCAATGGTTAAAAATTCCTTTCAAGAACGTATTAAGATCGAGATACTTAAGATTCTGAGTGAAAACAATAGTCCGATTGGTTCTACCACAATAACCAGGGAATTGGTTAAGAGAGGGATGTTTATAAACGAAAGGACTGTAAGAAACTATTTAAAATCTTTTGAGGAAGAGGGATTGGTACAGAGTCATGGTAAAAACGGTCGTTCAATAACTGAGTTGGGTTTAAGAGAACTTGTGAATTCTCTGACTTACCAACGTCTAGACTTCGTATTAACAAGGTATCTTTCCCTCGCATATTCAGTAACATTTACACCCAGGTCTGGTAGGGGGAGAGTAGTTGCAAACGTAACCCTCTTAGATAAGAAGAATATGGATAAGGCATTGGATGTTCTAAAACGTCTAAATCAAGCAAGGCTACTCCTGGCACCGTATTTGAAGATCGTAGATGAAGAAGAGAGTTACGAGAACATTTTTGTCGAAAAGGGGAAATCCGCCATCCTTACTGTTTGCAACTTAACTATTGACGGTATTTTTATACGCTCTGGAATACCTCTAATATTAAAATACGGTGGGCTCGTACAATTTGTAAACAAGACGCCCGTTAGGTTTATTGAATTAATGTCTTATGAAGGAACAACCGTACCACCCTTAGAAGTATTCACTTATAGGAATATGACTTCGATAATAAGCTATTTAAACACAGGAACGGGAATAATCCCAGCTAACTATAGGGAAATACCCAAGGAAGCACTTGATAAGGCTGAATCTATACTTTCCGAACTTTCTTCCATAGGTTGGAAAGTCATTTCAGTAATTGGCCACCCGGAGGAGCCTCTGCTTGGAATACCAGTCGGTGTAGGTAGGTGCGGAATATCTATAATAAGTGGAGTCACTCCCACAGCTGCTTTAAGAGAAATGGGTTTAGATGTAGATGTTTTTGCACCACACTGTCTGGTTAAAATGGAGGATATGAAATTGATGGAATAATACCGTTAAACTCTAAACATTTGTCCAAAAATAGCTTAAAATTTTGTTACTTTTTTCAGTAACCAAATCTTTTAGAAAAACAATGTTAATAAAGTTTATATACCGATCTTTACAGCCGCACCTTGTAAATTGACGCAAGAAGAAGTAGCTTCAAAAGTAATGCAGAAAATAGTTGAAGAAGGAATTAGGTTCATAGACTTGCAATTCACAGACGTTCCCGGACGTCTACAACACATCACCATACCAGCAATAAGGTTTAAGAGCAGTTATTTCATAGAAGGAGTCCCTAAACTCGACGGTTCTTCTATTAGAGGATTCGTAGAAATTTTCGAATCGGACCTTGTTCTAAAACCAGATCCTTCCACTTTTGCCATAATCCCATGGTCAAGCCCCGAGAATAAAACTGCAAGGCTCCTTTGCGACGTCTATAAGGGATACGGTGGTGGAAGGCTTTTGAAAGACCCTAGGTATATTGCTCAAAAAGCCGAAGAATATGCTTTAGAACAGGGTTTTCTTTCCTACTGGGGGCCTGAATTAGAGTTCTTTGTCTTCAAGAGGGTTACTTGGGATGTTTTAAACCCTTACAGAGGCCAATCGTACAGTATAGAGTCTCCTGAAGCAGCATGGTCTTCTGGAGAAGGCTATCCCATCAGGTTTAAAGAAGGCTATTTCCCTGTTCCACCACACGATACGTTAATGGAGTACCGTTCTACAGTCACACGTATAATGGAGGATTATTTTGGAGTAGCATGCGAAGCCCACCACCACGAGGTTGCTACAGCAGGCCAGTGTGAGATAGATATGGTTAGAGATAGGCTTGTTAAAATGGCTGATAACGTCATGACCCTTAAGTATGTCATTAAGAACGTTGCTTTTCAACAGGGCATGGTTGCGACGATGATGCCAAAGCCAATATTTGGAGACAATGCTAGCGGGATGCATGTTCACGTAAGCCTATGGGGAGGGAACCCGAGTCCTGCAAAACTCGTGGAAGAGGGAAAGCTCATCAACCTTTTCTACGATGCTGAAGACGAGTATGCTGAGCTCAGCCAGCTTGGAAGGTATTTCGTAGGAGGATTACTTGAACACAGCAGGGCCTTGACGGCGATAACCAACCCTACAACTAACTCCTACAGGAGGCTTGTACCAGGATATGAGGCACCAGTATTCATAGCCTGGAGTAGGAGCAACAGGTCTGCGAACATTAGAATCCCCGTCTACGAGAAGGGCGTGGGCAGTGCGCCTAAGAAGAGGGTGGAGTTTAGAACCCCCGACCCCTCGTGTAACCCTTACCTTTGCTTCGCCGCAATAATGAGCGCAGGACTAGACGGAGTAAAGAAGAAGATTGATCCAGGTGATCCTGTGGATGAGAACATTTATCATCTCACTCCTGAGAGAAGAAAACAGCTAGGAATAAAGGAGCTTCCGGGAAGCCTTAAAGAGGCTGTTGAATGTTTGAAGAGCGACAATGAGTTTCTGAAACCGATCTTCTCAAACGAGCTTTTAGATAGCATTATAGATAATGCTTTAAACGAATACTTGCAGGTTTCAGCAAGGCCACACCCCTACGAATTCTACTTATACTTCGACATCTAGAA